>NZ_JBAQLP010000056.1:0-17160 GCF_049301935.1 Pseudomonas sp. | reverse complement strand
AGACCGCACTGAGCGGATTGGTCAATCTTGCACCAACACTGCGGTCATTACCCTGCCATCGACCAACCCTTAGGCTGGCTACACAACAATAATTGTGGAGCCAAGCATGACGATGTCTATCGAACTGGTGCGCCAGCTCACCGAAGAACAGATTGCCTTTGTCCAGCGCAGCGGCCTCAAGGCCGAAGTGCTCGAACCGGGCCACGTGCGCCTGCTGATGCCGCTGGCGGGCAACCAGAACCATATCGGCAGCATGTACGCCGGCGCGCTGTTCACCCTGGCGGAAATTCCCGGCGGCGCGCTGTTTCTTACCAGCTTCGATGCCCAGCGCTTTTACCCCATCATCAAGGAAATGAACCTGCGCTTTCGCCGCCCCGCCACCGGCGATATCTGGGTCGAGGCACGCCTTACCACGGAAGAAATCCAGCAACTGCAAAAGCACGCAGCAGAACTCGGCAAAGCCGAGTATGTTTTACAGTTGCAGCTAACCGATGAGAGTGGTGAAGTAGTGGCCGAGAGTCGCGGCCTGTACCAATTACGCGCACGCTGACACCCGACCTTGCCCTGGGTCAAAAGTCCAGCTATGACTCGAGGTCACAATAAATGTGCCGACATGCATCGGCAGGAGAACGCCGACCATGCCCAGTCACATCCTTATTGCCCACGACCTGCGCGACACCGCCGACATGGCGCTATGCCGTGCCACCCAGTTGGCCAAGCAGTTCAACGCCAAACTGACCATCCTGCATGTGCTCGACCCGAATAAAAGCACCCAGGAACGCGAACAGGCCAAGCAGGCCCTGGATCGCAGCCTGACCCAGTACGCCCCACCCGACAGCCAGTTGCTGATCCGCACCGGTATCAAACCCTCAGAAGTGGTACTGCAGCAGCTCAATGAGCTGGGTTGCGACCTGCTGGTACTCGGTGGCCATCACCAGCGCCACGACTTTTTCTCCGGCACCAGCCTCGATCGCATTGCCCGCAACTGCCCGGTGCCGTTGCTGCTGGTGGCGCGTAACGACTCACGCCCGTATGAGCGCGCTATGGCCGCCATCGACTTCTCGCTGTGTGCCTGCAGCGCCCTTGGCCAGGCCTATCGCCTGCTGCCGGAAACCGCCGAACTGCATGCCCTGCACGTCTTCGAGCCGAACAAAGGCACGCCCAAGCAGGTCGAAGCGCAACTGGCCACGCAGAAAGCCCTGATCAACCAATTGCTGGAGGATGAAGCGCAGAATCTGCCGGAAAAAGGCCCGACCCTGACCCACTCGGTCGAGCAAGGCGGCATCCTGCGCTGCCTGCAAGCGCGCCTGAAAAGCACCAACACTGAACTGCTGGTACTCGGCAGCCACGGCCGCAGCGCACTGTCGCAAGCCCTGCTCGGTAGCCTGGCGCAGCACTTCCTACACAAGGCGCCCTGCGATATCTACGTGGTGCGCTGAAGGCTACCAAGCCCAAACACCAAACAAGACTAAGCTACCTAGCATCATCAGCGCTCTAGCGTGAAGGCCATGAAGCCACACCCCCTAGTCACCCTGAACCGAGCACTGGCCCTGCTCGGTTTTTTTGCCTGCATCCTCGCCGTCACCGCTCCACAGGCAAGACCGCTGAATATCGTCACCATCGACATACCGCCCTTCGGCATGACCGCTGAAGATGGCCAGTTACACGGCATCATGTACGAAATCAGCAACCGCATCGCCGCCCAGGCCGGTTTCACCTCACGCAATATGCTGCTGCCCTATGCGCGCACCGTAATAGAGCTGAAGCATGGCCGTGCGGATTTTGTTCTGCGTTTTGATAATGATGATCTGGCTGAAGCGGCGATCAAGGTGGCGCCAATTTTTCCGTTGCAGGTGATTGTGCTGGCGGGGGCCGGCAAACGCCTGCGCACGTTCAATGACCTGCATGGCCTGACTATCGGCGTCATGCGCGGTGGGCACTTCAACGACGCGTTCGCCGCAGACCAGGCGATCAAAAAATTCCCCATCAATAATTACCAACAGGGGCTATCCATGGTGGTCAACGGTCGCATCGACGGTTTGATCGGCTCTGACCTGGGTATTTACACCGTGGCCGAAGGGATGAGGCTGACCCAGGCCACGTTCTCCCGGCCGTTGGTGTTAGGCGAGCAGTACTTCTGGCTGTTCTATTCGCGCAAAACCGCCGAGGAGGCAACTTTGGCTCGGCTTACCCAGGCGGTAGAGCAGCTACGCGAACGCGGCGCCTTTGAGCAGATCGTCCTGCGCCACGCGCGTGCCACTTATATGCGTAAAGGCTTTTCCCGGCCACCACGGCACACCACGCCACTTCTCTAGCGCGGCGTGACACCCACTATGACGCGGCGTTAAGCAGGTCATGCAGCTCGACAAACTGCTGGGTCAGTTTGTGGCTGCGATCCAGGTGGATCAGCGGCGTGCAGGCCTGATGTGACTCGCGCATTTTCACCGAACTCATCAGATTGACCGGCAGCACCGGTAAGCCCTCGGCGATCAACTCATCGAGCAGTTGCTGCGGCAGGGTGGCGCGCGGCTGGAACTGATTGACCACGATGCCCTCGACTTCCAGGCCCTCGTTGTGGTCTTCCTTAAGTTCGTCAATTTCGCGCAGCAAGCCATACAGCGCCTGACGCGAGAAGCTGTCGCAGTCGAACGGAATCAGCACACGGTCGGCGGCGATCAACGCGGAGACGGTGTAGAAATTCAGCGCCGGCGGGGTGTCCAGGTAAATCCGCTCGTAGTCTTCGCTGAGGTCTTCGAGCAGTTTGCGCAGCTTGTTGATCTTGTGCTTCTGCTCCAGCTTGGGCTGTAGGTCAGCCAACTCGGCGGTGGCAGTCACCACATGCAGGTTGTCGAACGGCGTTTCGTAGATATCCACGCTGCCTTTCTTGCCGAACGGCGCCGATGACAGGGTGCCCTTAAAGAACTCGGCAATACCCATGGGAATATCCTCGCCGGTCAGACCGGTGAGGTAATGGGTTGAATTGGCTTGGGCGTCCAGGTCGATCAGCAGCGTGCGATAGCCCTGGGAAGCGCTCACTGCGGCCAGGTTGCAGGCAATACTGGACTTACCTACACCGCCCTTCTGATTGAAGATCACGCGCCGCATAAAACACCCTCTGAGCACCGAAATGGTTCCGGATTCTATGCAAAGTACGTGAAAAGGGCGAGATTTTCGGCAAAACCGCGCTGCCTCCGGTCAGAACAGCAGGCCACGGATTTGCGCATGGTCCCTGCGGTCTGGATAATGCCAGCACTTCGCCACAGCTGCTGCCAAGCCCTGCGCTGGTTGCCGCTGGCTGTAGCCGACATGGATGCCCACCGCGTGACACATTTCAGGATCGAACAATGGCGTGCCTGGGCCCCTGGCCTGGACAGCACGGCTGACTGGTGCGCCTGGCATCAGGCGCCGTCGCGCCTGGTGGATGCGGGTGAGCAACCGGATGTCAGCGCACTGCCGGCCATGCAGCGCCGGCGCCTGAGCCGTCTGGCGCGGATGGCCTTTCACGTCGCCTGGCCGCTGGCCGAAGCGCACCCGCAATTGCCCATGGTGTTCGCCAGCCGGCACGGTGAAACTCCACGCACCCTGACTATTCTGACCGACCTGGCGCATGGCGAGCCGCTGTCGCCGACCCAGTTCAGCCTCTCGGTGCATAACGCGATCATCGGTCTGTGGTCGATCCAGCGCGGCGATCACAGCGAAATGACCGCCATTGCCGGCGCCGGCGATGGCCTGGAGAACGCCATCCTGGAAGCCTGCGGCATGCTCCACGACGGTGCACCCGCGGTGCTGCTGGTGATTGCCGAAGAAACTCCGCCCGAGGTTTACGCACCTTTTGTCGATGATGTGCCATTTCCCTATGCCGTTGGCCTGCTGCTGACGCCGGGTGATGACTGGCAACTGCAACTAAGCAGCGCCAATGGCGCTCAAAGCCAATGGCCCCACGCCCTCAACCTGGTCCGCGCCCTGTGCAGCGACCAACCCACCCTGCAACACCACTGGAAGAGCCGACAATGGACCTGGTCACGCAACAAGGCCTGAGCCGTTACAGCGCGCCCTATGTCTGGCGGCTGCTTGCTACGGCCCTGAGTTTCAGCCTGTTCGGCATCGGCGGCGTGCTGCTGCGCGTGCTGATCTTCCCGCTGCTCGCCCTGCTGCCGGGTGATGCCCTGAGCCGGCGCACCCGCGCCCGCGCGGTGATCAGCAAAACCTTCTACCTGTTCGTGCGTTTTATGTACCGCAGCGGCGTACTGACCTACGAGGTCGAAGGCATCGAACGCCTCGGCCAGCCGGGGCAGATGGTCATCGCCAACCACCCGTCGCTGATCGACGTGGTGGTGCTGATCGCCTTTATTCGCGATGCCAACTGCGTGGTCAAACAAAGCCTGTGGGATAACCCGAGCATGCGCGGGCCACTGCGCGCGGCCCATTACATCAGCAACAGCGGCAGCATGGACATGCTCGACGAAGCGGCCGGCGCCCTGCAGAGCGGCCAGACCCTGGTGATCTTCCCCGAAGGCACGCGCACCACGCCGGGGCAAGCACCGGCATTTCACCGTGGCGCGGCGGCCATCGCCCTGCGTGGCGCGCGCATCGTCACCCCGGTGGTGATCAGCGTCAGTCCCACCACCCTGACCAAGGCCGAGCCCTGGTACAGCATTCCGTCGCGCCGCTTTCACATTCGTCTGCGCGTAGGCGAGGATATTGACCCGCAACAGTTCAATGCCCTGGGATCGCCGCCGATAGCCTCACGCAAACTCAACGATGTTCTGCACCAACACTTTATGAAGGAGCTCGCCAAAGATGAGCGATTTACAGCTGGAAATTAAAAACCTGATCATCGATTCCCTGGGGCTTGAGGATATGGCCGCCGAAGACATCGCCGCCGACCTGACCCTGTTCGGTGAAGGCCTGGGCCTGGATTCGGTCGACGCCCTGGAACTTGGCTTGGCGATCCAGAAACGTTTCGGCATCAAGATCGACGCCGAAGCCAAGGACACCCGCAAGCACTTTGCCAACGTAGCCAGCCTGGCGGCATTCGTGTCATCGCAACAGACCGCCTGAGGAAGCCGCCGATGCAAACCCGTGAAGAGATTTTCGCCACCCTGCGCGATGCCCTGGTCGAGCTGTTCGAGCTGGACGCAGAACGCATTACGCCTGAAGCCAACCTCTATCAGGACCTTGAGATCGATAGCATCGACGCCGTGGACCTGATCGACCATATCAAACGCCAGACCGGCAAAAAGCTTGCGGCCGAGGAGTTCAAGGCCGTACGCACCGTCGGTGATGTGGTCGAGGCGGTGCTGCAGCTGGTCAACGCCCCAGCCAACGAATAATGAGTCGCCTATTTGGCCTGCTCCTGCTGCTGGCCGGGCTGCTCTACCCCTTTGCCGTGTACTACGGCATGCAGCATCTATCGCCGCGCCTGTTTGCCGGCGTGCTCGGCGGCCTGTGGCTGGTGCGTGCGCTGAGCCAATGGGGCAAGCCGGGCAACCGCTGGATGACCGCCGTGGCCCTGGGCTTCTGCCTGTTGCTCGGCCTGGCCGGTGAGCCTGAGTTGCTGCGCTGGTACCCGGTGCTGCTCAACGGCCTGCTGCTGGCGCTGTTCGGCCTGAGCCTGAAGTTCGGCCCGCCGCTGATCGAGCGCCTGGCGCGCCTGAGCGAGCCGCAACTGCCGGACGTGGCGGTGCGCTATACCCGCACCGTCACCCAGGTCTGGGCTTGGTTCTTCCTGGCCAACGGCCTGGTGGTGGTGGCGCTGAATGTCTGGGCGCCGCTGAGCTGGTGGACGCTGTATACCGGGCTGATTGCCTACGGCCTGATGGGCCTGCTGTTTGCCGGCGAGTGGCTGGTGCGCCAGCGTGTAAGGAGACATGAATGAACTGGCTGCCCCTCGAGCATCTATTGCTCGACGCCCACCCAGGGCGCGCAGTAACGGCCGATCTGGATCACCCCCAGCTGCGCCAGCAGGCCCTGCAACTGGCGGCTGCACTGCAAGGCCGTGGCGTAAAGCGCCTGGCGCTGTACCTCGACGACGCCGCTGAACTGGCCATCGCCCTGCTGGCCGCCTGGCGCGCCGGGATTGCCGTGCTATTGCCAGCCGATGCCCAGCCGCAAACCCGTCAGCACCTCGGCAGCCAGTGCGACCTGTGGCTGGACAACCTCGATGGCCTGCTTAGCCCCGAAAGCGCTGCACTGCCGCCGGCCCCGCTCGATCTCGACCAGTGCCGACTAACCCTGTGCACCTCCGGCTCCAGCGGCGCAGCCAAGCTGATCGACAAATCCCTGCGTCAGTTGGCCAATGAAGTGACCGCCCTGGAGCAACTGTGGGGCGAACAACTGGGCGACGCGACCATCCTCGGCAGCGTCGCCACCCAGCATATCTACGGCCTGCTGTTTCGCGTGCTCTGGCCGCTATGCGCCGGCCGCGCCTTCCAACGCCGCGCCCAGCCGTTCCCCGAAGATTTACAGCGTGAAAGCCTGGCAACCGGCACTGATTTCGCCTGGGTGGCTAGCCCCGCGCTATTAAAGAGAATGGGCGACAATCTGGACTGGCACGCACTGCGCCAGGTACGCCAGGTGTTCTCCTCCGGCGGCGCGCTGCCAGCGGAAACCGCCGCCGAATTACACGGCCTGCTTGGCCAATGGCCCACGGAAATCTATGGCAGCTCGGAAACCGGCGGCATCGCCTGGCGTCAGGGCGGTGAGTTGTGGACGCCGTTTGTCGGCATCCAATTGGGCCAAGACGAAGCTGGTGCACTCAACCTGACCTCGCCCTATCTACCGGCCGGCCACCGCGAGCAGACCGCCGATGCGGTGGAACTGCAGGCCGACGGCCGCTTCGCCCTGCGCGGCCGCCTGGACCGGATTATCAAGCTGGAAGAAAAACGTATCTCCCTGCCCATGCTCGAACAGGCGCTAAGCAGCCACCAATGGCTCAGCGACGCGCGCCTCGGCGTGGTGCAGCAAGGCCGCGCCTACCTCGGCGCCCTGGTGGCCTTGAGCCCGGCTGGCCTGCATGCCCTGCGCAACCAGGGGCGCAAGACCGTCACGGAAACCCTGCGTCGCCATCTGGCCGACCATTGCGAAGCCATCGCCCTGCCCCGCCGCTGGCGCCTGCTCGCGCAGCTGCCTTACAACAGTCAGGGCAAGCTGGCGCAGGCCGCAGTGGAAGCGCTGCTGGCGGAGCCACGACCGACCCAGGTAGAGCCGCTGTCGGCCACCGAGCAGGACGGCGAATGGCAGCTGGAGCTGGAGGTACCGCTGGACCTCGCCCATTTCTCCGGCCATTTCCCGCAGACCCCGGTACTGCCTGGCGTGGTGCAGATCGACTGGGCGCAGCAACTGGCGCGCAGTCTGATCGCCGATTTGCCACCGCGCTTCAGCGGCATGGAAGTGCTGAAATTCCAGCAATTGGTGCGCCCCGGTGATCGGCTGCAACTGAGCCTGCGTTTTGACGCCGCACGCGGAAAGCTGTACTTCGCCTTCCGCAATGGCGAAGCGGCCTGCTCATCCGGGCGGATTCTGCTGGGGCCAGCACAATGAATGGTTTGTGTAGGTTGGCGTTGAGCGCCGCGATACCCAACAGCGGTTCGATGGGTATCGCTGCGCTCAACCCATCCTACGGGGCCGCGATCCATGCATAAGCCCTGCGCCGTTATTCCGGTGTACAACCACGAGCACGCGCTGCCCGTGGTGGTCGCCGCGCTGCATGCGGCTGGCCTGCCCTGCGTACTGGTGGACGATGCGTCGAGCCCGGCCTGCGCGGCAGTGATGGATCAGTTGGCCACCCAGCCCGATACCCATTTGCTGCGCCTGCCGGTCAACCAGGGCAAGGGTGGCGCGGTCATGGCCGGCTTGCGGGAAGCGGCCCGGCTGGGCTTTAGCCATGCGCTGCAGGTGGACGCCGATGGTCAGCATGATCTGGGCGACCTGCCGCATTTCATCAACGCCTCGCAAGCCGCCCCTGAGGCGCTGATCTGCGGTTACCCGCAGTACGACGAGAGCGTGCCGAAAGGCCGCCTCTATGCGCGCTACCTGACCCATGTGTGGGTGTGGATCAACACCCTGTCGCTGAGCATCCGCGATTCCATGTGCGGCTTTCGCGTGTACCCGCTGCCAGCCACCCTGGCGCTGATCGACAGGGTAAAGATCGGCAAGCGCATGGATTTCGACACCGAAGTCCTGGTGCGCCTGGCTTGGCGCAATCAGCCCATGCACTGGCTGCCGACCAAGGTGCATTACCCGCTGGATGGCCTCTCGCACTTTCGCCTGTGGCACGACAACGCACTGATTTCCCTGATGCACACCAAGCTGTTCTTCGGCATGTTGCTGCGCGCTCCACAGATTCTCTGGCGCAGGTGGCGCGCATGAGTGGCCAGCAGCACTGGGCCGGACAGCGCGAGCGCGGCAGCTTTGTCCTGATGAAATTCACCGCCTGGCTGGCGCGCCTGCTCGGCCGCCGGCTGATCAGCCCGCTGCTGTATTTGATCGTGCTGTATTTCTATCTGTTCGGCGCCAAGGCGCGGCGCAGCATCCGCCAGTACCAGCGCAACCTGGCCAACTGGAGCGGCCGCACCGAACTGCAACCCACTCGCCGGTCGGTATTCCGTCATTTTATGAGCTTCGCCGATACCCTGCTGGACAAGCTCGATGTGTGGAATGGCCAGCTCGGCATGCAACAGGTAACCCTGATCGACCCGGGCAACGCCTGCGTCCAGCTGCACCAGCAAGGCCGTGGGCAGATGCTGGTAGCCGCACACCTGGGCAACCTGGAAGTCTGCCGCGCCCTGGCCGAGCTCGGCGAGCAGGTGACGATGAATGTGCTGGTGCACACCAAACATGCCGAACAGTTCAACCGCCTGCTCGGTGAGGCCGGCGCCACCCATTTGCGCCTGATTCAGGTCAGCGAACTGGACGCGGCGATCATGCTGCAATTGTCCGAGCGCCTGGAACGCGGCGAGTGGCTGGCGATTGCCGGCGACCGCGTACCGCTCACGGGCAGCCGCAAGGTCAGCGTGGACTTTCTCGGCAAGCCCGCCGCCTTCCCGCAAGGCCCGTGGCTGCTGGCCGGGCTGCTGCAATGCCCGGTCAGGCTGATTCACTGCCTGAAAATCGACAACCGCTATCAGGTGATCATCGAACCCTTCGCCGAGCGCCTGCACTGGAAGCGCAGCGAACGGGATGAGGTGATCCGCCACTGGACCCAGCGCTACGCCGACCAGCTCGCGCAGCGTTGCCTGGATGCGCCCCTGCAATGGTTCAATTTCTACCCGTTCTGGAATGAAGATGACGACACATCAGCCTGATCCCATCGTGTTTGGCGAACGCCCCCTGAGCATCGAGCAGGTTGTCGCCCTGGCCAACCGCAGCGCTCCGGCGCAGCTGCAGAGCGATGCCGCCTACCGCGAAAAAATCGCCAAGGGCGCGCGCTTTCTCGACAGCCTGCTGGACAAGGAAGGCGTGATCTACGGCGTCACCACCGGCTACGGCGACTCCTGCGTGGTGGCCGTGCCGCTGCATCAGGTCGAGGCCCTGCCGCGCCATCTGTACACCTTCCACGGCTGCGGCCTGGGCAAACTGCTCGATGAAGCCAGCACCCGCGCCGTTCTCGCCGCACGCCTGCAGTCGCTGTGCCAGGGCGTGTCCGGGGTGCGCGTGGAGCTGTTGGAGCGCCTGCAGGCCTTTCTCGAATTTGATGTGCTGCCACTGATTCCGGAAGAAGGCTCGGTGGGTGCCAGTGGCGACCTGACCCCGCTGTCCTATGTCGCCGCCACCCTGTCCGGTGAACGCGAGGTGATGTACCAGGGTGAGCGCCGCAGCGCCATCGACGTGCACAACGAGCTGGGCTGGACGCCGCTGACCCTGCGCCCCAAGGAAGCCCTGGCACTGATGAACGGCACCGCCGTGATGACCGCCCTGGCCTGCCAGGCCTATTCGCGCGCCGACTACCTGCTGAAATTGGCCACGCGCATCACCGCACTCAACGTGGTGGCGCTGGAAGGCAACCCGGAACACTTCGACGAACGCCTGTTCGCCGCCAAGCCGCACCCGGGGCAGATGCAGGTCGCCGCCTGGCTGCGTCAGGACTTGGCCATCGACGCACCCACCGCGCCACTGCATCGCCTGCAGGACCGCTACTCGCTGCGCTGTGCGCCGCATGTGCTGGGTGTGCTGGCCGACAGCCTGGGGCTGCTGCGCCAATTTATCGAGATCGAGCTGAATAGCGCCAACGACAACCCGCTGATCGACGCCGAAGCCGAACGGGTGCTGCACGGCGGGCACTTCTACGGCGGGCATATCGCCTTCGCCATGGACAGCCTGAAAAACCTGGTGGGCAACGTCGCCGATCTGCTCGATCGGCAGCTCGCCCTGCTGGTCGACACCCGCTACAACCACGGCCTGCCGAGCAACCTGTCCGGCGCACCAAGCGTCAGCGCGATGATCAACCACGGCTTCAAGGCCGTACAGATCGGCACCAGCGCCTGGACCGCCGAAGCGCTGAAAAACACCATGCCGGCCAGCGTATTCTCGCGCTCCACCGAATGCCACAACCAGGACAAGGTGAGCATGGGCACCATCGCCGCCCGCGACGCCCTGCGCAGCCTGGAGCTGACCGAACAGGTCGCCGCCGCCACCCTGCTGGCCGCCAACCAGGGCGTCTGGCTGCGCCAGCGCGACGGCAAGATGCATATCCCGGCCCCCATCGCCGCCATGCGCGAACAGCTGGCCGTGGACTTCCACCCGGTGATCGAAGACCGCGCCCTGGAAGGCGAACTGCGCCTGTGCCTGCTGCGTATCCGCGAACAGCACTGGAGGCTCTATGCGTAGCAAAGGCGTATTGCAGGTGGAGATCGAACTGCAGGTGCCGTTCTTCGATGTCGACATGATGGAAGTGGTCTGGCACGGCCACTACGTCAAATACTTCGAACAAGCGCGCTGCGCCCTGCTCGACAAACTCGGCCACAACTACGTACAGATGCGCGACGCCGGCTACGCCTGGCCGGTGATCGACCTGCAGGTTCGCTATATCCGTGGCGCGCAGTTCGGCCAGACGATCATCGTGCGTGCCGACCTGGTGGAGTGGGAAAACCGCCTGAAGATCAACTACCTGATCACTGACGCCGCCAGCGGTGAACGCATGACCCGTGGCAGCAGCGTGCAGGTGGCGGTGGAAATCGCCACCCGCGAGATGCAGTTCGCTTCGCCCAAGGTGCTGATCGATGCCGTTGAAAAGGTGTTGGCGTGAACAGCCTTTTGACCGGATTGAGCTCAGCGCTCAACCCCTGTCTAACGGAGATGTTGGAGCGGGGACCCTCCCCGTCAGAAGGCCGAGCGCAATCGCCACGCAAGGGGATGAGCCGCATGGATGCGGCGAAAGGCGTAAAGGGCCAGGGACGGCCCTTGTACGCCGGCCCCTGGAGTGGTGATGGAGCGAGGGAAGTCGAGCGCAGCGAGACCCGGATGTCGGGGTGCCCTTCTTTTTGGTTACTTTTTCTTGGGCAAGCAAGAAAAAGTGACGCGCCCGAGGGGGCGCAACCCAAGCGCAAACTCACCGCGACAATAGGCCTAACGCTGAGCCTGCTGCTCTTAACCACCCAAGTCCACGCCTTCGACCTCGACCAACTCAGCGCCCAGCTGGCCAAGCCCGCCGTGGTCCGTGGCCCGCTGATTCAGGAAAAGCACCTACGTGCCCTGCCGCAGCCGCTGACCAGTCGTGGCCAATTTGTCCTCAGCCGTGACCTCGGCCTGCTCTGGCAGCTGCAAAGCCCGCTCAAGCAGGATTACCGCATCGACAGCCAGGGCATCGCCAAACGCACGCCCAGCGGCTGGCAAGCGCAGCCCGGGCAGGATGTTGCTGCCCAGCAGAGCCGGCTATTTCTTGCCGTGCTCAAGGGCGACCATAGCGGCCTGGCGCGGGATTTCGAGTTGCACTTAAGCGGCAGCGCCGAGGCCTGGCAACTGCGCCTCACCCCCCGCTCGCCACTGCTTAAGCAGATATTCGACAGTATTCAGATCGAGGGCGGCGCGCTGGTGCAGCGCATTGAACTGCAGGAAACCCAGGGCGACCACAGCGTGCTGCGCCTGCCGGAAAGCCAGGCCGGCGATGCCTTAAGTGAGCAGGAGCACCGCGATTTTGCCCAGTGAACGCTGGCTGCCGCGCGGCTTTCTGCTGCTGCTTGCAGCGCTGCTGGCGCTCGCTGCCTGGCAATGGCGTAACGGCCCGCCCATTGCAGCAGATATGCTCGCGCTGTTGCCGGCTGGTAGTGGCGATGAATTGGTGCAGCAAGCCGAACAGCGTATGCAGGAGCCGCTCAATCGCGACCTGCTGCTGTTGATTGGCCACCCGCAGCGCGACCAGGCGATTGCCCTGGTGCAGCACGTGGGCGAGCAGTGGCGCGGCAGCGGGCGCTTTGCTCAGGTGCAGTGGAACCTCGACAGCGACCTTGCCGCGCTGCGCGATTACCTGCGCAGCAACCGCCTGGCCCTGCTGCCGATAGCGGATCGCCAGCTGTTGCTGGAACAACCGCAACAACTGATCGAACAACGCGCCGCCCAGCTGTTCGACACTTTCGCCGGTTTCAGCCTGCTGCCCATCGAGCAGGATTGGCTGGGTCTGGGGACGCGCGCGCAGCAGGCGCTGAATCCCGGCAGCCGTATTCAGGCCGACCTCAGTAGCGGCGCGCTGCTGCTGGAGGAACCCGGCATAACCTGGGCCCTGCTGCGCGCCAGCGCCGAGGGCAGCGCCTTCGATATGCAGGAACCGCCGCTGATTGCCGCCCAGCTTGCCGCTACCCGCGCACAGGTCGAAACCGTCGGCGGCCAACTGCTGGCGGCCGGCGGCGTGCTGTACGCTGCCGCCGGCCAGGCCAAGGCCAGCCGCGAGATCAGCCTGATTGGCGGCGGTGCCACGCTCGGCACCCTGCTGCTGTTGCTGCTGGCCTTCCGCCGCGTGCGGGTGCTGGTCAGCCTGTTGCCGATCGGCATGGCGCTGCTGGCTGGCTGCACCGCCTGCGTGCTGGTGTTTGGTCAGATCAACGCCCTGACCCTGGTACTGGGGGCCAGCCTGATCGGGGTCGCCGCCGATTACCCGCAACACTACTTAAGCAAGAGCTGGAGCAACCTCGCGGGCGCGGATGGCTGGAGCAGCTGGGGCGCGCTGCGCGCCACCCTGCCGGGCCTGAGCCTGAGCCTGGGCACCAACCTGATCGGCTACCTGGCGCTGGCCTTTACCCCCTTTCCGGCGTTAACCCAGGTCGCACTGTTCTCCGCCGCCGGTTTGATTGCCGCCTACCTGTGTTCAGTGTGCCTGCTGCCGGCCTGGCTGCGCGGGCTGCGGCTAAACCCATCACCGCAGCTGCTGAGCTTTAGCCAAGGTCTGCTGGCCAGACGGGCACGCCTGCTGGGCAAAATCGGCAGCGCGCCGCTGCTGGTGCTGTTGCTGCTGTTTTGCGCCGGCGGGCTGTGGCAGCTGCATACACAGAATGACCTGCGCCAGTGGCTCGGCCAGGAGCCGCAGCTGTTGGCCGAAGCCCAGCGCATTGCCGAGCTGACCGGGCAACAGCCCACCAGCCAGTTCTTTCTGGTGCGCGCGGCTAACCCGCAGCAGCTGCTGGAACGCCAGGCGGCATTGAGCCAGCGCCTGGATCAGGCGGTGCAGAAGGGTCAGTTACGTGGCTACCGCGCCCTCAGCCAACTGGTCGCTCCGGACAGTCAATTGCAGGCGCTACGTACAGCACTGGCGGCGTTGCCGCAGCACTGGCAACCGCTGCTCGACCTGGGCATTCCACCGGACGCGCTGCAGAACGAATTAGTGGAACTGCAACAGAACAACCAGGCCAGCCTGGAGCAAGCTCTGGCCAGCCCCCTGGGCGAAGCCTGGCGCCCGCTATGGCTGGGCGCTCATACAGATGGCGTAGCCGGGCTGGTCAGCCTGCAAGGACTCAGCAACAGCAGCGAACTCCAGCCGCTGGTTGAGGGCCTGCCGGGGGTGCAACTGGTGGATCGGATCAGCGAACTCAACACGCTGTTTAGCGCCACCCAACTTAGCGCTGCCGAATTAAAACTCATCTCCAGCGTGGCGATCCTGTTGCTGCTGTGCCTGCCGTTCGGCCTCGGTGGCGCGCTGCGGGTGGTCTGCCTGCCGCTGCTGGCAGCGCTGACAGCGCTGGCCTGCCTCGGGTGGCTGGGCCAGCCGCTGACCCTGTTCAGCCTGTTCGGCCTGCTGTTGATCACCGCCATCGGCGTCGACTACGCGATTCTGATGCGCGAAAACATCGGCGGACCGGCGGTCAGCCTGCTCGGCACCCTGCTCTCGGCGCTGACCAGCTGGTTATCGTTCGGCCTGCTGTTGATCAGCGACACCCCGGCGATTGCCAACTTCGGCCTGGCGATCAGCCTTGGCCTGCTGTTCTGCTTTCTGCTCGCGCCCTGGGCCGGCACTCGGCAGACCACCGCTCACCGGACGCAGACGCTATGACCATCGCCCTGGCCTGGCTGGCGTTGCTCGCGTTATTTGCCCTGGTGACCTGGCTGGGCAAACGCCTGCGCCTGATCCCAATTGTCAGCCAGTTGCTGCTGGCCACCCTGGGCCTGCCGCTGCTGATGCTGTGGACCACGCCGCTGGGCTTCGGCGCCCGCGAACTGCTCGCGCCAGTGTGGCTGGAGCCCTTGTATGGCGTGGCCTTCTGCCTGTTGCTGGGGCATATCCTCAGTGATGTGGTCGATCTGCAGCTGGAGCCCGGCAGCCTGCAGATCGCCCTGCCGAGTTTCTTTGTGCCGTTCCTCTGCGGCCTGGCCTGCGCGGTCTGGCTGCTGCCGGAGCAGGGCCTGCTGGCCGATATTGCCGTGGGCCTGCTGTTTGCCCTGACCGCCATCCCGGTGCTGTTTCTCTACCTGCAACACCTCGGCTACCCGGTGGGCAAGATCCGCCAGTTGCTGCAGGCGGCGATCATCATGGACCTGCTCTGCTGGCTGATCTTCGGCCTGGCCCAGGGCAGCAGCGACCCGGCCACCCTGCTCTGGCCGCTGCTGGCCGCTGGCCTGCCGCTGCTGTTGAAGCTGCTACCACTGCGTTCGGCGCGGCTTAACGGCACCTGCTTTCTCGCCCTGCTGCTGGCGATGCAGCAGCTGCAGCTGAATGCCCTGGTGTTCGGCATCGCCTACCTGCTGCTGCTCACCGCCCTGCGCCTGCCTTTGCGTCTGCCGCTGCCGAGCGTCTGGATGCGCTGGCTGCAAACCTGGCTGGCAGTACCGCTGATCCTGGCCTTCGGCCTGCTGCAGATCGACTGGCTCGACGCCTGGCTGGGGTATTCTGCCTGGCAGTTTGCCGCGTTGTTGCTGCTGCCGATCATCAGCAAACTGGCCGGTAACTGGCTGGGCCTGAGCTGGGCCGCCGGGCAAGTGCGCGCCTATGCCGGGCAGTGGCGCGAAAGTCTGCTGTTGAACACCCGCGGCCTGACGGAAATCATCTTTCTCAATCTGCTGCTGCAGCAGCAGATCATCAGCCCGGCCCTGTATTTCGCCCTGATGCTGATGGGCCTGATCTCGACCCTGTTACCGGCCCTGGCCGGTGCTTACCCACTCGCCGCCACGCATGAGGCCAGAAGCCGCTATGAAGTCTCTTGAAGTCGAACAACGTCAGGTTGTAGTCATAGGTGCCGGCCCGTCCGGGGCGATTGCCGGCGCGCTACTCAAGCGCAACGGCCATGACGTGCTGGTGCTGGAGCGCCAGCGCTTCCCACGCTTCTCGATTGGCGAGAGTCTGCTGTCGCACTGCCTGGACTTCGTCGAGGAAGCCGGGATGCTCGATGCGGTGCGTGCGGCGGGCTTCCAGACCAAGCATGGCGCGGCCTTTGGCTGGGGCGAGCGCTACACCGAATTCGATTTTCGCGACACCTTTACCAAAGGCCAAGGCTCGACCTACCAGGTGCTGCGCGCCGATTTCGACAAGCTGCTGGCCGACCAGGCCGAGTTGCAGGGCGTGGAAATCCGCTATGAAGAGGAAATCTTCGCCGTCGACTTTAGCGGCGACTGCCCGCGCCTGAGCGTGCGCCGCCTGGCCGATGGCCATGAGTACCAGGTCGAATGCGCCTTCGTTCTCGATGGCAGCGGCTACGGCCGCGTGCTGCCGCGCCTGCTCGACCTCGACCTGCCGTCGAGCTTCCCGGTGCGTCAGGCGGTGTTTACCCACGTCGAAGACCGTAGCCAAGGCAGCGGTTTCGACCGCGAGAAGATCCTCATCACCACCCACCCGACCCTGCGCGATGTGTGGTTCTGGACCATCCCGTTCAGCAACGGCCGCTGCTCGCTGGGCGTGGTCGCCGATGCCACCCGCTATCAGGGTCGCCCAGCGGATCTGGATGCCTGCCTCAAGCAATTTATCGAGGAGACGCCCAGCCTGCACAAGGTGCTGAAAAATGCCGTGTGGGATACCCCGGCGCGCAGCATTGGCGGCTACGCGGCCAACGTGAAAACCCTGCACGGTCCAGGCTTTGCCCTGCTCGGCAACGCCGCAGAATTCCTCGACCCGGTGTTCAGCTCCGGGGTGACCATCGCCATGCGTTCGGCGAGCATGGCCGCGAGCCTGCTGCACCGCCAGCTCAGCGGCGAGACGGTGGACTGGGAGCAGGACTTTGCTAGTCCGCTTAAGCGCGGCGTCGATACCTTCCGCGTGTATGTCGAGGGCTGGTACGACGGCAGCTTCCAGGACGTGATCTATTTCGAGAAGGCCCAGCCGGAAATCCGCCGGATGATCAGCTCGATCCTCGCCGGCTACGCCTGGGATGAGAAAAACCCCTATGTCGCCGAACCGCGCCGCCGCCTGCGGGTGCTCGCCGAACTCTGCGCCACTAGCCAATAAGGATATTTATGAGCAACCCGGCCGCCACCTACGTCGAGGAAACCCGCTTCGGCTTCTGGTTCTTGCAGAGCCACGTCTGGCAGCACCATGTGCTGCGCGTGGCGATCAATGACCTGCGCGGTCTGTTCGCCGGCCCGCTACCGGAAGCCCCGGTGCTGCTGGATGCCGGCTGCGGCCAGGGCAAGTCCTTCGGCCTGCTCGCTGAGGCGTTTGCGCCTGCGCGGATAATCGGTCTGGATGCCGACTCGCATAGCCTCGACTGCTCCCGTGCCGAGGCGGAACGTCTGGGCCTGGATGTGCAA
>NZ_JBAQLP010000055.1:0-7325 GCF_049301935.1 Pseudomonas sp. | reverse complement strand
GAAGTCGGCAAGCGCCACAACCTGCCGCTGCTGAATATCTTCGACAAGAACGCCGCCGTGCTCGCACAGGTCCAGGCGTTCAGTGTCGATGGCAGCGTCAACAGCCAGATCGACTGCAGCCTGCCGGCCGAATACGCCGGTCTGGATCGGTTCGAGGCGCGCAAACAGATCGTGGCCGCCTTCGAGGCCGCCGGCCTCTTGGAAAGCATCGACGCCCACGCCCTGAAAGTACCGAAAGGCGACCGCTCCGGCACCATCATCGAACCGTGGCTGACCGACCAGTGGTACGTCAGCACCAAGCCGCTGGCCGAGAAAGCCATCGCCGTGGTCGAGAGTGGTGAAATCCAGTTCGTGCCCAAGCAGTACGAGAATATGTATTTTTCCTGGATGCGCGATATCCAGGACTGGTGCATCAGCCGTCAGCTCTGGTGGGGCCACCGCATCCCGGCCTGGTATGACGATGCCGGCAACGTCTACGTCGGCCGCGACGAGGCAGAAGTACGCGCCACGCACAACCTCGGTGACGCCAACCTGCGCCAGGATGAAGACGTGCTGGACACCTGGTTCAGCTCCGGCCTGTGGACCTTCTCCACCCTCGGCTGGCCGCAGCAGACCGCGGCACTGAAGACCTTCCACCCCACCGACGTGCTGGTGACCGGCTTCGATATCATCTTCTTCTGGGTCGCCCGGATGATCATGCTGTCCACCCACCTGACCGGGCAGATTCCGTTCAAGACCGTCTATGTGCACGGCCTGGTGCGCGATGGCCAGGGCCAGAAGATGTCCAAATCCAAGGGCAACGTGCTCGACCCGCTGGATATCGTCGATGGCATCACCCTGGATGAGCTGCTGGAGAAACGCACCAGCGGCATGATGCAGCCCAAGCTCGCCGAGAAGATCGCCAAGCAGACCCGCGCCGAGTTCCCCGAGGGCATCGCCGCCTACGGCACCGACGCCCTGCGCTTTACTAACCTGGCGCTGGCCTCCACCGGCCGCGATATCAAGTTCGACATGGGCCGCGTCGAGGGTTACCGCAACTTCTGCAACAAGATCTGGAACGCCGCCAACTTCGTCCTGGAAAACACCGACGGCCAGGACACTGGCGTGAATGGTGAGCCGGTCGAGCTGTCCTCGGTGGACCGCTGGATCATCTCCGCCCTGCAGCGCACCGAGGCCGAAGTGACCCGCCAGCTCGACGCCTTCCGCTTCGATTTGGCCGCGCAAGCGCTCTACGAGTTTATCTGGGACCAGTACTGCGCCTGGTACCTGGAGCTGGTCAAGCCGGTGCTGTGGGACGAAAATGCACCGATCGAGCGTCAGCGCGGCACCCGCCGCACGCTGATCCGCGTGCTGGAAGTGGCCCTGCGTCTGGCCCACCCCTTTATGCCGTTTATCACCGAAGAAATCTGGCAGCGGATCAAGGCGCAAGCTGGCGTAAGCGGTGAAACGATCATGCTGCAGGCCTGGCCGGTAGCCAATGAGAGCCGCATCGATGCCGCCGCCGAAGGCGATATCGAGTGGGTCAAGCAGCTGATGCTTGGCCTGCGGCAGATCCGTGGCGAGATGAAAATCTCCATGGCCAAGCGCATCGATATCATCCTGGCCAACGCCAGTGACGAAGACCGCCGCCGCCTGGCCGACAACGCACCGCTGCTGAACAAGCTGGCCAAGCTGGAATCGGTACGGGTGCTGGAGGCCGGCGAAGAAGCGCCGATGTCCGCCACCGCCCTGGTCGGCGAGATGCAGGTGCTGGTGCCGATGGCCGGGCTGATCGACAAGGACGCCGAACTGGCGCGCCTGGATAAAGAGATCGCCCGTCTGAGCGGCGAAGTGCAGCGTGTCGGCGGCAAGCTGAGCAACGAAGGCTTCGTCGCCAAGGCCCCGGCCGAGGTGCTCGATAAAGAGCGCGCCAAGCTGAATGAGGCCGAGCAAGCCCTGAGCAAGATGGTCGAGCAGCGCGGTAAGATCGCCGCACTCTGATCATCCCGCAACACCCGCAGCCCGCGCCCTTACCGGCGCGGGTTTTGTTTTTCGGCAATCGGCCTAGCATTTATCTTCCCGCCGCAGCCCGTCATGCCCGCCTACGCCGAACGCGACGACCTGTCGCAGGCCTGAGCCCAAGTTCACCGGCAACTGCGTATCGCCCCGTAGTTCGGGCGCGCCAGGGTTAACCGATTAGTCAGAAAGCCCCCACACAAGCCTCAAGCAGACTCGCTGCGCGATAAATCCCCTCCCAATTTCTGAGCATTTCAGGCATCTTCGTCCACGCGTTAAAAGCCTCCGGCACCTCTAACTCAATAAAAAAGCCCTGCAAATGGAATTCTGACCATGTATGCGTTGATGGCATTGATCTTTGTCCTCGGTTACCTGTGCATCGCCCTCGAACATCCGCTGAAAATCGATAAAGCCGCGTCGGCCATCCTCACTGCGGTGATTTGCTGGACCCTGCTGGTACTCGGCGCGGACAGCATTCTGCCGCTGATCGGTGCCGCCACCGCCGGCGCCAGCGGCAATGATCATCACGTCACCGAAGAGCTGCGCCATCACCTGGGCGAAATCTCCGAGATCCTGTTCTTCCTCATGGGCGCCATGACCATCGTCGAGCTGATCGACGCCCACGAAGGCTTCAAGGTCATCACCGACCGCATTCGCACCAACAAGCGCGTCACCCTGCTCTGGGTCGTGGCGCTGATCACCTTCTTCCTCTCGGCCGTACTGGATAACCTGACCACCACCATCGTCATGGTTTCGTTGCTGCGCAAACTGGTCGCCGATCAAAAAGAACGCTGGTTCTACGTCGGTATCGTGGTGATCGCCGCCAACGCCGGTGGCGCCTGGTCGCCGATTGGTGACGTAACCACCACCATGCTGTGGATCGGCAATCAGGTCACCACCAGCGGCATCATCGCCAACCTGTTTATCCCCAGCGTGGTCTGCCTGCTGGTGCCGCTGCTGGTGCTGAGCATGACCATGAAGGGTGAAATCCAGCGCCCACTGCTCAGCGAATCCGATGAAGAGCGCCGCGATCCGACGACACCGTTCGAGCGCAACCTGGTGTTTATCCTGGGTATCGGCGCCCTGGTATTTGTCCCAGTGTTCAAGACCGTGACCCACCTGCCGCCCTATATGGGCATCCTCTTCGGCCTGGGTGTGCTCTGGGTGGTCACCGAAGTGATTCACCGCGGCAAGAACGACGAAGACAAGCACCCGCTGTCGGTGGTTGGCGTACTACGGCGTATCGACACCACCAGCGTGCTGTTCTTCCTCGGCATCCTGCTGGCGGTCTCCAGCCTGGCCACTGCTGGCCACCTGACCCAGGTCGCTGTCGCGCTGCGTGAAGGCCTGGGCAATGTGTACGCGATCAACATTGCCATCGGCCTGCTGTCGTCGGTGGTGGATAACGTGCCGCTGGTCGCCGGTGCGATGAAGATGTATCCGCTGGTCAGCCCGGAAGCCCTGGCGCTGGCCGGTGCCGATATCGCCTGGTTGAGCAACTTCCAGGTCAACGGCACCTTCTGGGAAATGCTCGCCTACTGCGCCGGCACCGGCGGCAGTTGCCTGATCATCGGCTCGGCGGCCGGTGTAGCGGCGATGGGCATGGAGAAGATCAACTTTATCTGGTACCTGAAGAAGATCAGCCTGCTGGCCTTCCTCGGCTACATCTCCGGGGCCGCGACCTATATCGCGATAGCCACCCTGAGCTGACCCTCAATTAGGCCGTGCGCCAGTGGCGCACGGCATCTAGCCAGGAACAGAGCCCATGGACGTCAGCAAAACCCGCAGCAGCTTCTACCGCCGCCTGTATGTGGCCTGGCTGATCGACAGCGGTGCCGCCACCAGCGTGCCCGCGCTGATGGCCGCCACCGGCATGCCCCGGCGCACCGCCCAGGACACCCTAACCGCCCTGGCAGAGCTGGATATCGACTGCGCCTTCGCCCAGCAAAGCGGTGAACGCAACAACGCCGGGCACTATGAGATTCGTGACTGGGGCGCGATCAATCCACAGTGGATTGCCGCCAATCTGACGCAGATCAAGGCCGTGCTCGGCTACCCCTGAAGCGCCGAGGCCGCCATGCGCAGCTCCCACCGCCTGCTTCTGGTCATCCTGTTTCTGCTGGGGCTGTTCGTGCTGTTCGAAACCCTGGGCATCCGCGCGCAGCTCAACCTCGACGCCTTACAAGCGATGATCCTGATGCATCCTGTCGCCGGGCTGCTGCTGTTTATCCTGCTGTTCGCCCTGGGTAACCTGATCCAGATTCCCGGCTGGGTGTTTCTCGCCGCCGCGGTACTGGCCTTGGGCCGGGTGTATGGCGGTATTGCCACCTACGTGGCAGCCTGCGTGTCCTGCACCCTTACATTTGTGACCATCCGCTACCTGGGCGGCAACGCCCTGCGCGAGTTAGACAATAGCCTGGCACAACGCCTGCTGAGCGGGCTTGATCGTCGGCCACTGCTCAGCATCATAGTCCTGCGCATGCTGTTTCAGACCGTGCCGGCGCTGAACTACGCGCTAGCCCTGTCTGGCGTGCGCTTTCGCACCTACCTGCTTGGCACCCTGCTCGGCCTACCGCTGCCGATTGCCCTGTATTGCCTGTTCTTCGATTACCTGGCGATGTGGCTGAATATCGTCTAGTGACGAGCACGCCGCGCCCAGCTGTGGGAAAATCCCGCGCCCCAAGCCTTAGATTCGCCTGCCATGTCCCAGCCGCCGCAACGCTCCAGCCGTAAACCTGCCGCACCGCGCCCTGCGCCTAGCCAACCGGCTGCAGGCAAGCCCGATGCAGCCAAGGGCCAGTTACACCCGCGCAATCGGCATCAGGGCCGTTACGATTTTCCCGCACTGATCAAGGCCAGCCCGGAGCTGGCGGCCTTCGTGATCATCAACCCCTACGGCAACGAGAGCATCGACTTCGCCAACCCGGCGGCGGTCAAGGTGTTTAACCGCGCGCTGCTCAAGCAGTTCTATGGCATCGATCATTGGGATATTCCGGCGGATTATCTGTGCCCGCCAATACCCGGCCGCGCCGACTACCTGCATTACCTGGCCGATTTGCTGGCCGCCAGCAATGGCGGCGAAATACCGCGCGGGGCCCAGGTGCGCGCGCTGGATATTGGCGTGGGGGCCAACTGCATCTACCCGCTGCTGGGCCACCGCGAATATGCCTGGCAGTTTCTCGGTGCGGATATCGCCGCCAGTGCCATCGCCTCGGCCAAGGCCATCGTCCAGGCCAACCCCGGCCTCGGCGAAGCCATCGAGCTGCGCCAGCAGCGCGACAGCACACATATCTTCCAAGGGCTGCTGCAGCGCGATGAGCGCTTCGATCTGACCCTGTGCAACCCGCCCTTCCACGCCAGCGCGGATGAGGCCAGCAGCGGCAGCAAACGCAAATGGCGCAACCTCGGCAAACTCGACCCCAAACGCAAACTGCCGCTGCTGAACTTCGGCGGTCAGGCGGCAGAGTTGTGGTGTAAGGGTGGCGAAGCGGCGTTTGTCAGCCAGCTGATCAAGGAAAGTGTCGAGGTGGGCCAGCAGGTGCTGTGGTTTAGCAGCCTGATCTCCAAGGCTGGCAACCTGCCGGGCGTGTATAGCGCGTTGAAGAAAGCTGGCGCCCTGCAGGTACAAACCGTGGAAATGGCCCAGGGCCAAAAGCAGAGCCGCTTTGTCGCCTGGACCTTCCAGACGTCAGAGCAGCAGCAGAACTGGAGGAAAGCCCGCTGGTCGTAGGATGGGGTTAAGCGCAGCGCTACCCATACAATGCGGCGCCCCTGATGGGTTACGCCGCGCCCAAACCTCAGAACGACTCCAGCAACAGCGCAGCGGCTAACCCATCCTACCAGGGCAACCAGCCGCCCAACGCCAGCCACAACCCAGCCAGGCCCATGCTCAGCAGCGTCACCGGCACACCGCTGCGAGCGAAGTCGACAAAACTCAACAACACGCCCTGGCGCCGCGCGCTTTCGGCGACGATCAGGTTGACCACGCTGCCGATCAGCAGCAGGTTGCCGGCCAGCGTCGACATAATTGCCAGGCCCACCAGCAAGGCTTCGCTGGCATCGGGCAAGACGCCCAACAACAACATCACGTAGGGCACATTGCCGATCAGGTTGCCGGCCAGCAGGGACAGGCTCGCCAACGTGATCACCCCCTGCGGCAGCAAGCCCAGCTCAGCCAGTTTGGCGGCCATACCGGCAACCTGTGGCAGGCTCATCGCCGCGCCGGTGACCACAAACAAGCCGGCAAACAGCAGCAACAGGTTCCAGTCGACCTTGTGCACATAGTCGCGGCTATCCACCCGCCGCGAAATCATCACCAGTGCGGCAATCAACAGCGCGGAAATCTCCCTTGGCATGCTGGTGGAAAACAGCCCCAGCAGCACCAGGCTGGCCAATAGCGGCTTGAGGTAGCTGTGTGCCCCGTAGATACGCTCGACCAGGGCCTCGGCCTGCACCACGGGTTTGGCCGTGCCCCAGCGCTTATGCCATTGCAGCCAGATCACCGCGTAGGTAATGGCCAATGCGGCCAGCGCCGGTGGGCCGGCAATCCAGGTGTAGGACCAGAAATCCAGACCGCCGGCCTGACCGATCAGAATGTTCTGCGGGTTGCCGATCAGGCTCGCGGAGGAACCGGCATTGCACGACAGCGCCAGCGCCAGCAGGAATGGCCGCGGGTCGAGGCCACGGGCCAGCAGGCTATGGCACAGCAGCGGGGTCAGGGCAAAGGCGACGATGTCATTGACCAACAGCGCCGACAGCACACCGCCCAGCAGAACCACGCCCAGCAGCAACAGCGCCGGCTGTTCGGCATAGTGGCTGAGTTGTTGGTTAAGCCAGGCGTATACCCCGGAGAAGTCGAACTGCGCGCTGATCAGCATCAGCGCCAGCAGCAGCAACAGCGCACCGGCATCCAGATGGCTGGCCGCCTCACTGGCTGACTGCGCGCCGCTGACCAGCAGCAACACCGCCGCGCAGCCGGCAATCCAGCTGCGATCAACACGCAGACCACGGATGCCCCCTGCGGCCATGCCCAGGTAGGTCAGTACAAACAGAATTGAAACGACCCAAACGGTCATGCCAGCCATCCCCTCATGCCCGCGCGATTGCGCTGCGGCACTCTAAAGGGACTAACGCTGACGGGGAACTGGCTGCCAAGAAAAAAGCGCCAGGAGCGATTTTCAACGTCGCGCAGAGGCGGCCCAAAGGGTGGCCGCCAGGGATGGCAAACCATAAAAAGCCGGCGCAACGGCCGGCTTGCTTGGCGCTCGGCCAGACGCATGCAGCGCGTCTGACCGGTAATAGGCTAGGGTCTGTTGGCGTGTCGTCGCGGG
>NZ_JBAQLP010000054.1:0-72517 GCF_049301935.1 Pseudomonas sp. | reverse complement strand
GCGCCTGAATATCCCGGCCGGTACTGCGGTGCGCTTCGAGCCAGGCCAGAGCCGCGAAGTCGAACTGGTCGACCTGGCCGGCCATCGCCGCGTATTCGGCTTTGCCGGACGGGTGATGGGCGAGCTGGATTAAGCACACCCACAAGGAAATGCGCTCACAAGCAGGAGCGGGCTTGCCCGCGATAGTGAGCGCAGCGAACGATTTCAAACCCAATTGAATATCAAGGCGAATCCATGAAAATCTCCCGCCAAGCCTATGCCGATATGTTCGGTCCCACCGTCGGCGACAAGGTGCGCCTGGCCGATACCGAGCTGTGGATCGAAGTGGAGCAGGACTTCACCAGCTACGGCGAGGAAGTGAAATTCGGCGGCGGCAAGGTGATCCGCGATGGCATGGGTCAGGGCCAGCTCTGCGCCGCCGATGTGGTCGATACCCTGATCACCAACGCGTTGATCATCGACCACTGGGGCATCGTCAAGGCCGACGTCGGCTTGAAAGACGGCCGTATCAAAGCCATCGGCAAGGCCGGCAACCCGGATATCCAGCCGGATGTGACCATCGCCATCGGCGCCGGCACCGAAGTGATCGCCGGCGAGGGCATGATCCTCACCGCCGGCGGCATCGACAGCCATATCCACTTTATCTGCCCACAGCAGATCGAGGAGGCGCTGATGAGCGGCGTCACCACCATGATCGGCGGCGGCACCGGACCTGCCACCGGCAGCAACGCCACCACCTGCACCCCCGGCCCCTGGCATATGGCGCGCATGCTGCAGGCCGCCGACGCCTTCGCGATGAACCTGGGCTTTACCGGCAAGGGCAACGCCAGCCTGCCGGAGCCGCTGATCGAGCAGGTCAAGGCCGGCGCCATCGGCCTCAAGCTGCACGAGGACTGGGGCACCACCCCGGCGGCGATCGATAACTGCCTGAGCGTGGCCGATCAGTTCGATGTGCAGGTGGCCATTCATACCGACACGCTGAACGAGTCCGGCTTCGTCGAAACCACCCTGGCCGCGTTCAAGGGCCGCACCATCCACACCTACCACACCGAAGGCGCCGGCGGCGGTCATGCGCCGGACATCATCAAGGCCTGCGGCTTCGCCAATGTGCTGCCGAGCTCGACCAACCCGACCCGGCCCTTTACCCGCAACACCATCGACGAACACCTGGACATGCTGATGGTCTGCCACCACCTCGATCCGAGCATCGCCGAGGACGTGGCGTTCGCCGAAAGCCGTATTCGCCGCGAGACCATCGCCGCCGAAGATATCCTGCATGACCTCGGTGCCTTCTCGATGATCAGCTCCGACAGCCAGGCCATGGGCCGGGTTGGCGAGGTGATCACCCGCACCTGGCAGACCGCCGACAAGATGAAGAAACAGCGCGGAGCACTAGCGGGTGACGGCCCAGGCAACGACAACTTCCGGGTCAAACGTTATATCGCCAAATACAGCATTAACCCGGCGATCACCCACGGCATCAGCCATGAAGTGGGCTCCATCGAAGTCGGCAAGTGGGCCGACCTGGTGCTCTGGCGCCCGGCGTTTTTCGGGGTTAAGCCCAGCCTTATTTTGAAAGGCGGGGCGATTGCCGCCAGCCTGATGGGCGACGCCAACGCCTCGATCCCCACCCCGCAGCCGGTGCACTACCGACCGATGTTCGCCAGCTACGGCGGCAGCCGGCACGCCACCAGCTTCACCTTTATCAGCCAGGCGGCCTTCGATGCCGGGGTGCCGGAGCAACTCGGCTTGCAGAAGAAGATTGGCGTGGTCAAAGGTTGCCGCGACGTTAAGAAGACCGACCTGATCCACAACGACTACCTGCCGACTATCGAAGTGGACGCGCAGAACTATCAGGTCAAGGCCGACGGCCAGTTGCTCTGGTGCGAGCCGGCGGATGTGCTGCCGATGGCCCAGCGCTACTTTCTATTCTGAAGCAGCTGTTCTGATCGGCCTGCCGGTGTTGGGTTGCTCCGCGCAGCGGCGAAGCCCAACGGCAGACAGCCAGGTTTCACCCTCAACGCAGCTGGCTGTCCTTGCTGCCGCGGCGGTTATAGCCGCTGAATTTGGCCTGTTCCTGGTCGTGCGCGGTCTGGCAGGCCACGCACAGGTGCACGCCGGGGATGGCCTTGCGCCGCGCTTCGGGAATAGCCGCGTCACATTCCTCGCAATGCCGCAGGCTTTCGCCGCTGGGCAGCTGGCTACGGGCGCGCTGGATGGCGTCCTCGATGCTGCTGTCGATCTGCTCCTGTACCGCGCCGTCATTTGCCCAACCACCGGCCATGGCAACCTCCCACTGCATATTCGCTGTTGTTGCAGGTATGGGCCAGCCCGCTGCCGTTTACAAGCGCGGCAGGACGGCCGCTGACGAGAGGCTATTCCTTCACGTTCATAAAGGCTTCGGCCCAGACGAAATACTCCTCTGGCAGGCTGTACTTCAGCGCCAGTTCGGAGGCGCTAAGGTCGCAGGCATCGACACCACGCTGTTCGCGCAGGCAGTCGTAGGTGGCCTTGATCGCCGCAAAGTAGGCCGCGTGACCGTTGACCACGATGCGCACGCCGAGCTTGGCCAGCCGTGCGTTGTCACGCAGCGACGGGTTGCCGTAGGTCACCAGCATCAGCGGCACGCTGAGGTGCGCGGCGATCTGTTCGAGGTGTTCGAAGTCGCGGACCCCGACCAGGCAGATGGCATCGGCACCGGCCGCCTGGTAGGCCTGGGTACGACGAATCACCTCGCTGGCCTCCAGCAAACCGGCATGGGTGCGGGCGATGATCGCCAGGTCTGGATCGACCCGCGCCTCCAGGGCTGCGCGGATTTTGCCGACGCCTTCGTCGATGCCGATCAGGTCGCTGGACTTACGCCCGAACTGTGCCGGCAGCAGGGTGTCCTCGATGGTCAACGCGGCAATCCCGGCGCGCTCCAGCTCGACCACGGTGCGCATCACATTCAGCGCATTGCCATAGCCATGGTCGGCATCGGCGATCACCGGCAGGCGGCTGACCCGACCGATGCGGGTGGCCTGCTCGACAAACTCGCTCAGGGTAATCAGGGCAAAGTCTGGCGCCGCCAAAACTTGTAGTGACGCTACAGAACCGCCGAGAATGCCGACCTCAAAACCCAGGTCAGCGGCAATTCGAGCGGCCATGGGGTCGAACACAGAAGCCGTGTGATAGCAGCTATTAGAAGCAAGAAGCGCACGAAATTGTGCGCGAAGGTCGTGATGCGAGGCTCTTCGCATGGGGTGCACCATCGTTTATGGTCGATTCTGAGCACGGGATTATGTAGCAAAACTACAAAATCCGTCATGTAGTAAAACTACATAATCGACCAACAACCTTGCACCCGCCTTTCAGTCCGCGAGCAACCAGCCCTAAAGCAACTCCGCCGGCAAGCGCGGCCCAAAGCCCGCGCCAGTTAAAAGTCCATAGGCCATCCACAGCATCACCCCGGCATACAGCGCACGCGGCAGCCAGGTGGCCAGCTGTTCGGTCAGGCTATCCAGCTTCTGGCTTTCCACCTCGGCGTAGTTGAGCAGGCTGGCTGGCAGGGTGCCGCTGGCCTCGCCGGTGCGGATCAGGCCAAGTGCCAGACCATGACCGGGGAAGTCGACAGGCGCCAACGCCTGA
Organism: Pseudomonas sp.; assembly: GCF_049301935.1. Classification (GTDB taxonomy): domain Bacteria; phylum Pseudomonadota; class Gammaproteobacteria; order Pseudomonadales; family Pseudomonadaceae; genus Aquipseudomonas. The sequence goes on along the minus strand of NZ_JBAQLP010000054.1, from coordinate 68,890 downwards.
GCCAGGCCCTGGCCGCGCTGAATAGCCAGCTGCACGCTGCTGAAGCGTTTGCGCAGCGGCGCATGGCTGATTACCGCGCAGGCCTTGGGCAAGGCCTCAAGGATGGGCATGCCGGCCTCCAGCAGCAGCCCCAGGCTGTCGAAAAAGTCGCGTAGATTGCGCCGCAGCAGCGCCGGGCCGAGGATCGGCACACTCGCCAACAGACCATCGAGGGGCGACGCAGCCCCCGCCCGAGCGTGCTCACGGCGCCGATAAAGCCCACGGCCCAGCACATAGAGCGCCCCCAGCATCAGTAGCGGCCAGAGCACGCCCCATAGATAACCGGCGATGCTCAGCTGACCGCCGACCAACGCCGGCAGCGGTTGGATAAACAGCGCCAGCACCAGCACCGCCGCCGGCATCAGCAGGCGCGACTGCACGGCAGCGGCCTGTTGCGCGCGGTGGTTGTAGCGCTCGGCCAGGCGCTGGTAAACCGCCGCCAGGCAGCCGCTGGCCTGGGCGGCGCGCAGCAGGGTGCTGTCCAGCGCAGTAAATAAGCCACTGCGCAGCCCGGCACCGGCCATATCGCTACCGCCGATGATCTGCGCTTGCAGACTGGCCAGCGCAGCTTTGGCGCGCGTCGGTACTTGCACGCTAAGCAGCGCGCGCTCGACCGGCACGCCGGCTTTCTCCATGGCTGCCAGATGGCCGAACAACTGTGCGCGCGCAGCAAGATCCAGCAGGGTCGGACGTGATGTGGGCATAGCCGCCTCGGGAGTTGAGCACAACAGCATTGACGCCAGGTTAGCAACTCTTGCGCCGCGAGGTTGCGCGCCAATCGGCGCTCTGAGCGCCCTGAGCGTCCTGGCATGCCGCCGCAGGCCGCGCCTCCGCGGTCAGGTCACAACCATCTCGACAAGCGGCCAACGCAGCGCACAACACAGAACGTCATCTCACTATCATTCATCCACGGGCGCAGTTGCAGGCGCGGCAAGAATAGTCGGCCGGGTCATTGCACCTGCAGCGCTTGCGCCAATTCCTCTTCGCTCGCATGGACAAACCAGCGCCGGTGGATACGCTCCAGGCTGCCGTCGCGCTTCATCTCATTGAGAGCCTGCCGCCAACGCGACACCAGTGCCGGATTGGTATTCAGGGAAAAAGCGATATAAGTGCTATGGACCATCAGCGTGAATTGCTGTTCAACCTGCTCACGCTTCAGGCCTTGGCTGGCGAGCATCTCGTCGAGGGCCAGGTTGTTGGCCAGGATAAGTGCGACCCGCCCATGCTTGAACAGCCTCATCATGTGCTGCGGTGTCGGCACGCCGTATAGGGTTTTCAACCCCTTCTCGCGCAACACTTCATAGGAGTACCACTGCCGGGGCACGGCCAAGGTACCCACGCGTTCAACATCCGCGAGATTGCGGATACGCAGCCCTGAATCCTTGAGGCTGTAGAAGTTGGTTTGACCCGCCGCGACTGGGCCGACCCAGTGGAATTTATCTTCACGTTGCGGAGTGCGCACCGTGGCGAACAGGCCGACATCAACCTCGCGCTGGGCCTTTTGATAGCCGCGCGTCCAGGGCACCAGCTCAATAACCGCAGGTTGCCCAGTGCGCTGAATCAGCAGTTCGACCACCTCCACCGCCATACCCGTCAGTTTGCCATTGTCGATATAACTCAGCGGCCGGTATTCCTCGGTGTACAGGCGCAACGGTTCCGCCAGTGCCGAACCGCCAACGCAGCACGCCAATAAGCAGAGCCATGCACAGATTTTCGCCTTCAACCTCATCAGATACACCTACCTCCACAACCAAGCCCCAGGTTGCGCCTCGGCGCACGGCGCGCATATTAAGCAGGCGCAGCCCGTGCCGTCAGGCGCGCACGTCGGCCTAAGGCTGAGCGTTTAACTCCAGGGCGCGGGCGCGCTGCCAGTCGGCGAGCGTGTCACGCTCCACCTGCCACACCTCCAGCTGGATACTGACCGGCGCGGCCTGCAGCTCACCGCGCAGCGCCTGAACCGCCAGCTTGACAGCCTGGTAGCCGATGGCATGGGTTTGCTGGATAAACAGACTATGAATATCGCCCTGACGCAAAGCCTCAAGCAGCAACTGATCGCCATCGAAACCGATGTGCAGCAACTGGCCGGCCTTGCCCAGCCGGCGTAACGCGGCCAACGCGGCTCGCGAGCTGGTGCTATTGGGTGTGAACAGGCCATCGAGATGCTCCAGCTCCCGCTGCACGGCACGGACCACCGCCTGACTGTCGTCACCCACATAGCGGTCGACCAGAATCAGCAAGCCGCCCGCCTCGGCGGCCTGGCGAAAGCCGCGCTCACGCTCGCTGGTGGAGTGCACCCCAGGCTGCAAACGCAGCAGCGCCACCTGCCCCTGACCGCCCAACTTGGTCGCCATATATTGGCCAGCCAGCTGGCCGGCGCGGTAGTTATCGGTGCTGACCAAGCCACGCACCATGCTGCCCGTCAGGTCGCGATCAAAATAAATGGTGGCAATGCCGCGCGCCTCAAGCTCGCGCACCCGCTGCGCGATACGGGCCCCACTCGGAGCGATCACCAGCGCCTTGCAGCCATGCGCCTCAATCCAGTCGATCATCTGCAGCTGGCTTTCCACTCGACCTTCGCGGCTCGGGCCACGGAAATACACGTCGACGTCCATATCACGTCCAGCCTGCAGGCTACCCGCCTCAACCTCCTGCCAGAACGGCGTAGCCCCCGCCGCCACCACGCCGACGCACGCCCTGCTGGCCGCCTGAGTCGACCAGCCGGCAGACAGCGCGAACAGCAGGACAGCTAGCCTCAACGCTCGCAGACAGCACATCGGGACACTCCCACTACCATGGCTTGCCCTAGCCGAGTACACACAGCGCCAGAGGAACACTGCGGATAACTAATATCACTTTAGCATCAGTGTTTTACCCTCGCCGCCTGGAGCACTACCGATCATCCGCCAGAAACCCGTGGGTCAACCCAGTCCGTGTCAGCCACAGCTTTTATGGCCCACCGGCCCTGAGCGATCACCCTGCGGGGCGCGACCGCGCAAGGTTAAACGTGGCTCCGGCAATTCTTTTTCACACTCCAGGCGACAGCTGGGCTGGTAGCCACCGCCCAGGCAGGCGATGATTGCGTCACTTTCCTGCACATTGACTGACATGACCGATACCACGCAAAGCACTCAGGCCACCCACAAACCCCGTCCGCTGATCGATTTGCTGGTCAGTATCCTGATTCCCTCGCTGATTCTGATGAAACTCAGTGGCGAGAGCCGACTGGGCGCCGACGGCGCGCTGATACTGGCGCTGGCCTTCCCGCTGGGCTGGGGCAGTTTCGAGCTGCTCAAGTACCGCAAATTCAACTTTATCGCCCTGCTCGGCCTGGTCAGCGTGCTGCTTACCGGCGGTATCGGCCTGCTCAAGCTGGACAACCAGTGGCTGGCGATCAAGGAAGCGACAATCCCTGGGCTGATCGGCATCGCCGTGCTGCTATCGACCCGCACCCGTTTCCCGTTGATCCGCACCATGCTGTTCAACAAAAACGTACTGAATGTCGACAGGATTCATCAGCGCCTGGAGCAGGCTGGCAATACCGAGCAGTTCGAAGCGCGCCTGCTCAGAGCCACCTACTGGCTGAGTGGCACCTTCTTCTTCTCCTCGGCGATGAACTACGTGCTGGCCAAGTGGATCGTCATCAGCCCCGCCGGGAGCGAAGCCTTCAATGCCGAGCTGGGCCGGATGAACCTGCTCAGCTACCCGATGATTGCGATCCCGTCGATGATCATGCTGATGCTCATCTTCTATTACCTGTGGCGCACCATCCACGGTCTCACCGGCCTCAAACTGGAAGACGTGATGGCCAATGCCGAGCAGGAAAAACAGCCCTAGCAGGCCGTTTTTAACGCAGTATTGCCAACGCAGGTAGTTTTTCAACAGCCTGCTAAGCCACTCGGCCCGGCGCACACAGATGCTGACACTCTCCGCCTACCTGGGCCTGTTTATTTCGGCCCTGGGCGCCGCCACCCTGCTACCGCTGCAATCGGAAAGCGTGCTGGTGGCGCTGCTGCTCAGCGGCGCCTACTCGCCCTGGGCCCTGCTGGTGGTGGCCAGCGTCGGCAATATTCTCGGCGCGCTGCTCAACTGGCTGCTCGGCCGTTACCTCGAACACTTTCGCCATAAACCCTGGTTCCCGGTCAGCGATGCACGCCTGCAGCAAGCGCAACGCGGCTATGCCCGTTATGGCCGCTGGTCACTGCTGCTGAGCTGGGTGCCAATCATCGGCGACCCACTGACCCTGGTCGCAGGGGTGATGCGCGAACGCCTGTGGGTATTTCTGCTGATCGTCAGCCTGGCGAAAACCACCCGCTATGCTGTGCTCGCGGGGCTTGCCCTGGGCTGGATAACGTTCGTCGCGCCATAGGCCAATAAGCGCAGCATTCGCCGGGCGACTCGCATAGAATGCGCGGCCGTTTTTGCGCTCAGCACTCTCATGCTTCAGCTCTTTTGGGCTTGCGCGCCAAAAACCTCCCGGTATTTATTCAGGAACAGCGCGCCGCATGCCTTTCTCCACTCCCGCCCGCGCCTGCGGCATCGACTTCGGCACCTCCAACTCCACCGTCGGCTGGCTGCGCCCCGGCAGTGAGACGCTGATTGCACTGGAGGACGGCAAGATCACCCTGCCCTCGGTGGTGTTCTTCAACCTCGAAGAGCGCCGCCCGGTGTATGGCCGCCTGGCCCTGCAGGAATACCTGGAAGGCTACGAAGGCCGGCTGATGCGCTCGCTGAAGAGCCTGCTGGGCAGCAAGCTGCTGAAGAGTGAAACCACAGTGCTGGGCAGCGCCCTGCCGTTCAAGGACCTGCTCGGCTTCTTTATCGGCGAGCTGAAAAGCCGCGCGGAGAACACCGCCGGCCGGCCGTTCGAGGAAGTGGTGCTGGGCCGCCCGGTGTTTTTCGTCGACGATGACCCGGTGGCCGACCTGGAAGCGCAGAACACCCTGGTGGCCGTGGCGCACAAGCTCGGCTTCAAGGACGTGTCGTTCCAGTACGAGCCGATTGCCGCCGCCTTCGACTACGAGTCGGGCATCAGCCAGGAAGAGCTGGTGCTGATCGTCGATATCGGCGGCGGCACCTCGGACTTCTCCCTGGTGCGCCTGGCCCCGGAACGGCGCACTGTCGCCGACCGGCATAACGATATCCTCGCCACCGGCGGCGTGCATATCGGCGGTACCGACTTCGACAAGCAGCTCTCCCTGGCTGGCGTGATGCCGCTGTTTGGCTACGGCAGCCGGATGAAGAGCGACGCGCCGATGCCCACCAGCACCCACCTGAATCTGGCCACCTGGCACACCATCAACGCGGTGTACTCGGCGCAGTCACAGCGCCAGCTGCAAAGCATGCGCTACGACATAGTCGACCCCACCGGCATCGACCGTCTGTTCCAGCTGATCGAACGGCGCGACGGCCACTGGCTGGCCATGCAGGTGGAGGACAGCAAGATCGCCCTCACCGAGCAGGCTGCACGGCCCATCGACCTCAGCCGCCTGGAAGACGGCCTGGTCGCCGAGCTGAGCCGCGAGCTGTTTGAAGGCGCCATCGAGCCGCTGCTGCAGCGCGTGCGCGGCAGCGTCACCCAGCTGCTAAGTGATGCCGGCGTGAGCGTGGCGCAAGTCGATACGGTGTTCTTTACCGGCGGTTCCAGCGGCATCCCGGCCTTGCGCCAGAGCGTTGCGGCGATGCTGCCCAACGCGCGCCATGTCGAGGGCAACACCTTCGGCAGCATCGGCAGCGGCCTGGCCATCGAAGCGCAGAAGCGTTACGGCTAAGGGCCCCTGCCTGGAGCGAGCCACGCAGGTTGAGCCCTCGACGAGAAATGCACCTAGCGCTGAAACAGCGGGTAAGGGTTGATGGCGGTGCCTTTCCACCATTGCTTCTCGGGGCCCAGTAGAAAAACCGCGAAATGCAGGTGGGGGGCCAGCGGGTTGGCGTTGCCGGTTGCCCCGACGTAGCCGATCAGATCGCCACGCTTGATCACCTGGCCTTCCACCAGGCCCGCCGCATAGCCGTCCAAGTGAGAGTAGTAGTACGCAAAGGTGGCGCTCGCATCGAACTGGTAAAGCGTCAGCCCACCCGGTTTGCTGTCGAACAGCTTGACCAATATGCCGTCATCGACAGCGAACACCGGCGTCTTCAGCGGCGCCATGATGTCAATCGCCTCATGGCGCCGCTCGGTGCCGCGCATATCGTGGAAGGTATCCTGCAGTTGCGTCGAGGCAATGCCCGCCACCGGAATCAGCAAATCGCCGGGATGTGCCGGCAATGCTTCAGCGGGGATGTCCGCACTATCACCCGACTCAAGCGGGTCAGCCACAGGCGACAGCTCAGGGGCAATAGCTTCCGAGGTAATCGGCTGTTGCACCAGGGGCTCATCTGCCGGCATCGCCCCTTCATTATTGCTGGCAGGAATATGGAGAGGCATGGCGTCCTCCACAGCTGCCAGCAGCGCAGGCGGTAAAGGCTCGGCCCTATACTGCACGGGTTCGACCGCGCTGGCGACAAGCGCCACGGGCGAGGTCAGGCGCTCGCCCTGCAGTACATAAAAAAGGCCGGCAACGCCCACTAGGGCACCCACCACAAATATCAGAATACTCTTCATAGACCGTCTGCTTACTCTTGCAAAAGGGCAGGCAGCCCAGGCGAAACCGAGTACCCCATGGCCTCGGCGTTCCAGTTGGTCAGGCGGATGCACCCGTTCGACTCAGTCTTGCCGATCTTTGACGGCTCCGGGGTACCGTGAACACCGTAATGCGGCTTGGACAGGGCAACCCAGGCTACGCCGACAGGATTGTTCGGACCCGCTGCGACAGTCGCCTTGGCATGGGCAGGGTCGGCGGCCCAGAACAGCTTGGGGCTGTATTTGAACTCGGGGTTTCGCGCCACGCCGAGAATCTTCCACTCGCCGAGTGGCAGCGGATCGTGCTCGCTACCGGTGGAGGCGGGAAACTGCGCGATAACGCTATCCGCAGCATCGTAGAGGGTGACGGTTGAGTCAGACTTGTCGACCACCACCCGTGCGGCTTTGGCCAGGGACGCTGCCGAGGCCAGGTTGGGCACCACGATCTCCTCGCCGGCACGACCCAGGTCCTTGCCCGGATTAAGCTCTGCCAGTAGCGCAGGGCTGGTGTGGAATTTTTCACCGAGCGCTTCCGCCACGTTGCGATAACCCAGGGCAGCGAGCTTGGCCTTTTCCATCATGTCGGCAGGAATCTCGACAAATGGGCCGGCGACATCGGCCTCGGTCAGCGTATAGCTCACCAGCACCGGCTCAACGTCAGTGTTCAGCGCCGCCCAGGTGGGTTCGTCCATGGCACCACTGGCGGGCAGGCCGTTGTTTTTCTGAAAACCACTAATGGCGATACGGGTATTCGTGCCGAAATTGGCATCCACCTCGCCAGGAAAGAAGCGCGCGCGATCCAGCAGAATCTGTACCCGCAGCACCGTCACATTGCGCTGTTTGGGACCGACTTCGCCGCGCAGGCTGGCATCATTCGCATACTCGGCGGTGAGCGGCAACGCAGCGGTTGCGGCCTCGGCAACGGCGGCGGTCGCGAAGGCGAAAGAGCTGGTGGCGCTATACAGGGCCAGGGCAACGGCGCAGGAAAGAGTGAGTGTTTTCAAGATGCAATCCTCGAACAAGCAGGGCGGGGTTCAGCGTGTTCGAGTAGGCTCACACTGGCGTATTAGGGCGTTGAAAACAGGGCAACCATTCAGGCTAATCAGCCTGTATGTGAGGGTGAGGAAAGGGGCCGTAGTAGCCGGGACAGTAGCTTGGAGCAGGTCGGCGGGCAGGAGTTCCGCCGAATACTGGCAAATTGCCCTGTTCTGCGCCGGCTCTGGCGTCAGGGCCGAGGGCAATGGCCTTCACCAGCACGGCGCAGCCAAGCAAGGCCGGCGCTTGAGCGCTGACCTGGGTAGAGGGTTCCCAGGGCGTGTTGTCGGCTCAAGCCTTTCGCCAGCCTGGCGAACAGCGCTTTGGCATCCAGCATCGGATAGAAAAGCGCCCCTAAGACTGAGCCGCTCCGATTAGCGCGGTACGGCCGGCTTCTTCACTGGCTTCTTGCCTTTGCCTTTAGCGGCATCGGCGCGCTCCTTGGCCGCCTGCTGGTTGCGCGCCTGCGCGGCCGCCTTGGCCTGCTCACGCTTGTCCCAGGGGTTGCCGCCCGCCGCGCCGGTATCACGCGGCGGCAAGCCGGTGTGCTGGGTCAGCAGCGGCTTGCTCTTGGTGGTGTCCTTGGCGACCTTGTGGCTGCCGGCCGGCGTCGAGTTCTTGCGGCGCGCGCTCTGGTAGCTGTCGGTGGCGGGTTGATACAGCGGGATCAGCTGGTGCTTGCCCGGCCCGATCAGGTCGGCGCGACCCATGCGGGTCAGCGCCTCACGCAGCATCGGCCAGCCTTTGGGGTCGTGATAACGCAGGAAGGCCTTGTGCAGGCGGCGCTGCTCCTCGCTCTTGACGATGGTCACGCCGTCACTCTTGTAGCTGACCTTGCGCAGCGGGTTCTTGCCCGAGTGGTACATGGCCGTGGCGGTGGCCATTGGCGAGGGGTAGAAGGCCTGCACCTGGTCGGCGCGAAAGCCGTTGCCCTTGAGCCACAGCGCCAGGTTCATCATGTCTTCGTCGGTGGTGCCTGGGTGCGCAGCGATAAAGTACGGGATCAGGTACTGCTCTTTACCCGCCTCTTTCGAGTACTTCTCGAACATGCGCTTGAACTTGTCGTAGCTGCCGATGCCCGGCTTCATCATCTGATTCAGCGGGCCTTCCTCGGTGTGCTCCGGGGCGATCTTCAGGTAGCCACCGACGTGGTGGGTGACCAGTTCCTTGACATACTCTGGCGACTCCACCGCCAAGTCATAGCGCAGGCCCGAGGCGATCAGAATCTTCTTCACCCCTGGCAGGGCACGGGCACTGCGATAGAGCTGGATCAGCGAGGAATGGTCGGTGTTCAGGTTCGGGCAAATGCCGGGGAACACGCAGGACGGCTTGCGGCACGCGGACTCGATTTCCGGGCTCTTGCAGGCAATGCGGTACATATTGGCGGTCGGCCCGCCGAGGTCGGAAATCACCCCGGTAAAGCCTGGCACCTTGTCGCGGATCTCTTCGATCTCGCGAATGATCGACTCTTCCGAACGGTTCTGGATAATCCGCCCCTCATGTTCCGTAATGGAGCAGAAGGTACAGCCGCCGAAACAGCCACGCATGATGTTGACCGAGAAACGGATCATCTCGTAGGCCGGGATCTTCTCCTTGCCGTAGGCCGGGTGCGGGACGCGCGCATAGGGCATACCGAACACGTAGTCCATCTCTTCGGTGGTCATGGGAATGGGTGGCGGGTTGAACCACACATCCACCTCGCCGTGCTTCTGCACCAGGGCGCGGGCGTTGCCCGGGTTGGTTTCCAGGTGCAACACGCGGTTGGCGTGGGCGTAGAGCACCGGGTCGTTGCGCACCTTCTCCATGGACGGCAGACGGATCACCGTCTTGTCGCGGGTCATCCGTGGGCTGGCGAGAATCTCTACGACCTTGGCTTCGTTCGGGTCCTCGACCGGCCCCTTCTCCTGCTCGATGGCGCAGGCTTGGGTGTCCTGGGTATTCACGTAGGGGTTGATGATCTTGTCGACCTTGCCCGGCCGGTCGATGCGGGTGGAGTCCACTTCGTACCAGCCTTGCGGCGTGTCACGACGGATAAACGCGGTGCCGCGCACGTCGGTGATGTCTTCGATCTTGTGACCATAGGACAGGCGCTGGGCCACTTCGACTATGGCGCGTTCGGCGTTACCGTACAGCAGGATATCGGCGCTGGCGTCGATCAGGATCGAGTTGCGCACGCGGTCCTGCCAGTAGTCGTAGTGGGCGATGCGCCGTAGCGAGGCTTCGATGCCGCCGAGCACGATCGGCACGTTTTTATAGGCTTCTTTGCAGCGCTGGCTGTACACCAGGCTGGCACGATCCGGGCGCTTGCCGGCCTGGCCGCCGGGGGTGTAGGCATCGTCGGAGCGGATTTTCTTATCGGCGGTATAGCGGTTGATCATCGAATCCATATTGCCGGCCGCGACGCCGAAGAACAGGTTCGGCTCGCCGAGCCGCATAAAGTCGTCTTTCGACTGCCAGTTCGGCTGGGCGATGATGCCGACGCGAAAGCCCTGCGATTCCAGCAGGCGGCCGATGATCGCCATGCCGAAGGAGGGATGGTCAACATAGGCATCGCCGGTGACGATGATGATGTCGCAGCTGTCCCAGCCAAGCTGATCCATCTCTTCCCGGCTCATCGGCAGGAAAGGCGCCGGCCCGAAACACTCGGCCCAGTACTTTGGATAATCGAATAACGGCTTGGCGGCTTGCATGGGCATGGAGAGTGACCGGCGTTGGCGAACAGGATGGAAAATCGCGGGCGCGGAATATAGCACAAAATTTAACCAAATCCGACTTCAACCCTGGGTTTAACCGCTGAAATGGCCCGTTGAGATTGTAGCTGTGCGGTAGTGGCTTACGGCTATACTCCAGCCCATAACATCGGTCGCTGACAGCCGAGGCAAGGGGTAACCGTGGTGCAACGCTTAGCCTTCTCGATCCTTCTCACGCTGAGCCTGGCACTTGCGAGTGGCCTGGCGCAGGCCGCTATCGAGCTGACGGCCGCCAGCAGCGGCGCCTCACTGAATGAGCAGATCGAGCTGCTCGAAGATATCGGCGGGCAACTGACTATTGCCGATATGGCCGACCCGGCCGTGCAACGCCGCTTTCAACCTGCAGCAGGGCGAGCCACCGTAGGCCAAAGCCGCAACCCCTGGTGGGTCAAGGTCACCCTGCAACGCAGCGCAGATGCCCCGTCCCAGTGGTGGCTGGAAAATGCCGGCATCACCATTTTCAACCTGCAGCTTTATCTGCCAGATGGCCAAGGCGGCTGGACGGTTCGCGAAACCGGCGAAGCGGTGCCTTATCTAGATGGCCGCGACTATGCCTACCGGCGCATGGTGTTCAAGTTGCCGGAAATCGGCGAGCAGCCGCTGACCCTCTACTTCCGTAGCCTGGACCCCGCAGGCAACTCCTTCCCGCTGAAAATCTGGCAACTGCCTGACTTAGCCGAGCTGGCAGGCAACGAGAACATTGGCTTTGGCCTGATCTACGGGGTAATCCTCGCCCTACTTTTATACAACCTGTTTATTCTGTTTGCCCTGCGTGACCGCGCCTATTTCTGGTATGTGATGGCGACCGCCTGCGTGCTGGTGTTTATCCTCAGCATGAGCGGCCATGGTGCTCAATATCTCTGGCCGAACAACCCCGTGCCCTTCTGGCTGGACCGCATCACCCTGCCTGCCCTGTGGGGCATATTTGTCATGCGTTTCACCCAGGAACTGCTCTATACCCAACGGGGCCTGATCTGGCCGCATCGCCTACTGAATGCTGGCTGCGCACTCTACGTCATTGCGATCGTGATTAACGCCTTCGGCTATCGGGCAGAAGGGGCCTTGATGATCGCGCTGACACCCGCCGTCACCGTACCCACCGCCCTGTTCAGCGCCGGCCTACGCTGTTATCAGGGCTTTGTCCCCTCACGCTTTTATCTACTCGGCTATGGCGCCGTACTCGTCAGTACCGTGGTGCTGGTCATGCGGGCGGCAGGCCTGATTGAACCCAGCAACTTCACCGCCTACCTGTTTCCGATTTCAGTCGCCGCCGAAACCATCCTGTTCTCCTTCGCCCTGGCGTATCGCATCCAAACGCTCAAGCAAGAAAAAGCCGAGGCCCTGCGCCAGGCCGACCGCGAAAAAACTGCGCGCCTGGCCCAGGTACAAGCCAATGCTGCCGAGTTGCAGCACTCGGTTGAGCTGCGCACCGCCGAGCTGGCCGCCACCAATGAGCGCCTGCGCCAGCGTGAACAGGCCTTGCAGCACGCCGCCTTCCATGACTCGCTGACCGAGCTGCCCAACCGGCGCTTTCTGGTCGAACGCTGTGAAGCGGCGCTGGCCAATGCCCGCCGGCACAGTGAAGCCACCGCCCTGCTGCTGATCGACCTCGACCATTTCAAGCCAATCAACGACAAATACGGCCACGACGCCGGCGACCTGATGCTGCAAAGCATCGCCCAGCGCCTGCGCGAGCATGTGCGCTCGGGGGATGCGGTGGCGCGTCTGGGTGGTGATGAGTTTGCCGTGCTGATCTGCGGTGAAGATGCCGAACAGCATGCCCGCGATATCGCCCGCCGCCTGCTCGATGAGCTGGCCAAACCAGTGGCCTACGGCGCTGAGCGCCTGATCGTGACCATCAGCATCGGCGTGGCACTGTACCCACAGCATGCCAGCAACTTCACTACGCTGTACAAGGCGGCGGATGAAATGCTCTACAAGGTCAAAAGCCGCGGCCGTTCGGGCTCGGCCGTTTGCGGTGAAAACGGTGAGCTGAGCAGCAGCACCCGCCTGCAACTGGATGTACTGAATGTGCCCAGCGGCTTGAGCTGATGGCTTAAAGGCGCGCCGAATTTTTCGTCAGGCCAGAGCCTGGCAGGCAACGCCTGTAAAGCATTACCCAGCCGCGCCTATACTCGCGGCCTAACGCCACTCGACATCGGGAAGTCCGCAGTGCAGCGCCTCACCTTAACCGTCCTCCTATTGCTGAGTCTGTTTAGCCCCCTGGCTGTTGCCAGCCCGGTACTGCTGAGCGCGCCAAGCAGCGGCAGCGTGCTCAATGGCCAGATCGAACTGCTGGAAGATGTCGGTGGCCAGCTGAGCATTGCCGACATGCCCGACCCTGCCGTGCAAAGCCGCTTTCAGGCGGCCGCCGGGCGCACCAGCGTCGGCCAGAGCCGCAACCCCTGGTGGATCAAACTCAGCCTGCAACGCGCCAGTGACGCACCCGCGCAGTGGTGGCTGGAAGTTGGTGCAGTGACCCTGCTCGACCTGCAAATCTTTCTGCCCAGCGCCTCGGGCCAATGGCAACTGCGCCAAGCCGGTGAGCGCGTGGGCTTTGCCAAAGGCCGCGACCACGATTATCGCCGCGCGGTCTTCAGCCTGCCGCCACTGGGCGAGCAGCCGCAAACCATTTACCTGCGCACCTATGACCCAGCCGGCAACTCCTTCCCGTTGCGCATCTGGCAGCTGCACGACCTCGAACAACTGGCCAAGCGTGAGCATCTGGTGCTCGGCTTGATCTACGGGGTGATCCTCGCCCTGCTGCTGTACAACCTGTTTATCCTGCTGGCCCTGCGCGACCCGGCCTACCTCTGGTATGTGCTGACCATGGCGGCTTCCCTGGTATTTATCGCCAGCATGAGCGGGCATGGCTTCCAGTATCTCTGGCCCGCTGGCCCGGTGCCCGCCTGGCTGGATCGCATCACCCTGCCGATTCTGGTCAGCCTGGGCATCCTGCGCTTTGCCCAGGCGCTGCTGTCCACCCGCACCACCCTGCGCATTGCCCACCACATCCTCAATGGCTGCATCGCGGTCTACCTGCTGGCCCTGGCGGTCAACCTGGCCGGCTATCGCAGTGAAACCGGCCTGCTGATCGGGCTGATCCCGATTGTTACCGTGCCCACCCTGCTGCTCAGCGCAATCATCCGCTGGAAACAGGGTTTTACTCCGGCGCTGTTCTACCTGCTGGGCTATGGCAGCGTGCTGCTGAGTTTTGTGATTCTGGTGCTGCGTGCCGCCGGCGTGGTGCAACCGGGCGAGTCCACCGCGTACCTGTTCCCGCTGGCGGTGGCGGCCGAAGCCATCCTGTTCTCCTTCGCCTTGGCCTACCGCATCCAGATTCTCAAGCAGGAAAAAGCCGACGCGATCCTCCAGGCCGACCGCGAAAAAACCGCACGCTTGACCCAGGCCCAGGCCAATGCCGCCGAACTGCAACACTCGGTTGACCTGCGCACCGCAGAACTGGCCGCCACCAATGAACGCCTGCGCCAGCGTGAACAGGCGCTGCAGCACGCAGCTTTCCACGACCCACTGACCGAGCTGCCAAACCGCCGCTACCTGGTCGAGCGCTGCGAAACCGCCCTGGCCAATGCCAGGCGGCACAGCGAAGCGATTGCCCTGCTGCTGATTGACCTCGACCACTTCAAGCCGATCAACGACAAACACGGCCACGATGCCGGTGACCTGATGCTGCAAGCCATCGCCCTGCGCCTGCGCGAGCATGTGCGCGCAGGCGATGCGGTGGCGCGTCTGGGTGGCGATGAGTTTGCCGTACTGGTGTGTGGCGCCGATGCCGAAGAACACGCCCGGGAAATCGCTACCCGCCTGCTCGCCGAGTTGGCCAAGCCGGTGATGTACGGCGCCGAACGGCTGACCGTGACCATCAGCATCGGCGTGGCGCTGTACCCGCAACACGCCGGCACCTTTACCACGCTCTATAAGGCTGCCGACGAGATGCTCTACCGGGTCAAGACCCGCGGCCGCTCCGGCCTGGCGGTGTGCGGTGAAGATGGCGAGCTAAGCAGCAGTGCGCGCCTGCACCTGGATGTGCTCAGCGTGCCCAGCGGCCTGCTCTGACTCAGCTGCTGCGATAGCGCCGTGGCACCCGCGCAGTGACCTTGCTGAGCAGTTCATAGCCGATGCTGCCGGCGGCCTGCGCCACCTCATCCACGGGCAACTGCGCGCCCCACAGCTCGACTGTATCGCCCACTGCCGCAGCGGGAAGATCGGTGAGGTCGACCGTCAGCATATCCATCGACACCCGCCCGACCAGCGCCACCCGCTGGCCACGCACGACAACCGGCGTGCCTGCCGGCGCATGCCGTGGGTAGCCATCGGCATAACCACAACTCACCGTACCGATCCGCGACGGCCGCTCGGCGCGCCAGCTGCCGCCATAGCCAACCGTTTCACCCACTGCTACATCGCGGCAGGCAATCAGCTGCGCGGTCAGCCCCATGGCCGGGCGCAGGCCTAATTCAGCAACGCCCAGATCGGCAAAGGGCGTCGCGCCGTAGAGCATGATGCCCGGACGCAGCCAATCCATATGCGCGGCTGGGATAGTCAGAATCGCCGCCGAGTTGGCCAATGAGCGCTGGGCAAAATCCATATCCAGCAGATCGAGAAACTGCTCCAGCTGCAGCTCGGTCATTTCGCTGCCGCGCTCATCGGCGCAGGCGAAGTGACTGATCAGGTTCAGCTCGGCCACCTGCGCCGCGCCCTGCAAACGGCCGTGCCACTCACGCAGCGCCACAGCGCTGAAACCGAGGCGGTGCATGCCGCTGTCCAGCTTCAGCCACAGATTCAGCGGCCGCGCGAGGTTGGCGGCGAGCAACTGCTGCGCCTGTTGCTCGCTGTGCAGCACCACATCCAGGCCCAGTTGCACGGCGAAGTGGTACTCGTCCGCCTCGAAGCAGCCTTCAAGCAACAAAATCCGCGCCGTTCCGTGCAGCGCACGCACCTCGGCGGCTTCCTCCAGGCTGGCCACGGCAAAGCCGTCGGCGACATCGTGCAGCGCCGTCACCACCTCACGCACGCCATGCCCGTAGGCATTCGCCTTGACCACCGCAAATGCCTGACGCCCCGGCGCGCAGCGTTTGGCCACCGCGTAGTTATGGGCAATGGCGGACAGATCGATAGTGGCAACAAGCGGGCGCATGGGCGGTATGTCCTAAAACAAAACGGGCGGCCAGTTTACCCACTGGCCGCCCGTTTTTATTGATCTAACGCTGCAACCAGGTGCGTTGCACGCGAGATCGTTATTCGTCGTCGAACTGATAGCTACCCGGCGCCAGATTCTCGAAGCGCGAGAACTTGCCGAGAAACGCCAGCCGCGCCGTACCCAATGGGCCATTACGCTGCTTGCCGATAATGATCTCGGCCACGCCCTTGTACTCGGTCTCGGGGTGATACACCTCGTCGCGGTAAACGAACATGATGATGTCGGCGTCCTGCTCGATGGCCCCGGACTCACGCAGGTCGGAGTTGATCGGGCGCTTGTTAGGGCGCTGTTCCAGGCCACGGTTAAGCTGCGACAGGGCGATCACCGGGCAGTTGAATTCCTTGGCCAGGGCTTTGAGCGAGCGGGAAATTTCGGAAATCTCGTTCACTCGGCTGTCGCCGCTGGAGCCGGGAATCTGCATCAGCTGCAGGTAGTCGACCATGATCAGGCCAATCTCGCCGTGTTCACGGGCCAGGCGACGGGTACGCGCGCGCATTTCCGAGGGCGAGATACCGGCGGTGTCGTCGATAAACAGCTTGCGGTCATTCAGCAGGTTGACCGCGCTGGTCAGGCGCGGCCAATCGTCGTCATCCAGGCGGCCGGCCCGCACCTTGGTCTGGTCGATACGCCCCAGCGAGGCCAGCATACGCATCACGATGGAGTCGGAAGGCATCTCCAGGGAGTAGACCATCACCACCTTGTCGCTGCGCATCAGCGCGTTTTCCACCAGGTTCATGGCGAAGGTGGTCTTACCCATCGACGGCCGGCCGGCGACGATGATCAGGTCGGCCGGCTGCAGGCCGCTGGTCAGGTCGTCCAGGTCGGTAAAGCCGGTGGACAGACCGGTGATCGCGTCACCGGCATTGAACAGGGTGTCGATACGGTCGATGGCCTTGACCAGGATATCGTTGATCCCCACCGGACCACCGGTCTTCGGCCGCGCCTCGGCAATCTGGAAGATCAGCCGCTCGGCCTCATCGAGAATCTCGGCACCGGTACGGCCCTGCGGCATATAGGCGCTGTCGGCGATTTCCCCACTGATGCCGATCAACTGGCGCAGCGTGGCACGCTCACGAATGATCTGTGCATAGGCCTTGATGTTGGCCACCGACGGCGTGTTCTTCGCCAGCTCGCCGAGATAGGCCAGACCGCCGACTTGCGACAGCTGCCCTTCCTGGTCCAGCTGCTCGGACACGGTGACCACGTCGAAGGGGTGGTTACGCTCGGCCAGCTTGAAGATTGCACGGAAGATCAGGCGGTGGTCGTGTCGATAGAAGTCGCCATCGGACACCGCATCGAGCACCCGCTCCCAAGCATTGTTGTCGAGCATCAGGCCGCCCAGCACGGCTTGCTCCGCCTCGATCGAGTGCGGCGGCACCTTCAGGGCAGAGGTTTGCAGGTCGTACTGTTCGGGCAGGCTGATGTCGTTCATAAGACTCTGGGCAAAATTCGGTGTTCACAAAACAAAAGGCACGACACCGCTTGCGCAGTGTCGTGCCAGATTGTTAGCGGCCAGGCACCTGAGTGCAAGCCCACTTAGTCGCGAGCCTATTAGGCTGCTACTACGACAACCTTAACGGTTGCTTCAACGTCGCTGTGCAGGTGCACGGCTACGTCGTATTCGCCGAGTTGACGAATGGTGCCGTTCGGCAGACGCACTTCAGCTTTAGCCACTTCAACGCCAGAGGCGGTCAGGGCTTCAGCGATGTCGTGAGTACCGATGGAGCCGAACAGTTTGCCTTCATCGCCCGCGGTAGCGGTGATGGTGACTTCCAGTTCAGCCAACTGAGCAGCGCGGGATTCAGCGTACGCTTTCTTCTCGGCAGCCAGTTTTTCCAGCTCGGCGCGACGCGCTTCGAACGCAGCAACGTTTGCGGCGGTAGCAGCGGTAGCTTTGCCTTGCGGCAGCAGGAAGTTACGACCGTAACCGGCCTTAACATTCACTTTATCGCCCAGGTTGCCCAGGTTGGCGATTTTTTCCAGCAGGATCAGTTCCATTTGGTAATAACCTCTTAACTTTTAACCTTCACCGTTCGCGGGGCCCGAGCCTTGTTTGCGCTCAAAGCGACCACGAAAATCAAGCAGACTGTCGACAATGGCCAAAACCACCAGTAACGGATAAGTCAGCTGCATAAACAGCAACAACGTGATGTACAACCCGACCAGCCAGAACTTACCTAGCCGACCTTGCGCCACCAGCCCATGCAACAGGGCGATGCCCGCAAACGCCAACGGCACACTGCACAACGGCGTCAACATGGCCATTTGCGGACCCAGATTGGGCCCCAACAGCATGCCAACCAGCAGCAACATCGCCAGCGGAGTCGGGAGGCGTAGCGCGCGAAACTCGCGACCAAAACCACCCGGGTTATACAACTGCGCCTGCCAGAAGCGCCCAAGCATCAGGCTCAACAGGCTGACTATCTGTAACAACGCCGCGATCAATCCGGTCAGTACCGGTGCAATCAGGCTATCCAGACGCGCTCGCTCATCCACCGACATCTGTTGGTGAACCCCATCGAGCATTTGCGGCATCAGCTTTTGCAGCTCAAGCGCCATTGCCTCGATGGGTTCGCGGAACACCGCACCCAAGACCAGCCCATACACCAGGCCCAATGCCACGCTGCACAGCAGCACACGATTCCAGGACGGGTTGGCGCGTAACAACAACGCCAACCCCAGCGCACCGAGCAACACCAACAGGGTGCGCGGCTCACCGAAATACCACCAGCCAATAGCCGGCAGCAGGGCCCAGGTGAGGATGCCAATGGCATCACGCCAACCGCGCCGCAGAAGCACCAGGCTTCCAGCGGCAGCACTTAACCAGAACAACAGCGGCAATGCCGCAGAAATCACCACTACGAGAGTGGCCTGCATACGGCCGCGCATAATGAATTCAGCTAAGGCGCGCATGCGATCTATCCCTTACTACTTGTCGAACATCCGGTATCAGCGGCCGTGGCTGTCGGTGTAAGGCAGCAGGGCCAGGAAGCGGGCGCGCTTGATAGCGGTAGCCAGCTGACGCTGATAACGAGCCTTAGTACCGGTGATACGGCTAGGAACGATCTTGCCGGTTTCCGAGATGTAAGCTTTCAGCGTGTTGAGATCTTTGAAATCGATCTCTTTCACTTCTTCTGCGGTGAAACGGCAGAATTTACGACGACGGAAGAAACGTGCCATGAGAGTGGCTCCTCAATAGATCCGTGGATTACTCGTCAGCGTTGTCGCTGTCGTTGCTGTCGCTGTCATCGCCATCAACAGAATCGGCGTTGTCAGGACGGTCACGACGCTCACGGCGCTCACTGCGGTTTTCTTCGGCCTTGAGCATCTCGGACTGGTCAGTAACGGCCTCGTCGCGACGGATGACCAGGTTACGGATCACGGCATCGTTGTAACGGAAGTTGTCTTCCAGCTCAGCCAGGGCCTTACCGGTGCACTCAACGTTGAGCATCACGTAGTGAGCTTTGTGGACGTTGTTGATGGCATAAGCCAGCTGACGACGGCCCCAATCTTCCAGGCGGTGAATCTTGCCGCCGTCTTCTTCGATCAGCTTGGTGTAACGCTCAACCATGCCGCCGACTTGCTCGCTCTGGTCCGGGTGAACCAGAAAGATGATTTCGTAATGACGCATAAATGCTCCTTACGGGTTGTAGCCTGCCGCCAAATGCGGTCAGGCAAGGAGTGAATTTCACTTGTTTGTCTTGCTGAAACAGAAAGGCGCAGAAGCGCCTGCCGTCGCGGCAAGGGGCGACATTCTAGTGAAGCCCCCCGCTACACGCAAGGTGAACTGGTGATTATTTGAACAACCCAGACTAAGCCTTAGTCTTGCCGCCAGCCTTGCGCTGACGCAACGCCTCAAACAGGCATACACCGGTCGCAACCGACACATTGAGGCTGCTGACGCTGCCCGCCATCGGCAGCTTGACCAGGTAATCGCAATGCTCGCGAGTCAGGCGGCGCATGCCTTTGCCTTCGGCACCCATGATCAACACGGTCGGCCCGGTCAGGTCATGCTCGTAGAGCTCCATCTCAGCTTCACCGGCGGTACCGACAACCCACAAGCCGCGCTGCTGGAGCTTCTCCAGGCTGCGCGCCAGATTGGTCACCGCCACCAGCGGAATCACTTCCGCCGCACCGCAGGCGACTTTGCGCACAGTGGCGTTAAGCGTAGCGGATTTGTCCTTCGGCACGATCACCGCCAGCGCCCCGGCCGCATCGGCGGTACGCAGACAGGCGCCGAGGTTATGCGGATCGGTCACACCGTCGAGCACCAGCAACAAGGGCGCACCCTCGGTACGGTCAAGCAGCTCGTCGAGCATCGCCTCACCCCAAACCTGGCTGGGGCTGACATCCGCCACCACGCCCTGATGCACACCGCCCTCGACCCAGGCATCCATCTCACGGCGCTCACACTGGCCAACCGCCACCCGCGCATCCGCCGCCAGCGCCAGCAGCACTTGCACCCGCGGGTCATTACGCCCCTCGGCCAGCCAGATCTGCTTGACCCGCTTGGGGTGATGACGCAACAGCGCCTCTACGGCATGCACACCGTAGATTTTTTCTAGCTGACTCATGACTTCGCCTTACGCTTGCGCGGCCCACCGGAGGCCGGCGCACCACCCGCAGGTGCCCCCTTGCGATGCGCACCCGACTTGCCGGCGGGCTTGGCCGACTCAGTCTTGGCCGAACCTTTGCCGGCTTTGCTCTTCGAATCACTGAGCAGCGACTTTTTCAGCGCACGGCTCTTCTCTACATCGGTATTACCTGGCGCGGCACGCTCGCCGCGACGCCCGGTTTTACCCGCCGCCGATTCAAAACCACCACGGCGCTGACCGGCCGGCATAGCCGTTTTGCCTTCAGCCAACTCGAAATCGATCTTGCGCTCGTCCAGATCGACGCGCATGACCTTGACCTCAACGCTATCGCCCAGACGGAAGCTGCGCCCACTGCGCTCGCCCGCCAGACGGTGATGCACGGGGTCGAAGTGGTAGTAATCACCCGGCAAGGCGGTGACATGTACCAGACCTTCGACGTAGATGTCCTTCAGCTCGACGAACAGACCAAAGCCGGTCACCGCGGTGATCACCCCCGGGAAGGTTTCGCCGACGCGATCCTTCATAAACTCGCATTTGAGCCAGTTCACCACATCGCGGGTCGCCTCGTCGGCGCGACGCTCGGACATCGAGCACTGCTCGCCGAGCTGCTCGAGAATCGCATCGTCGTACGGGTAGATCCGCGCCCGCGGCATGATCGTCGCACCGGCACGCTTGACATGCGGAGTGTCGAGTTTGGAGCGAACCACGCTGCGAATCGCCCGATGGATCAACAGATCCGGATAGCGACGAATCGGCGAAGTGAAGTGCGCGTACGCCTCGTAATTCAGACCGAAGTGCCCCTGATTGTCGGCGCTGTACACCGCCTGACTGAGCGAGCGCAGCATCACGGTCTGGATCAGGTGGTAGTCCGGGCGCTCGCGGATGCTTTCCAGCAGCAGTTGGTAGTCCTTGGGCGACGGACCGTCCTTGGACTTACCACGGTGCAACGACAAGCCCAGCTCGGTGAGGAACGCCTTGAGTTTTTCCACACGCTCCGGCGGCGGGCAATCATGCACGCGATACAGCGCCGGAATTTCATGCTTCTGCATAAAGGCTGCGGTAGCCACGTTGGCGGCCAGCATGCACTCTTCGATCAACTTGTGCGCATCGTTGCGCTGGGTTGGGCGAATCTCGGCAATCTTGCGTCCAGCCCCGAAGATGATCCGGGTTTCCTGGGTTTCGAAGTCGATGGCGCCGCGCTCATGGCGCGCCGCCAACAGCACCTGATACAGCGAATACAGCTGCTTGAGGTGCGGCAGCACTTCTTTGTACTCGCCGCGCAGGGCCTTACCTTCGCTGCCTTTCGGCTGCTCGAGCATGGCACTGACCTTGTTGTAGGTCAGGCGTGCATGGGAATGGATCACCGCCTCGTAGAACTGGTAATCGGTCATCTTGCCGGTTTTCGAGATACTGATCTCGCAGACCATGGCCAGACGATCGACGTGCGGGTTCAGCGAGCACAGGCCGTTGGACAACTCTTCCGGCAGCATCGGGATAACCCGCTCCGGGAAGTACACCGAGTTGCCACGCACCTGAGCCTCGGCGTCCAGCGCCGAATCGATCTTCACGTAATGGGATACGTCGGCGATGGCGACGTAGAGCTTCCACCCGCCGGAGAACAGCCGCCAGTTGCTGCCGTTTTTCTCGCAGTACACGGCGTCATCGAAGTCGCGGGCGTCTTCGCCATCGATGGTAACGAACGGCAGGTGGCGCAGGTCGATGCGCTTCTCCTTGTCCTTCTCCTCGACTTCCGGCTTGAGCTTGTGCGCTTCCTTAACCACCGCGCCCGGCCAGACGTGGGGAATATCGTAGCTGCGCAGGGCAACATCGATTTCCATACCCGGCGCCATATAGTTACCGACGACTTCGACCACATCGCCCTGGGGCTGGAAGCGGGTGGTCGGCCAGTGGGTGATTTTCACTTCAACGAACTGACCCTGCTTGGCGCCAGCGTTACGCCCTGGCGTCACCAATACTTCCTGCTGGATCTTCGGGTTGTCGGCAACCACAAAGCCGACACCGCTTTCTTCGTAATAACGGCCAACGATGCTTTCGTGGGCGCGGTGAATCACTTCCACCACGGCACCTTCACGACGGCCACGCCGGTCGAGGCCGGAAACCCGCGCCAACGCACGGTCGCCATCGAACACCAGGCGCATTTGCGCAGGACTCAGGAACAGATCATCACTGCCGTCATCCGGCACCAGAAAGCCAAAGCCATCGCGGTGCCCGCTGACACGACCGAGAATCAGGTCGAGTTTGTCGACCGGGGCATAGGTGCCACGACGGGTATAGATCAGCTGACCATCGCGCTCCATGGCGCGTAGACGGCGACGCAGCGCTTCGAGCTGCTCTTCCGTGGCCATGCCAAACTCATCGGCCAGCTCTTCACGGCTCGCCGGAGAGCCACGGTCAGACAAGTGCTGCAGGATCAGCTCACGACTTGGAATGGGGTTTTCGTATTTTTCCGCTTCACGAGCGGCCTCGGGATCGAGGGATTGCCAATCGGCCATTAGAGGTAATTCACCTTATCTACACAAATTCGGTTTGCCATGTGCCTATTGAAGCGCGAAACCACTGTCCAGGTCAGCCCGGCACACAGAATAAAATTTTTTAACAACAGGGGTTTACAAGTAAAAACCCGATCCGTATTATGCGCGCCACAACGACGGGAAACGAAGTTAACCGCGTTGTAGTTGATAGCAAATAAGCAAGTTTTGCAATCAATGCCCAGGTGGTGAAATTGGTAGACACGCCAGCTTCAGGTGCTGGTGACCTTACGGTCGTGGAAGTTCGAGTCTTCTCCTGGGCACCAATTCAAAAAACCGAGCCACTGGCTCGGTTTTTTATTGCCTGCGCTTTACCCCAGCAAGTTGCAGTCAGTTCGACGGGCGCCTAGACGCGCCCGCCCTGAATCAGCTTAGACGCGAAACTGCCCCAGACTGGCCTTGAGCTTCTTCGCCAAGCCATCCAAGATCCGACCGCTATTAGCCGTAGCTGCCACAGCCTCGGCTGCCCGCTGCGCCTCGACATGAATCACCTCAACACGCCCACGCACAGCATCAGCCCCTTCTGCCTGATGCGCCGCCGCCTCAGTCGCGATGTTGATTGCGCCATGCACTTCCTCCACTGCCTCACGCACCGATTGCTGCACCCGCGCACTTTCGCGCAATGCCGCCAGGCCTTGAGCCGCCTGCTTGCCAGCCTGGCCAATCGCTTCAACCGCCTCGCGCGCGCCCTGCTGCAGCGCGCCGATATGGGTTTGGATATCGCCGGTGGACTGCTGCGTCTTGCTCGCCAGCGCGCGAACCTCATCGGCCACCACGGCAAAACCACGACCGCTTTCACCCGCACGCGCCGCTTCAATTGCGGCATTCAGGGCCAAGAGGTTGGTCTGTTCGGCGATTGAACGAATCACCGTCAGCACCACTTCGATCTGCTCGCTCTGCTTGGCCAACCGCTCGATGACTGCCGAGCCGGTTTCCACACGCCGCACCAACTCCTCAATCGAGCCACCCACGCGCAGCGCAATAGCGGCATTGTCATCCGCCGCCTGGCGAATCGCCCCGACGCGCTGCAACGCCTCGCGCATGGCCTGACTTTCCGCCTGTGCCTCACCCGCCATTTCCGCCAGCGCCTGCAGACTGCCCGCCACTTCATCACGTTGACGCTCAGCCGCCGACTCCGCCGCCGCACTGCGCGAGGCCAGATTGCCGATCTCCTGCCCGGTGAGCGATGCCACCTCACCGGCCTCGCGTACGATCGGCTGCAACTTGGCGACAAAACGATTGACCGCCGCCGCCATGTCACCGATTTCATCACGACTATTGAGCTCGACCCGACGCGTCAGATCCCCCTCGCCCGCCGCCCAGTCATTCAACACCGCGATCAAGGTATGTAGCTTGCTGACCACTCGCTGCCCCAGCACCAGCGCCAACACCAGCAGAATCAGCAGCGCCACCACCGCCAGGCCCATGCTGATATTCCAGCGCAAACCGGCTGCAGCCTCCTGCACCACCTTGCGACTGCTCTGCTCCATGCCGCTGGCGGCCTCACGCGCCACGCTCAACCGCGCCGCCAAGGCATCTGCACTGCTGGTGGCCGCACCACTCAAGCTGTCGGAAACCAGCTGCCCACTGCTATCGATCAGGCTGACGAAGCGCTGATCCAGCTTGGCCAGCTCCTCATCCACCGACACGGTGGAAACCCCCAGGATGACCTTGCCGATATCCGAACCCATCGGGCTGATCGTCGCCTCGGCGATATACACGCCCGGATCCTTGGCGGCAGCCTGCAGCACCTTATCCAATGCGCCACCGCCTTCGCCTTTGGCCATCAACGCACGCACGCGGGAATCCTGCCGATTAAGGTGACGCGTCAGGCGTTCGCCTTGCGCATCGAGGTACACCGCAAACAGCACCGCCGGATTGCGGTGGGCGCCGCGCACCAACTCGGTCAGCGCCGGCACATCAGCGTCCCAGATCGCCTTCGGTGCAACCGCCGAGAGCAGCTGCGCCAACTCGTCCGCCGAACGCTTGAGGTTACTGTCCAGCACACCACGAATCTGCACCTGCTCCTCGGCCAGCCGAGTGGAAAGGCCTTTGGCCAACTGCGCCTGGGTGCTGGCGGACAGACTGTCCAGGCCACCACGCACTTCATCGCCAGCCTTGGTCAGCTCGCCCACCAGGCGCGCCGTATCGGCCTGCATGCCCTTGGCCAGATCCGTCTCAAGCGTCGCCACCGTGGTGCGAGTCAACGCCACCGCCACAACCACCTGCACCAGCAGGGCCACGCCCAGCGCGAGAAACACCGGCAATAGCAGGCGACTGCGCAACACAGAAATAATGGCAAACACGGCAGACACTCCTGACAACGGTAATGCCTATAACGGCGGGAAAGCTGATTTATAAAGGCTAGCCCGGATATTTTTACCCAGGCCAGAAACGACAAAGGGCCGCCAATTGGCGACCCTTTGTGCACTGCCTGTGACTATCAGGCAAACGGATGGCGCAACACAATAGTCTCGTTGCGGTCCGGGCCGGTGGAGACAATATCAATCGGCGCACCGACCAACTCTTCCACGCGCTTGATGTAAGCACGCGCCGCCGCCGGCAGCTCTTCCAGGGTTTTCGCCCCCAGGGTCGACTCGCTCCAGCCTGGCAACTCTTCGTACACCGGCTGCAGCCCCAGGTAGCTGTCAGCATCGGTCGGCGCATCAACCAGCACATCGCCATTCTGATCTTTGTAGCCGACACAGATACGGATGGTTTCCAGGCCGTCGAGCACGTCGAGCTTGGTCAGGCACAGGCCGGAGATGCTGTTGATCTCGATGGCGCGACGCAGGATCACCGCATCAAACCAACCGCAACGACGCGCGCGACCGGTGGTGGAGCCGAACTCATGGCCACGTTTGGCGAGGAACGCGCCGGTTTCGTCGAACAGCTCAGTCGGGAACGGGCCGGAACCTACGCGAGTGGTGTAAGCCTTGGTGATGCCGAGAATGTAATCCAGGTACATCGGACCAAAACCGGAACCGGTGGCGATACCGCCCGCCGTGGTGTTGGAGCTGGTGACGTAGGGGTAGGTGCCGTGGTCGATGTCCAGCAGCGAACCCTGGGCGCCTTCGAACATGATGTCCTTGCCCTGACGACGCATGTCGTGCAGCACGGCCGTCACGTCGGTCATCATCGGCTTGAGCAGCTCGGCGTATTCCATGCACTCGTCGAGCGTCTTCTGGAAGTCGATGGCCGGCTCTTTGTAGTAATTGACCAGTACGAAGTTGTGGTAATCCAGCAGCTCGCCCAGCTTGGCGGCGAAACGCTCACGGTGGAACAGGTCACCGATACGCAGGCCGCGACGCGCCACCTTGTCTTCGTAAGCCGGGCCGATGCCACGGCCAGTGGTGCCGATCTTGGCATCGCCACGGGCTTTCTCGCGGGCCTGATCGAGGGCTACGTGGTACGGCAGAATCAGCGGGCAGGACGGGCTGATACGCAGACGCTCGCGCACCGGCACACCCTTCTCTTCCAGCTTGATGATTTCACGCATCAGCGCATCGGGCGCAACCACCACGCCGTTGCCGATCAGACATTGCACGTTTTCGCGCAGGATGCCGGAGGGAATAAGGTGCAGAACGGTTTTTTCGCCGTCGATCACCAAGGTGTGGCCAGCATTGTGCCCCCCCTGGTAACGCACAACAGCTGCAGCCTGTTCGGTCAGCAGGTCGACAATCTTGCCCTTGCCTTCATCGCCCCACTGGGTGCCCAGGACTACGACATTCTTACCCATAACACTAACCCTCTTCGCAAACTTGATGCCGGCCGCAGCCGACGGAAACTTTTCGCACGACCGCTCAGACTGTCAACGCAGCCAACTGCCAGCGACCATCACGCAACAGCAACTGGCGATCACAGCCGGCAGCCTCGGCGTCAGCCGCGACCTGCCCTGGCAATGCCTGCACCACGCGCTGACCGTCCTGGCGCAAGCGCACAATCGCCTGCCACAAAAACACATCATGATTATCCGGCGCCCAGATACCGGCGGGCTCTTCACCCAACTGCATCTGCCCCAGGCTTACCAGGGTTTTCAGGTCGGTGGAGAAGCCTGTCGCCGGACGCGCCCGGCCAAAATCGGCGCCGATGTCGTCATAACGGCCGCCCTGGGCGATGGCATAACCCACACCCGGGACAAAGGCGGCGAACACCACACCGGTGTGGTAGTGATAGCCGCGCAGCTCGCCCAGATCGAAGTACAGCGGTAATTCCGGGTAGCGCAAGCTCAGCGCATCGGCAATCGCCATCAAGTCATCCAGCGCCGCATGCACATCATCCGGCGCATCGACCAGGCACGCCTGAGCCAGATCCAACACCTCACGGCCACCGCACAGCTCGCTGAGCGCACGCAGCATCTTGCGCAGGTCTTCCGGCAGGGTTTCGGTCAGTTCAACGACCTCATCCAGCGCCTTGCGCTGCAGCGCATCGAACAGCTGCTGCTCGACCTCGCCAGAAAGCTCGGCGGCGCGAGCCAGACCGCGATAGATGCCGACATGGCCAAGGTCCATGTGCACATCCGGCACCGCCGCCAGCTCAAGGGTGTTGACCAGCAGGCTGATCACCTCGACATCGCTGGCCGGACTGGCATCACCATACAGCTCGGCGCCCAGCTGGATCGGGCTGCGCGAAGTTGTCAGCGCACGCGGCTGGGCGTGCACCACGCTACCGGCGTAGCACAGGCGGCTCGGCCCCTCGCGGCGCAGGGTATGTGCATCGATGCGCGCCACCTGCGGCGTGATGTCGGCACGAAAGCCCATCTGCCGGCCAGACAGCGGGTCGGTCACCTTGAAGGTACGCAGGTCCAGGTCCTGGCCCGCGCCAGTCAGCAGCGATTCCAGATACTCGATATGCGGCGTGACCACAAATTCATAGCCCCAGCGCTGGAACAGATCCAGCACCTGGCGGCGCGCCACTTCAATACGCCCTGCGTACGGTGGCAGTACTTCTTCGATGCCATCTGGCAGCAGCCAGCGGTCTACCGTTGCCATTTCGCCATTCCCCTCTTGAACCGGGCGGCACAAGCCTTCAGTGAAGCCAATAAAGGACGGTTGTGCCCAGCAGCATGCTGGCCAACCCCAGTAGACGCAGCTGCCTGTCAGACAACTGCGTCAGTTGTAAAAGCGTGTCACGCCAATGGCGCGGACACAGGAAGGGCAGGATGCCTTCCAGCACCAGCACGAGACACAACGCGATGCCTAATTCCTGCCACATGCTTCCCACAGACGCAAAAAAGCCGGGATTTTCCCGGCTGCCGCATGATACCACGTTTTCCACAAGGATCACCCCGGCGGCTGCCCGCCGGGGCGATGACTTAAGGCTTGGACTTCTCCAGATAGCGGAAGAAGTCGCTGCTCGGATCCAGCACCAGCACGTCACGCTTATCGGCAAAGCTCTCGCGATAAGCCCTCAGGCTGCGGTAGAACGAGTAGAACTCCTGATCCATGCCGTAGGCCTTGGAATAGATCGCCGCTGCCTGGGCATCACCCTCACCGCGCAGCTCTTCGGCCTGACGGTAGGCATCTGCGAGCAACACGCGACGCTGACGGTCGGCGTCGGCGCGAATACCTTCGGCCAACTCCTTACCCTTGGCGCGGTGCTCACGGGCTTCACGCTCACGCTCGGAGCTCATGCGATCAAACACGCTGCGGTTGACTTCTTTCGGCAGGTCGATGGCCTTGACGCGCACGTCCACCACCTCGATACCCAGCTCTTTCTGCGCAGCCCGATTCAAGGAGGCAGTCACATCCGCCATTAGCGCATCGCGCTCACCCGACACGGCCTCATGCAGGGTGCGCTTACCGAACTGGTCACGCAGCGACGCTTCCAGACGACGCGCCAGACGCTCGTCGGCAATCTGCTTCATACCGGACGTCGCAGTGTAGAAACGCTCGGCATCCAGCACGCGCCACTTGGCGAAGGCATCGACCATCAGCGCTTTCTTTTCCAGGGTGAGGAAGCGCGAACTGGTGGAGTCCAGGGTCAGCAGGCGCGCATCGAACTTGCGCACCTGGTTAACGTACGGAATCTTCATATGCAAGCCCGGCTGCACGTCCGGCTGGACGATACGACCAAACTGCAACAGCACCGCACGCTCGGTCTGCGACACGATATAAAAGCTGTTCCAGGCGACCAGCGCCAGCACCACGCCAACAATAAGGGCGATCAGCGATTTATTGCTCATCAACGGCTCTCCCTTGTACGCAGTTCAACCTGACGCGGATCAATACTGACTCGCGAGCCAGTGTCTGCAGCGCCCGCAGCACCGGATATCGAGCTAGGCGCAGACGTGCTGCGACCATCGATCATCTTGTCCAGCGGCAGATAAAGCAGGTTGTTCTGCCCCTTATCGCCAGTCACCAGCACCTTGCTGGTATTGCTCATCAGCTCTTGCATGGTGTCCAGATACAGCCGCTCGCGAGTGACCTCGGGCGCCTTGCGGTACTCGGTGACCAATGCCGTAAAGCGATCCGCCTCACCCTGTGCGCGGGAAACCACTTCATCACGGTAACCGCTGGCATCCTCGATCAGGCGCTGCGCCTGACCACGGGCTTCCGGCACCACGCCATTGGCGTAGGTTTCCGCCTGATTCTTCTCACGCTGCTCGTCTTCACGGGCGCGGATCACGTCATCGAAGGCTTCCTGCACTTCGCGCGGCGCCGCCGCACTCTGCAGGTTGACCTGAGTCACCGTGATACCGGTGCGATAGGTGTCGAGGAAACGCTGCAAGCGATCCTTGACCTCACTGGCCATCAGCTCACGGCCTTCGGTCAGCACCTGGTCCATCTCGGTGGAACCCACCACGTGACGCACGGCGCTGTCGGTCGCGTGCTGCAGACTGATTTCCGGCTGATCAACGTTGAGGACGAAGTCCTGCAAGTTGCTGACCCGGTACTGCACGGTCAACGGCACTTCGATGATGTTCTCGTCTTCGGTCAACATCTGCCCCTGCTTGCTGTAAGCACGCTCGCGGGTGACGTTTTCCTGGAACTTGCGATCAATCGGCGGGAAATAGATATTCAGACCCGGACCGACGGTTTCGTAGTATTTGCCGAAGCGCAGCACCACGGCCTGCTCCTGCTCATCAACGACGTAGATCGCGCTGTACAGCCAGACCGCAGCCAGCAGCCCCAGGCCTACGAACAGCAGGCCGAAACCGCCGCCATTGCCCGAGCCAGTCTCGCCGCCTCGTTTCTTGCCGCCACCGAACAGCCCATTCAGGCTCTCCTGTAGCTTGCGGAAGGCCTCATCGATATCCGGCGGCCCCTTGCGATCACCGTTCTTACGGCCACCCCACGGGTCCTGATTATTCGAGTTGCCACCCGGCTCATTCCAAGCCATAGCGCTCTCCATCTGATAAAGCCAAGACGCGCCCACGGCGCGCCCGCCAATGCTACAGAATGCATGCAACCAGCGGCAAAGTCGCTGATGCAGGCTTTATTGCAAAGTGTGTTGCTCAATAAATTCCTGCGGCTTTAGCCCTTCACGGCTGACCAGCCGATTCAGCTCGATGCGCGGCAACCGCACGGCCAGCAGACTGCTACCGTCCTCGGCATGCGACTCGCTCTGCACTGCGCCCAAGGCGAAGAACTGTGCACGCAAACGCCCCAGGCGCTGCGGTAGCTGCAAGGTAGCGACAAACAGGTCATCACCCAACAGCTCGGCGATGGCCTGACGCAACAACGGCAAACCACGCCCGTCACGTGCCGATAGCCAGACCCGCTGCGGCTTGCCATCGGCATCGCGCTGAATCTGCGGTTCCACACCTTCGAGTAGGTCGAGCTTGTTGTACACCTCAAGCATCGGCAGTTCATGGGCACCGATCTCACCCAGCACCGCCAACACCTGTTCAATCTGCTGATCACGCTCGGGCTCGTGGGAGTCGATCACATGCAACAGCAGATCGGAGTTACTCGATTCCTCAAGCGTGGCGCGGAACGCCTCAACCAGCTTGTGCGGCAGATGCCGGATAAAACCCACGGTATCGGCCAGCACAATCGGCCCCAGGTCATCAAGGTCCAGACGACGCAGCGTGGGATCGAGGGTGGCAAACAGCTGATCGGCCGCATACACGTCCGAGGTAGTCAGGGTATTGAACAAAGTCGACTTGCCGGCGTTGGTGTAACCCACCAGCGACACCGAAGGAATATCCGCACGCTGACGGCCACGCCGCGCCTGCTCACGCTGGCTGCGCACCTTTTCCAACTTCTGCTTGATCTGGCGAATCCGCACACGCAGCAAACGGCGGTCGGTTTCCAGCTGGGTTTCACCCGGGCCGCGCAGACCGATACCGCCTTTCTGCCGCTCAAGGTGGGTCCAGCCGCGCACCAGCCGCGTACTCATGTGATCGAGCTGGGCCAGCTCGACCTGCAACTTGCCTTCATGGGTACGCGCGCGCTGGGCAAAGATATCGAGGATCAGACCGGTACGGTCCAATACTCGACACTCGAAAGCACGCTCAAGGTTACGTTCCTGACTGGGCGTGAGGACGTGATTGAAGATAACCAGATCAGCCTCGGCGGCCTTGACCTGATCACGCAGCTCTTCAACTTTGCCACTGCCGATCAGGTACTTGGCCGTCAGCCGATTGCTCGGAACACTGAGGAACGCGACAGTTTCAGCACCAGCCGAGATGGCCAGCTCCTGAAACTCCTGCGGATCCTCGCGCGCCTCGGAATTTTGGCCGTCCAGATGAACCAGAATGGCCCGCTCTCCACCTTCATGGCGCTCGAAGAACAATGCAGCCTCCTAAATCAGGCGTTACCAGGCTCAGCTTCGGCTTGCTCGGTTTCGCTGGCGCTCGGCAGACGCACCGGACGGCTAGGCACTACAGTGGAAATGGCGTGTTTATAGACCATCTGGCTGACAGTGTTTTTCAGCAAAATCACGAACTGGTCGAAAGATTCGATCTGGCCTTGCAGCTTGATGCCGTTAACCAAATAAATAGAAACCGGGACGCGCTCTTTGCGCAAGGTATTCAGGTAAGGGTCTTGTAGCGAATGCCCTTTTGACATGTGCCGCACTCCTTTAAGGATCAATTTTCAATAATTTTAGTAACCCAACGAACGGCTTAAAGCCGTCACACCCCAAGGATAGACGGCCAACGGCAAGGTCTCAGGTCAATATGGAGACCGCTGCCAGGTATTTCAAGGCACGCGGCAGATTGTCGCAGTCGGCGCTATCGAGCCAGTGCACATCCTGCTGCCAACCACGTAACCAGGTGAACTGTCGCTTGGCCAGCTGGCGCGTGGCGATAATGCCGCGCTCCTGCATCTGCTCTGCATCGAGGTTGCCGTCCAGATAATCCCAGACTTGGCGATAACCCACCGCCCGTATAGACGGTAGCCCAACGTGCAAGTCACTGCGCTGACGCAGGCGTTCGACCTCGGCCACCAGCCCCTGTTCCAGCATCAGGCGAAATCGCAGGGCAATTCGCTCGTGCAACAGCTGCCTTTGCGCCGGGGCAATGGCCAATTGCGCCACAGTATAGGGGAATTGCCGCGCCACCGATGCGCCGCCGGCAGTATTTTCTGCCGCCTGGCGCTGACGATGGGCGGTCATGCTTTGCCCGCTCAGGTGATAGACCTCAAGGGCGCGAATCAGGCGCTGCGGGTCATTGAGATGGATACGCGCAGCGGACTGCGGATCAACCGCACGCAGCTCGGCATGCAGCACCGCCCAACCTTCGGCCTGGGCGCGCGCCTCCAGTTCGGCGCGCAACGCCGCGTCGGCGCTGGGCATTTGCGCCAGTCCTTCGAGCAACACTTTGAAATACAGCATGGTGCCGCCCACTAGCAGCGGAATCCGCCCGCGCGCGGTGATTTCGGCCATGGCCGCCAGGGCATCGGCACGGAACTCGGCCGCCGAATAACTCTCGGCCGGGTCACGGATATCGATCAGACGGTGGGGGAATTCAGCCAGGGTGGCCTTATCCGGTTTGGCCGTGCCGATGTCCATATCGCGGTAGATCAATGCCGAATCGACACTGATCAACTCGCACTGCAACACCCGCGCCAGTTCGATGGCCAGATCGGTCTTGCCGGCCGCAGTCGGCCCCATCAGGAAAATCGCCGGAGGCAGGCGCTCGGACATGCTCAAAAATTCTCTAAGTGGCGCGGCGGCTAGCGGCCGCGCAGGAACAGCTTATCCAGGTCATCCATGCCCATCTGCGCCCAGGTCGGCCGCCCATGGTTGCACTGGCCGCTGCGCTCGGTGTGCTCCATGTCACGCAGCAGGGCGTTCATTTCCGGCAAGGTCAGGCGCCGGTTGGCGCGCACCGCGCCGTGGCAGGCCATAGTGCCAAGCAGCTCATTGAGGTGCGCCTGAATACGGTCGGTAGTGCCATACTCGAGCAGATCACCCAGCACATCCTGCACCAGACGCGTGGCCTCGGCCTGCTTGAGCAATGCAGGAATCTGCCGGATAGCCAGGGTTTCCGGGCCCAAACGCTGTAGCTCAAACCCCAAACGCTGGAACCACTCGGCATGCTCTTCGGCGCAGTCGGCCTCACGCTGGCTTACGGCGATCGACTCCGGCACCAGCAACGGCTGGCCGCGCAGGCCTTCACTGGCCATGGCCACCTTGAGCCGCTCATAGGTGATGCGCTCATGGGCGGCATGCATATCCACCACCACCAGACCCTGAACGTTCTCGGCGAGGATATAGATGCCCTTGAGCTGGGCGATGGCATAACCCAGGGGCGGAATATCGCCTTGCGCATCCGGCAGACCCGCTGGAGCCGGCGCCGTAGCCAGGGGCGAGAAAAATTCACGGTAGGCACCCTGGGCTTCGGCGGCCGGCAAAACCGCTTCCGGACGCGCCCCCTGATAACCGGCGCCCGGCGAACGCCACACCGAGCCGCTGGGCGCAGGCTGTAACAAGCTGGCAGCCAAACCGATTTCACCCTGCGGGCCAAACTCGCCAGCAGCCTGACCGCTAGGGCGCAACATCTCGTTGACCGTCGCCGGTGCCGCCAGCTGATCTTCCGGGCGCACCTCGCCAAGCGCACGGTGCAGGGTGCCGTAGAGGAAGTCATGCACCATACGGCCATCACGGAAGCGCACTTCGTGCTTGGTCGGGTGCACGTTGACATCGACCACCGAGGGGTCGATCTCCAGAAACAGCACAAAAGTCGGATGGCGGCCGTTGAACAACACATCGCGGTAAGCCTGACGCACCGCGTGGGCGACCAGCTTGTCGCGCACCATGCGCCCGTTCACATAGAAATACTGCAGGTCCGCCTGACTACGGGAGAAGGTCGGCAAGCCCACCCAGCCCCATAGGTGCAGACCGTTGCGCTCGATATCGATGGGCAGCGCCTGCTCGAGAAACGCCGGGCCGCAAACCGAGGCCACCCGCCGCGCGCGACTCTGCTCATCCGGCGCCTCATGCAGACCGAGCACGCTCTTGCCGTTGTGGCGCAGATGGAAGGCCACATCAAAACGCGCCAGGGCCAAGCGCTTGATGACTTCCTGCAGGTGATCGAATTCGGTTTTTTCGGTCTTGAGAAACTTGCGCCGCGCCGGGGTGTTGAAGAACAGGTCGCGCACTTCTACCGAGGTGCCGACCGGGTGCGCCGCAGGCTGCACGCGCGGCTGCATATCACGGCCTTCGGTTTCCACCTGCCAGGCCTGCTCGGCACCTTCGGTGCGCGAGGTCAGGGTCAGGCGCGCCACCGAGCTGATCGAGGCCAGCGCCTCGCCACGAAAGCCCAGGCTCATCACCTGCTCCAGGTCTTCCAGCTCGCGAATCTTGCTGGTGGCGTGGCGGGCCAGTGCCAGCGGCAGGTCATCCGGGGAAATGCCACTGCCGTTATCACGCACTTTGAGCAACTTGACGCCGCCCTGCTCGACATCCACCTCGATGCGTTTTGCACCGGAATCCAGGCTGTTTTCCAACAGCTCCTTGATTACCGAGGCCGGACGCTCGACCACTTCACCGGCAGCAATCTGGTTCGCCAGCCGCGGGCTGAGCAGCTGGATACGTGCGGTCTCTCTTACTGACGGCGCATGGCTGCTCATGGCTGCGCAGCCAGAGCAGTCGCGGGAACCTGCAAACGCTGGCCGACCTTGATCACATCGCTTTTCAGCGCGTTGGTACTGCGCAGCACGGCCAGGCTGACCTGATAGCGCTGGGCAATCAGCGCCAGGCTTTCGCCAGAGCTGACCACATGCTCGCGCGGCCCGAGGGCAATCTTGCCGTTGTCACGCAGCCAGGCCACATGGGTGCCGGGCGGCGGGTTTTCATGGAAGAACTGCCGCACGCCCGTAACAATCGAGCGCGCCAGCGCTTGCTGATGACTAGCGCTGGACAGCTTGCGGGCTTCGTTGGGGTTGGAGATAAACCCGGTCTCCACCAGGATCGACGGAATATCCGGCGATTTCAGCACCATAAAACCGGCTTGCTCCACCCGCCGCTTATGCAGCGGTGTCACTCGGCCCATATTGCCCAGCACCTTGTTGCCGACGTTCAGGCTGGAGGACAGCGAGGCGGTCATCGACAGGTCGAGCAGCACTCCGGCAAGCATCTTGTCCTTGTCGTCCAGGCTGACATTGCCGGCGCCGCCGATCAGGTCCGACTGGTTTTCCGAGTCGGCCAGCCAGCGCGCGGTCTCAGACGTGGCGCCGCGATCCGACAGCGCATACACCGATGCACCAAATGCCGCCGCCCGCGGCGCGGCATCGGCGTGAATGGAAACAAACAGGTCGGCGCCCTTCTTGCGGGCGATCTCGGTGCGCTTGCGCAGCGGGATAAAGTAGTCACCGGTGCGCACCAGCTCGGCACGGAAGCCCTTCTCGGCATTGATCTGCCGCTGCAATTCCTTGGCAATCGCCAGGGTCACATGCTTTTCATACTGGCCTTTGACCGGCGACAGCGCGCCCGGGTCTTCACCACCATGCCCGGCATCGATGGCAATCACGATATCGCGCTTGCCATTGGGCACCGGGGTTAGCTTCGGCGGCGCCTGGGTTGGCGTCACCGGTACTTGCGGTGCGGTGGCCACGCTGGTGCTGGGCAGACTCGGTGCGGCGCCGCTTGGCTGGTCAAACAGATCGACAACCAGACGATGGCCGTACTGCTGATTGGGGGCCAGGGTAAAGCTCTTCGGCGTCACCGCCGCTGACAAGTCGATCACCACGCGTAAATCTTCGGGCGTGCGCTGCGCCGAGCGCACGCCGGTGATCGGGGTGTTGCTCAGGGTCAGTTGGTCGAAACGGGTGGCCAGCTTGGCGCCGCTGACATCGATGACGATGCGATTGGGCGACGACAGTAGAAATACGCTGTGCTGCACCGGCCCGGACAGGTCAAACACCAGACGGGTGTTATCCGGCGCACGCCACAGCCGCACACTGCGCACATCCGAAGCGGCCATTACATCGGCGGCCAGGGCTACCAATGCCACTCCAATTGCGATGAAACGCGCGCCTATGCGCATAGCCAACCCCATAATCAATTCATGCCCCGACGGCCAAAGCGGCGCACCAGGTGGTGCCGCGTGCGCCTTGCGCCTGCAAACGCAGCGCCCGGCCAGCCCCGTGCGGGCTAATGGTAATGTCCAGGTCAGCCTTTGGCAAAACGCCTGCGCCGCGTTGCGGCCACTCGACCAGGCACAGCGCATCCCCTTCGAAGTAATCGCGAATACCGAGAAACTCCAGCTCCTCGGGATCGACCAAACGGTACAGGTCGAAGTGGAAGGTGCGCACCGCGCCTATTTCATAGGGCTCCACCAGGGTAAAGGTCGGGCTTTTCACCGCACCGATATGGCCCAGGCCGCGAATAATGCCGCGCGACAGGGTGGTTTTGCCGGCGCCAAGGTCGCCATGCAGATAAATCACGCCAACGCCGCTGGTCGCCTCGGCGATGCGCGCACCCAGCGCCAGCATTGCCTCTTCATCGGCGGCAAACAGTTCTAATTCAGACACACAGACTGCTCCTGCAACAATTGACGAATAACCGCACACACATCACTGGCCGCCAGGCCACGCCCCTGCTGCGCCAGCTGCTCGCCGGCGCAGGCATGTAGATAGACCGCCAACTGAGCCGCCTCCAGCGCCGGCAGCCCTTGAGCCCACAAGGCGCCGATAAGCCCAGCCAGCACATCGCCCAAGCCGGCGCCGGCCATGACCGGATGGCCGCGATCACACAGCCACAAGCCGCCCTGCGGCGCGGCAATCAGGCTGCCCGCACCTTTCAGCACGCACACAGCCTGATAGCGCTGGGCCAAGGCACGGGCCGCCGCCGGACGATCGGCCTGCACCTCGGCCGTACTGATATTCAGCAAGCGCGCCGCTTCGCCGGGGTGCGGCGTCAGCACGGCATCCGCTGGTAACTGGACCTGCGCGTGCGCCAACAGGTTCAGCGCATCGGCATCCCACACCTGCGCAGCACGGCTGACGGAAGCCGCCGACAACAGACTGCGCCCCCAGGCGCCCTGCCCCAGACCCGGGCCCACCACCCAGACACTGGCATTAGCGCCCAGGGCCAGCAGCTGATTGGCCGAGGCCACGCCAGCGGCCATCACCTCGGGCAAGCGCGCCTGCGCTGCCGGCAGATGCTCGCAGCGGGTCGCCAGGCTGACCAAGCCGGCACCGGCGCGCAACGCGCTTTGCGCCGCCAGCAGACCCGCACCGGCAAAACCATGCTCACCGCCGACCACCAGCACATGGCCCAACTGGCCCTTGTGCACGCTGGGTGAGCGCGCCGGCAACTGCGGCAAGCTGGCCTGCGCCAGGCGCTGGGCGGTAAAGG
Organism: Pseudomonas sp.; assembly: GCF_049301935.1. Taxonomy (GTDB): domain Bacteria; phylum Pseudomonadota; class Gammaproteobacteria; order Pseudomonadales; family Pseudomonadaceae; genus Aquipseudomonas. The sequence goes on along the minus strand of NZ_JBAQLP010000054.1, from coordinate 31,337 downwards.
CCTGGGCCTTGACCAGGGCCGCGTCGGCCTGCAGATCGTCAAACTGCAACTCGCCCCGATAATCCGCCGACTGCCCGGTAAACAGGCCCAGCTTCAGGCCGATCAGGGTTACCGTCAGCTCTGCACGTACGGCAACCCCCAGCACCAGACCGGTATCGGCGCAGAGCCCGGACGGCATATCCACCGCCAGCACCGGCAGGCCACTGGCATTCATCAGGCGGATGGCCTGGGCATAGGGCTCACGTACCGCGCCTTGCAGGCCCGTGCCCAGCAAGCTGTCAAGCACCACGCCCTGCAGCTCGGCGCACTCGCTCCAGGGCTGCACCGCCACGCCAGCTGCCAGCGCCTGATCACGGGCCAGGGCGGCATCACCCTGCAACTGCGCCGCATCACCCACCGCCAGCACCTGCACCCGCCAGCCCGCCCGCAGCGCCAGGGCCGCCACCAGGTAGCCGTCACCGGCGTTGTTGCCACGCCCGGCCAGCACCGTCAGCACACCCGCATCCGGCCAACGCCGGCGCAGGGCACGCCAGATGGCATGCGCGGCGCGGTCCATCAGCTCGAAACCCGGCGTGCCGGCAGCGATCAATCGCGCATCCAGCTCGCGCACTTGGGCGGCGCTGTACAGCGGCAGAGGAAGATTGTCAGGCGAATGCAGCATGCGTCGGCTCCGATGTCTGGCAGAATTATACCTACCTGCGCCCCGGTTACCCGCCCTCATATGAACACTGACACCCTTGACCTTGCCATCCTCGCCCAGTCGATCAAAGACTGGGGCCGTGAGCTGGGCTTTCAACAGGTCGGGATTACCGATGTGCAGCTGGGCGAGCACGAGGCGCACCTGCAGCGCTGGCTGGACGCTGGCTACCAGGGCGAGATGGACTATATGGCCGCCCACGGCAGCAAACGCTCGCACCCGGACGAACTGGTGCCCGGCACCTTGAGAGTCATCTCACTGCGTATGGACTACCTGCCCGGCGACACGCAGATGGCCCAGCGCCTCGCTCAGCCGGAGAAAGCCTATGTGTCGCGCTATGCCCTGGGCCGCGATTATCACAAGCTGATCCGCAAGCGCCTGCAGCAGCTAGCCGAGTGCATCCAGCAACAGATCGGCCCATTCGGCTACCGCGCCTTTGTCGACAGCGCGCCGGTGCTGGAGAAGGCCATCGCCGAACAGGCCGGGCTCGGCTGGATCGGCAAGAACACCCTGGTGCTCAACCGCAAGGCCGGCAGCTACTTCTTCCTCGGCGAACTGTTCGTCGACCTGCCGCTGCCGGTGGACCCGCCTCACGCCAGCGAACATTGCGGGCGCTGCACGGCCTGCATGGATATCTGCCCCACGGCCGCCTTTGTCGGCCCTTATGTACTGGATGCGCGGCGCTGTATCTCTTACCTGACCATCGAGTTGAAGGGCCCGATTCCCCTTGATCTGCGTGCGCCGATCGGCAACCGGGTGTTCGGCTGTGATGACTGCCAGATGGTCTGCCCATGGAACCGCTTCGCCAAGCCCACCGAGCAGGGCGACTTCCAGCCGCGCCATAGCCTGGACAACGCCGAGCTGGCCGAGCTGTTCCGCTGGAGCGAGGAGGAATTTCTCAGCCGCACCGAGGGCTCGCCGCTACGCCGCGCCGGCTATGAACGCTGGCTGCGCAACCTGGCCGTCGGCCTGGGCAATGCACCCTCCAGCATCCCGGTGCTGGAGGCGCTCAAAGCGCGCCGCGAGCACCCCTCCGAGCTGGTGCGCGAGCACGTTGAGTGGGCATTAGCCCAGCATCGAAATCGTAGACCGAATTAGCTCGGTAGCCCGGATGCAATCCGGGCTACGCGCTGGAGCGCAGAGCAAAAGCCCGCAGTAGCGGGCTTTTGTATACGTTAGACCTTGAGGAAGTGCTGACGGTAGTGCTTCAGCTCGGCGATGGACTCGCGAATATCGTCCAGCGCCTGGTGCGTGCCCTGCTTCTGGAACGACTCTTTGACCTGCGGCGCCCACAGGCCGGCGAGAATCTTCAGGGTCGAGACATCCAGATAGCGGTAGTGGAAGTAGGCTTCCAGGTTCTGCATGTACTTATAGAGGAAGCGCCGGTCCTGGCCGATGCTGTTGCCGCAGATTGGCGACTTGCCCTTCGGCACCCACTGCTCAAGAAAGGCGATGGTCATGGCTTCCGCTTCGGCCGGGCCGATCGTGCTTTCCCGTACGCGCTGGGTCAGGCCACTCTGACCGTGGGTGCGGGTGTTCCACTCATCCATACCGGCAAGCAGCTCATCACTCTGGTGCACGGCAATCACCGGGCCTTCGGCGAGGATATTCAGATCGCTGTCGGTGACGATGGTGGCCATCTCGATGATGACGTCTGTTTCGGGCTCCAGACCGGTCATTTCCAGGTCGATCCAGATCAGGTTCTGCGGGTTCTGCATGCTGCGCTCCTCGGCTAAGGCCGACAGTTTAACAGGGCGCCGAAAAACTACTGCGTTCGGCTGTACAGCATTGAGCTCAAGCCGCGCCACGCATACGCCACAATAAGAGCCGCGACTTACGCCAGTCGTGCAGCTCGATCTGCTGGTCCGCCGGCTGCCCCGGCACCTCGAAGGTATTGCTGATCAGCAAGCTGCCGGCCGGCATCTGCGCGCAGGCTTTGGCCCACAGTTCAGGCATCGGCGCGGGCGACAGAAAGCAATACACCACATCAAACGCCGACAGGTCGCTGCGCCAGAGATTTTCGTAGCGAATCTGGCAATTGCCCCGGGGCACGGCGCGCAACCAGGCGATGGCGAAGGACAACGGCGCGGTTTCCACCCCGACAAACTGCGCCTGCGGATAGTGGCGGGCCAAGCTCAGCAGGGTGCCGGCCGGACCACAACCCAGATCAATAAAGCGAAACTGCGCGGGCTGCTGGTCAAGCACTGCGCGCAAATACTGACGCGTGCCGGACCCCGTCAAATACAGTGGCACCCGCTCGCCAAAGCTATTCCAGTTGAGCAGCAACAACAGGAAAAATCCGCCTAGAAACACCCAGGACGGCAGCGGCGCACCATTGGCCAGCAGCAGTGCCGGAACGAATAGCAGATTCAATCCGCACCACCAGCGCGACAGCCCCAGGTAGCACGCCAGCGTGGCAGCCAGCAAACCTTGCAGCAGGCCGGCGGCCAATGCGGTCGGCCGCCAGGGCGATAGCTGAGCCACCAAATACAGCGCTAGGCCGACCAGCAAGGCCGCGCTCACCTGGGCAGACAAAGCCAGCAGCGCCGGGTATTGGCGGACAACGCGTAGCATGCAGACTCCTCAACCGTCCGACCGATGATGCGCCGCAGTGTAGCCGCGCCAGCAGTTCAATAGGCCGCCCGTGCTAGACTCGCGACCGTTTATTGCACAATTCAACTCTCGGAAGACCCATGGCCAAACGCCAACTCAACCGCCGGCAAAACTGGCGTATCGAAAAAATCCAGGGCGAGCGTGCCGCCCGCGCCGCCAAGCGCGAGTCACAGGCTGTACAAATTCTTGAAGGCGGTGACCTCGGCCCGGAACAGACTGGCCTGGTGATCGCTCACTTCGGTGTGCAGATCGAAGTTGAAGCACTGGATGGCGAACTGGCCGGCCAGGTATTCCGTTGCCACCTGCGCGCCAACCTGCCGACCATGGTCACCGGTGACCAGGTGGTGTGGCGCGCCGGCAACCAGGGTATTGGGGTAATCGTCGCGCAACTGCCGCGCAGCACCGAATTGTGTCGCCCGGACCCCCGCGGCCAGCTCAAGCCAGTAGCGGCCAACGTCGATCTGCTCGTGATCGTCTTCGCACCGCTGCCTGAGCCCCACGCCAACCTGATCGACCGTTACCTGGTGGCTGCCGAGCACGCCGGTATCCGCCCTCTATTACTGCTGAATAAAGCCGACCTGATTGATGAGCAAAACGCTGTGGCACTGAACGCCATGCTCAGCGTTTACCGCCAGCTGGGTTATCCACTGCTGGAGGTCTCTGCGCATCAGGGTGACGGCATGGAGCAGCTCACGCAGCAGCTTGACGGGCATGTCAGTGTGTTTGTGGGGCAATCCGGGGTGGGTAAATCCTCGCTGGTCAACAGCCTGCTACCCGATGTCGACACCCGTGTTGGCCCGCTTTCGGAGCTATCCGGCCTGGGCACTCACACCACCACAACCGCACGCCTGTTTCACTTCCCTGGTGGCGGCGAGCTGATTGACTCACCCGGCATTCGCGAATTCGGTTTGGTGCATGTCAGCCGCGATGACGTTGAAGCGGGCTTTATCGAGTTCCACGAGCTGATCGGCCAATGCCGCTTTCGCGACTGCAAACACGACCGCGAGCCGGGCTGCGCCCTGCTCAAGGCATTGCAAGACGGTCGCTTGCACCCGCAGCGCATGGCCAGTTACCGGCAAATCCTGGCCAGCCTGCCAGAAGCCGAGTACTGAAAAAATCGCCGGCAGCGACTTTTAACGTCGCACCGCGACGGCCCGCCGGGTGGCCGCCAGGGATGGCACACCATCAACAAAAAAGGCCGTGACATATCGCGGCCTTTTACCTGTAGCTGCAGTTCACTCAGTGGGCTGATCGAACTGCAGCACGCCCTCCTCGAAGATATTCAAGCGCTCACGTAACGGCCCATCGGGTAACGGATCACCTGGTGCGGCCGGCACCGCTGCCTCCGGCACAACGGGAGCGGCACCCGGTTCTGCAGGCGCATCGTCCGCGGCATCACTCTGCCCGCCTTCGATGGCCCGTTGAGCCTTCTTGGTCAGCACCACGATATCGATACGCCGGTTGACCGGATTAAGCGGATTTTCCCGGTCAAACAAGGCCGACGACGCGTAACCCACCACCCGCGCGACCTGCTCGTCGTCATAGCCGCCGGCAATCAGCACGCGCCGCGCGGCATTGGCGCGATCGGCGGACAGCTCCCAGTTGCCATAGCCACCGCGCCCGACAAAGGGCTGAGCATCGGTATGGCCACTGACGCTGATCTTGTTCGGCACGGCGGCGATGGTGTCGGTCATGGCCAGCAGAATATCTTCGAAATACGGCTGCAAGCGCGCACTGCCGGAAGCGAACATCGGCCGGTTCTCGGCATCCATGATCTGAATACGCAGACCATCCTGGGTGATTTCAAAAAGGATCTGATCCTTGAAGTTCTGCAGCTGAGGGTTTTCCTCAACCTTGGTCTGCAATTCCTGCAGCAACAACTCCAGACGTTCGCGCTCAATCTCTTCGGCGATTGACTCGGCCTGCAGCTTGTCCACATCCGCCTGGGCATCTTCGGCCGGGCTCTGCTCTTCCTGCGGCTCATCGTTGAGGGTGCGATCCGGCGCCGGCGTGGGCGTACCGCCCAGATCAATCACATGGGGACTGGCACTTTCCGAGAATCCAACCGGATCCTGAAAGTAACCGGAAATCAGCTTCTTCTGCTCTGGGGTAGCCACGGACATCAGCCACATCACCAGAAAGAATGCCATCATCGCCGTAGCAAAGTCGGCAAAGGCGATTTTCCAGGCGCCACCATGATGACCGCCGGCAACCTTTTTGACCCGTTTGACGATAATCGGCTGGTTGTTTTCCATGCTATGCCTTAGCCCCCACGCATGGCCTGCTCAAGCTCGATAAAGCTCGGACGATGCGCTGGGAACAGCACCTTGCGAGAAAACTCGACGGCCAGCGATGGCGGCATACCCGAGGCGGAAGCCACTAGACCGGCCTTGATCGCTTCATAAACGTTCAGCTCTTCCTTGGCATCGTGCTCCAATGCCCCCGAGAGCGGGCCGAAGAAACCATAGGACGCCAGAATCCCGAGAAAAGTACCGACCAGCGCGGTACCGACCTTCTGGCCGATCTCCGCGTTACCGGCCTCGGCGAGGATCGACATGGTAATCACGATGCCCAGTACCGCTGCCACGATGCCCATGGCCGGCATGCCATCGGCCACCTTGGCCACGGCGTGCGCGGGGTGATCGAGCTCTTCCTTGAGGCTGGCGATTTCCATGTCAAACAGGCCTTCGAGTTCATGCGGGGCCATGTTGCCGGAGGACATGATGCGCAGGTAATCGCAGATAAACGCCGTCATCCGCTGATCCTTGAGGATACCGGGGTACTTGCTAAAAATCGGGCTGGCCGCTGGGTCTTCAACGTCGGCTTCGATGGCCATCATGCCTTCACGACGGCTCTTGTTGAGAATTTCGTAAATTAGCTTGAGCACATCGAGGTAATAACTGTGGGTAAAGCGCGAGCTGAACATGCTCAGCGACTTCTTGAACACATGCATAAAGGCGCTGCCGGGGTTGGCCTGCAAAAACGCCCCCAGCGCCGCACCGCCGATGATCAGTACCTCGAAGGGATGCACCAACGCCATAAACTGGCCACCGGAAAGAATAAAACCGCCCAATACGCTGGCGAGTACAACAATGATGCCGATGATTTTTGCCATAGAAAGAGACTTGCCAGAGAGGGTAGAAAGGGGTGTTGCAAAACAACCCTTCTATTTATCGGAAGTTTTGCGCGAGACTATAGCCAGTTAAGGTCAAAAGCCAGCTTGTCTCAACCCGCATGCCAAAGCCCGCCCCCTATCCGCGCACCCTGAGAGACTGGCTCAAGCAGCTGGACGGCCAGCTATTGCCTGCTTCCATCGACAGCCAACAAAAACTGCGGCGCGCCCTGGCGGACAGTAATCGCTCGATGCGCGAGCTGGCAGACCTGATGCAGGGCTGCCCAGCGCTGGCGCTCAGCGTATTGCGTGAAGCCAACCGCAAGAGCAGCGGGCTCAGTGAGCAAACCGAAAGCCTCGAAGCCGCCATCAGCCGCCTCGGCATCAAACGCACTGAAGACCTGCTCAATGCCCTGCCTGCCCTGCCCGAGCAGGAATTGCCCAAAGCGTTGCGGCAAAACCTGCTGATCAGCCAGCATGCCAGCCACCAGGCCAACGGCCTGTTTGCCGGCCGCCTGGCGCGCCTGTGGCAGGAAGTGCACTGGGGCAGCCTGCTGTTTCTCGCACCGATCTGGACCTTGCTCGCCGCCCACCCTGAGCTGTTCGAGGCCTGGGAGCAGCGGGTACTGGTCAAGGGTGAAGCGGCAGCCAAGGTCGAAAAAGAGTTGCTGGGCGTACCCCTGCTTAAGCTGTGCCTGGCCCTGAGCGAGCAGTGGCATTTGCCGGAATGGGTCACTCAAGGCTACCGACTGCTGGTCAGCGACCGCCGCCTGCTGGTCAAGGCGCTGCACATCGCCCGTGACAATGCGCATCCCCTGCATCAGCAACAGATCCTCGACGCCGACAGCCACCTACGGCGCTGGCTGACGCAACCGGCCAACAGCATTCTACTGGCCAACGGCCTGGCGCTGTCCGCGCACTACGCCTGGAACAGCCCGCACAGCCTGCGCTGGCAACGCCTAACTGGCTTATTCCTGCAACTGCCGCTCGATAACGTTCAGCAGTTGCTGCACCAGAACGCCGTCAGCAGCGCCCGGCAGATGCCCGGCACCGACCTCTGGCATCCGGCAGAAGCCTTGTTGTGGCCGTGGCAGACGCGGCACCTGCGAGCCACAGTCGAGCAGCCCAAAGCGGCGGTCGTCAGCGAGTGGCGCCAGCACTGCGCGCCACTGCTCGCCCAGCCCAGCGCGTTTAGCAATGTGCTGCAGCTCACCGCCTGCGCCAATCAGGCGCTCCAGGCCTGCGGCATACAACGGGTACTGATCCTGCTGGCGGACCGCAACCACACACGCCTGATCACCCAGCAGCAGAGTGGCCTGGACAAGGCCGCCGCCAGCCTCAGCCTTGACCCACAACACAGCCAGGTGTTGCGTCGCCTGCTCAGCGCCCCGGCACAACTCAAACTGAGCCCGGCCAACATCGCGCAGTTTTCCGCCATGCTGCCCGGTTCGCTGAAAAGCCTGTTCCCCAGCGAACACCTGCTGATCCGCTCGATCGCCAGCAACAACCGCGTGGTCATGCTGATCTTCGCCGACCAGGGCGGGCGGGCGCTGAGCGACGCCAGCGTGCAGGGTTTCGGCAAAACCGTGCAATGCATTGAGCGCGCCCTGAATACCTTTGCCAGTCGCAGCCGTTAGGCTTTCCGCTACAATCCGTCCCTTTACCGTGAAAAGAGGCCCGGCATGACCGCCTTCGCTGAGTTGCCCTTGCTGATCGAACCTGCGCAACTGGCCAGCCGCCTGAATGCGCCCGAGCTGATTCTGGTCGACCTGACCAGCAGCGCCCGCTACGCCGCCGGCCACATCCCTGGCGCACGCTTTGTCGACCCCAAGCGCACCCAGCTGGGCCAGCCGCCAGCCCCCGGTTTACTGCCTGAGCAGACGCAGCTTGAGCAACTGTTCGGCGAGCTGGGGCATAACCCCGATGCCGTCTACGTGGTGTATGACGATGAAGGTGGCGGCTGGGCCGGGCGTTTTATCTGGCTGCTGGATGTGATTGGCCACCCGCGTTATCACTACCTGGACGGCGGCCTGCAGGCCTGGCTGGCAGAGGCGCGCGAACTCAGCACCGCAGTGCCGGATGCCGGCGCGCAGGCTGTTGCACTGCAACTGCACGCGGCGCCGACCGCCACCCGCGAATACCTGCAAAGCCGCCTCGGCGCTGCCGATCTGGCCATCTGGGATGCCCGCTCACCCAGCGAATACCGCGGTGAGAAAGCCCTGGCGCAAAAGGCCGGGCATATCCCCGGCGCCATCAACTTCGAGTGGACTGCCGGCATGGACCCCGCCCGCGCGCTGCGCATTCGCCAGGACATTCAGGCACAACTCAACAACCTCGGCATCACGGCCGACAAGGAAATCATCACCCACTGCCAAAGCCACCACCGCTCCGGCTTTACCTATCTGGTCGCCAAGCTGCTCGGCTACCCACGGGTAAAAGCCTATGCCGGCTCCTGGGGCGAGTGGGGCAACCACCCGGACACCCCGGTCGAGCGCTAAGCGCGCGTAGACCGCCAGCCACGCTTAAGGAACGCCAATGAAAGATCGCCTGTTTATCCTCAGCCAGTACCTGCTGCCGCATCACCTGCTGTCGCGCCTGATCGGCTGCGCCGCCGAATGCCGCGCCGGCTGGTTCAAAAATCGCCTGATCGGCTGGTTCGCCAAGCAGTACCAGGTCAACATGAGCGAAGCCCAGGTCGAAGACCTGAGCGCCTTTGCTCACTTCAATGACTTTTTCACCCGCGCCCTGAAAGACGACGCCCGCCCGCTCGACAGCAGCCCCGGTGCAGTGCTCAGCCCGGCCGACGGCGCAGTCAGCCAGCTGGGTAAAATCGAACAAGGCCGGGTATTCCAGGCCAAGGGCCAGAGCTTTAGCGTGATTGAGCTGCTGGGCGGCGACACGGAGCGTGCTGCGGCCTTTATGGGCGGTGACTTCGCCACCATCTACCTCTCACCCAAGGACTACCACCGTGTGCATATGCCACTGGCCGGCACCCTGAAAGAGATGGTCTACGTGCCGGGCCGGCTGTTCTCGGTCAACCAGACCACGGCGGAGAATGTCCCCGAACTGTTTGCCCGCAACGAGCGCGTGGTCTGCCTGTTCGATACCGAACGCGGCCCGATGGCCGTGGTGCTGGTCGGCGCGATGATCGTGGCATCAATCGAAACCGTCTGGGCCGGCTTGGTGACGCCGCCTAAGCGCGAGCTGAAAACCTTCAAGTATGACGAAGCGGCGCGCGCGCCTATCATGCTGGACAAAGGCGCAGAGCTCGGGCGCTTCAAGCTGGGCTCCACCGCCATCGTGCTGTTTGGCCCGGAACAGGTGCAATGGGCCGCAGAATTGGCCGCCAACAGCCCGGTACAGATGGGCCAGCGTCTCGCCGCGCCACGCGCTTAATCCACCCAAGCCGGCACTGTCCGCCCATGCAGGCGGTGCCGGAACGACTGATCAGAGTGAACCTCAGACCACGAAAACCAGTCACAACAACGACTTCCAGACGATTCGTGTGTCGCGCCAGCCTGGCAATCCTGCCAAGTACATGGCTGCGAGGGGCGCGAGATGCTGCTAGAGTCGAAACATAATTCCTAGACTCACCTGCTGTGCTGGAGTATCCGATTTAGATGGATAAACAGAATTCTCACTTGCTCCTGCGCGTCACCACGCCAGATAAGCAAAGCCTGTCATTCTGCGAAGCCAGTCCTCGTGATCTGAAAAAATGGGTCGATGGCCTGCCCAAGGCCAATATCGGTGAAACCGCACGCCAGCTTTACCAGGCACTGGTCGAGCTCAATCAGCTGCTCACCCCCTCGGAAAATCGCCTGCAACTGCTGGAAATCCTCCGTCCGGAAATCTATTTCGTCTGCAAGCAACTGGAAAAACACTTCCTTAGCCAGGCCATCGTTCTCGATGAACGACCGCGCAAGGTCGCTAATCTCTGCCAGGCCCTGCAGAACCATTTGGCCATCGGCTACAAGCTGATCGTCGCGCGCCTGACCGCACAAACTGGGCGCGAGCGTCAACAACTGCTAGCCATCGCCCTGCAGCGCGCCACCCACAGCCTATGCGGCCCGCTGATTCGCGCGAGCCAGCTGTACTGCCCGGTTCCAGAAGGGCTCTGGCTTGAACTGCACCAGCTGTACCAGATCGCCTTGGCGCGCGGCCTGCACAAGACCATGATTCGTGACACTCAGGCGCTGCGCACCCAAAGCCTGAGCACCGAGCAAAGCTATCTGGTCGCCCTGCTGCTCGGTTGCGCGCGCTGCAATCAGATGCGCCAGAGTGCGATTGCGCGCCTGGCCGAAGTGCTTGAGCCATGGAGTGCACTGGCCACCTTGCAGGCCGGCGATGAGCCCTCCAGCCTGTTCGCCATTGCCCCGCAACTGGATGGTCCGCCCCGCTATATCTCGCTGTTCCAGCAGAACGAGTTGCATAACGCCGTAGGCATCGACCCCAGCCCATTGGTCGACGCCATCAAGGAACACCTGCTGCTACCGGCCGAAAACCTTGCGCAATCGCGCCTGATCGTCCCCGAAGGCTTTAGCCACGACATGCTCCAGCATCTGGCTGCGGCCTGGGGTGATATCGCCGAGCGGACCTTCCAGCGCAGTCAGGGCCAGGGCGCACTGACCCTGTGCATCGGCATGAGCGCATTGCATTTCTACCTGGCCGGCAAACGCCCGTTCAACGAAGTGCTGCAACTGCCCGTGACGACCAATGCCGCGGTATTCACGACTGACGCCGGCGCCCCGGATATCTGGTCGAATGCCTTTGATGTGAAGAAGAGTAGCCACTGGGAAAACGGCCTGCCCCTCGAAGAAATCCAATACAACAAGCCGCACCAGCCCCACGAACCGGTGCAGCCTAGCGGCCCAGAAAGCTATCCGACTTACGAAGTGGCCATCGTCAATATCAGCCCCGGCGGCTACTGCCTGTCGTGGCCTAAAGAGGTGCCCAGCCAACTCCAGGCCGGTGAGCTACTCGGCGTACAAGGCCTGCCACAACAGGGCTGGAGCATTGCCGTGGTGCGCTGGATTCGCCAGGTACGCGGCGGCGGCACGCAGATGGGCATTGAACTGATCGCCCCGCACGCGCAGGCCTGTGGCCTGCAGCTGGTGCGCAAGGCCGAACATAACAGCCAGTACCTGCGCGCGCTGTTGCTGCCGGAAATCAGTGCCATTTCAAGGCCGGCCAGCCTGATCACCGCGCGCCTGCCGTTTCAGGAGGGCAACAAGGTCAGCATCAACCTGAATGGCAACGAACACCGTGCAGTGCTCAGCCGCCGACAAACCAGCACCGGCAGTTTCAATCAGTTCGAATACCGTGGTGTCGGGCAGACCAACAGTGAGCCAGGGAAGCCTGTCACAGCGCCGAAAAGCCGTACACCGGGCGGGGAGGAAGACTTTGACTCACTCTGGAAGTCGCTGTAGATTGCCGTCGCACTTCCCTTTGTCGCCTTTTCGCGCCCGTTCGGCGCAGATTTGATACCAGACCATGGCCATCGAAAAAAAAACTATTCGGCTACTGATACTCGAAGACTCGCAAAATGAGGCCGAGCGCCTGGTCAGCTTGTTCCGTAACGCGGGGCAAGCAACGCGCGTGCATCGCTTGAGCTCCAGCGATGATCTCAACGAGGCGCTGCAGCAAAGCTGGGACCTGCTGATCTGCGCACCGAGCAGCGAACAGCTCGCGCCCAGCGAGGCGATTGGTGCGATTCGCCGCCAGGCCAAAGATATTCCGGTCATCCATCTGCTCGCCGACAACGACTCCGACAGTATTACCGAAGCCCTGATGCTCGGCGCCCAGGATGCCCTGCCGCAAGGTGAAGACGAACGCCTGGTGTTGGTGGCCAAACGCGAATTGGCCAACCTGGAAGAACGTCGCGCCCGTCGCGCCTGCGAAGTGGCCCTGCGCGAAGCAGAAAAACGCTGCCAGCTGCTGCTCGACAGCTCCGTCGATGCCATCACCTATGTGCATGACGGCATGCATATCTACGCCAACCGCGCCTACCTGGAGCTGTTTGCCTACGAAGATGCCGATGAACTGGAAGGCATGCCGATGATCGACCTGATCGGCAGCAGCGACCAGGCCAGCTTCAAGGACTTCCTGAAGAATTATCACAGCGCCGAAGGCAGCGCCGAACTCAAATGTGCCGGAATCAGGGCCAACGGCCAGAGTTTCCCGGCGCAGATGAGCTTCTCCCCCGCCACCTACGATGGCGAGCCGTGCATCCAGGTGGTGATTCGTACCGAAACCGGCAACGCCGAACTGGAAGAAAAACTGCGCGAGATCAGCAGCCAGGATTTGGTGACGGGCCTGTTCAACCGCAACCACTTCCTTGAACTGATGGACAGCGCCGCCGAGCGTGCGGTGAATGCCGGACAGCCGTCGACCTTGGCGTATATCCGGGTTGACCGCTATGCCAGCCTGCTCGCCGACATTGGCCTGGCCGGCATCGATATCCTCCTCACCGACCTGGCCAACCTGCTGCGCGCGCACTTCAGTGCCGACGCGCAACTGGCGCGCTTTGGAGATGACGTATTTGCCGTACTGCAACCCGGCATCAGCCCGGAGAGCAGCCGCGAGCTGCTCAGCAGCCTGCTGAAAAAGGTCGAGGGGCACCTGTTCGATGTCAGCGGCCGTACCGTGCAGAGCACCCTGTCGATTGGAGTTGCGGGGCTTAACGAGAAAACCGCCAAGGCCCAGGCAGTAGTTGACCGCGCCCACCGTTGTGCCGATGAGCTGGACGATGGCAATGCCATCAAACTGTTTGACCCGGCTGATGAGCTGGCCGCAGCCGCGAGCCGCGGCAATATCGTCGCAATGATTCAACAGGCCTTGGAAAACAACAGCTTCCGCCTGTTGTTCCAGCCAATCATCAGCCTGCGCGGTGACAGTTTTGAACACTATGAAGCGCTGCTGCGCCTGATCAACCCGCAAGGCGAGGAAATTCCGCCACTGGAGCTGTTCAGCGCCGCCAAGGACGCTGGGCTGGCCGAGAAGATCGACCGTTGGGTCATCCTCAACTCGATCAAGCTGCTCGCCGACCACCGCAGCAAAGGCCACAACACCCGCCTGTTTGTGCACCTGTCGAGCGCCAGCCTGCAGGATCAGACCCTGTTGCCGTGGCTCAGCGTGGCCCTGAAAGCCGCACGCCTGCCCTCAGACTCGCTGGTATTCCAGTTCAGCGAGCCGGATGCGATTGCCTACCTGAAGCAGGCCAAGGCCATCACCCAGGGCCTCAACGAGCTGCACTGCAAAACCGCGCTGACCCAGTTCGGCTGCTCGCTGAATCCATTCAACACGCTCAAGCACCTGCATATCGACTTCGTCAAAGTCGACAGCTCCTTCTCCCAGGATCTGAGCAATGCGGATAATCAGGACGCGTTGAAAACGCTGCTGGCCAGCCTGCACTCCCAGGCCAAGCTGACCATCGTGCCCTTCGTCGAGAGCGCCAGCGTGCTGGCTACGCTCTGGCAGGCCGGGGTCAACTATATCCAAGGGCATTACCTGCAGGGCCCGAGCCAGTCGATGGATTACGACTTCTCGGCCGGCGACGAATAAAGCCACACAGGTAACAAGCCGCTCCAGGGCGGCTTTTGTTTGCCTGCGATTTACTCCAGTCCGTCGCGGTCGCGAAAGCCCAGCAGATAGAGGATGCCGTCCAGGCCCAAAGTCGAGATCGCCTGCTTGGCTGATTGCTTGACCAGCGGCTTGGCGCGGAACGCCACGCCCAGCCCGGCGATGGCCAGCATCGGCAGGTCATTGGCGCCATCGCCCACGGCGATGGTCTGCTCCAGACGCAAGCCTTCCTTGGTCGCCAGTTCGCGCAGCAGATCAGCCTTGCGCTGGGCGTCGACAATCGGCTCGACCGCCACACCGGTGACCAGGCCATCGACGATCTGCAGTTCGTTGGCGAACACATAATCAATGCCGAGCTTGGCCTGCAGCTGCTTGGCAAAGTAGGTAAAGCCGCCGGAGAGGATCGCAGTCTTATAGCCCAGACGGCGCAGCTCACTAAACAGCGTCTCCGCGCCTTCGGTCAGACGCAGCGAGGCGCCAATATCGGCCAACACGGTTTCCGGCAGGCCCTTAAGCAACGCCAGGCGCTCGCGGAAGCTGGCGGCAAAGTCCAGCTCGCCGCGCATGGCGCGCTCGGTAATCTCCGACACCTGCTCACCGACGCCGGCGGCCTTGGCCAGTTCGTCGATCACCTCGGCCTCGATCAGCGTCGAGTCCATGTCGAACACCGCCAGGCGGCGGTTGCGGCGGAACAGCGAATCGCGCTGGAAGGCGATATCGACGTTCAGCTCCTGCGCCACGCTGAGGAACTCGGCGCGCAAGGCCGCCGGATCGGCCGGCTCACCGCGCACGGAAAATTCGATACAGCCCTTGCCCTGCTCGGCCGGCATATCCAGCGGCATACGCCCGGAGAGGCGGTCGATATGGTCGATATTCAAGTCATAACGCGCGGTAATGGCACTGACCCGCTGCAACTGCTCGGCGGTGACCTTACGCGTCAGCAGGGTGACGATATGCCGAGCCTTGCCCTGACCACTGACCCACTGCTGGTAATCGGCCTCGGATACCGGAGTAAAGCGCACCTGCTGATCAAGCTTGTAGGCGGTAAACAGGATGTCCTTGAGCACCGACGAGGCGCGCTCGGTGTCGGGGATCTCCACCAGAATGCCAAACGACAGGGTGTCATGGATCACCGCCTGGCCAATATCGAGGATATTCACCCCGCCCTGGGCCAGCACGCCGGTGATGGCGGCAGTCAAACCGGGGCGATCTTCGCCGGTGATATTGATCAGGACGATTTCGCGCAAGGCTCGGTCTCCAGTACAGCGTCAGGGGCAGCGGCTTGCTGAACAGGTCACAAGCCGTGGAAAAGGCGCACATTCTACCCATTTTCCCGGGTAAACAGCCACGCGCGGCGCTTTGCCCACTGCGGGGGCACCGCTATACTGCGCGCCAACTACAGTCGACATGAGCCGAGCTCTGTGAACCGGCCCGCCCCCGTAAAACCCGATAACTTCTTCCTGTTGCTGTTCCAGGCCCTGCGCCAGAAGCGCATCCCCCTGGCCCTGCGCATCGTCAGCCACAGCCTGTTGCTGGTGGCCCTGGCCCTAGTGATCTATGGCTGGGTGATCGGCATGCAGTTCAAACATGCCATGCAGCAGCAGGCCGAAGCCCTGGGCACCAGCCTGATTACCCAGACGGCCGCCTCGGCGACCGAGCTGCTGGTGTCCAACGACATCCTCAGCCTCAACGTGCTGCTCAATAACCTGGTGAAGAACCCGCTGGTGGCCCACGCCGCCATCTACAGCGTGGACAACCGCATCCTCGCCGAGGCCGGCGCGCGCCCGAGCCAAGGCATGCTCGGTGAAACCGAGGGGCTGTATTCGACGCCCATCACCTTCCAGGAGGTGATTGCCGGGCAGCTGCGCATCAGCCTGGACATGCAGCAGTTTCAACAGCCGATGACCATCAGCCTGCAGAGCATGGGTATTCTCAGCCTGATTCTGCTGGCCCTGACCCTATCCTTGAGCATGCGCCTGGGGCGGCATATCTCCACGCCACTGCTGCAGCTGCGGGTGTGGCTGCGCGACCCGGACGATCCGGCCCCCGGCGCCGGCCGCCAGGATGAAATCGGTGATCTGGCGCGTCAGCTGCAAGCGCGCCTGGTACCGGAAAAGCCTGCGCTGCGAGAAGCACCGCAAGAGCCGTTCTACGACGACGAGCCGCTCGCCCAGGGCGATGACGACTACCTGCCGGAATCCTTCGATGATGAGCCGGACTTCGCAGTGCGCGACCTGCACGATGAGCGCTTCGATAAGCAGGACGAGCCGCTTGAATTCCTGGACAGCAGCGCTGAGCCCTTCGCCGATAGCGCTGTGGATGATCCATTCTCCGAGCTGCGCGATCAGTCCGAGCATGAGCCCTCCCCGGCCCCCGCGATGCGGCAGCCGCTACCCAGCGCCGTACTGGCGATCCAGCTCGGCGCGCAGGAACAACTACGGCGCCTGCCGCGCAGCCGCCTGATGGAATTGCTGCAACGCTACCGCGACTGCCTGGACCGCGCTGCCAGCCTGTATCAGGGCGAGCTGCATACCCTCAGCGATGGCAGCAGCCTGATGCTGTTCCACCAGCTGGATATTGGTGAGGACTACCTGACCCATGCCATCTGCTGCGGCGAACTAATGCGCGCCCTCGGCCACGCCCTGCAGATCGAAGTGGCAGACAGCGGCATCACCCTGCAACTGCAGCTTGGTCTGACGCGGGGCGAAAACCTCAGCGACCTCAGCCAGGGCGACCTGCTGCTCAGCGAAACGGCGCAGAACGCCCTGGCGCTGTCGCAACACAGCCGCAACCTGCTGCTGGTCGAACGCAGCATTGCCGACGATGCCCTGGTCAGCCAGCGCGCGCGCATTCGCGCCATCGCCAGCCCGCAAGGCGCCTGCTGTGTGGAGCGTTTGCTGGAGCCCTATCCATCGCTGCTGGAGCGTCAGCTGGCGCGCATGCACGAAAACCACTAGGCACACACGCCTGGCTGAATCGCTCAGGCAGGCGCTACTGCTTGCTAGAAGCGGAACACTTCGCCTTCATCACGCATCGGTTCAACCACCGGAATACGCAGTGGTGTGGGCGGCGCAGGCTTTACCGGCGCCGGCTTGCGCGGCGGTGCTGCCACCACCGGCGCAGGCTTGCCGTGAGTTTCGACGGCTATGGCCAGTTGCTCGACCAGTTGTTGCACCACCAGGCTCTGCGCCCGTACCTGATCGACGATGCTGCCGCTGTGGGCTTCTTCCAAACGCACCAGGCGCCCGTCGAGCAGCTTGCCGTCGGCACCGGCCAGACGCCACTGCGCTTCCAGCACCGCCGGACGCTGCGGGCCTGAATCCAGACGGGTAATCGTCAAGCCCAAACGCACCTGTGGCACAAAGCCCGCGATGGCAGGCGCCAGCACCAGGCGCTGGCTGTCCAGGCGCGAGGCCAGTTGACGCAGCAGCTGCTGATCAATCTCGGCAGCCAGGCTGCCGGCCCAGCGCGCATCCTCGGCGGCGGTCAGGCTGCCGTCGAGCTGGCGCTGCAACAAGGCTTCGCGTTGCAGGTAATCGGCAATCGCCACCGGCCCGAGCAGCACGGCGATGCCTTGTTCGGCTGCGGGAACGCGAATATCGCCGCTATCGAGCTGGTACAGCGACGCTTGCTGATAACGCGTACAACCCACCAGGCCCAGCACGCCGGCCAGCAGCAGAATTCCGGGGAAACGCAGTGCAGTCATCTCTCTCATCCAGCCGGCCAGTCTGCCGGGGTGCATACACATTAGGTGCCGGCGGGTCGCTTGCGTGACCCGCCTTACGGCCGCGTATCATCCTTGAAAGCCGCGCACGACTCCAGCGCGGCACTGTAGCAGCATGCAGCCGCTAGCCCTGACCCTCGACCAACAGGCTGTCGACCCGCTGGAAGCCGCGCGGCAGCTTGTTGCCACGCCGCCCGCGCTCGCCCTTATAGTGCTCCAGGTCATCGGCTTTCAGTGACAGCGTACGCTTACCGGCCTGCAACACCAGCGTCGCTCCGACCGGCAGCACGGCCAGATCGGTGAGGTATTCCTCACGCGAAGCGACCCGCTCACCGGGGATGCCGATGATCTTGTTGCCCTTGCCTTTGCCCAGCTGCGGCAAATCCCGTACCGGGAACAGCAGCAAACGGCCTTCGGTCGTCACCGCCGCCAACCAATCCTCTTCACGGTTAGCCAACGGCTTGGGCGGCACCACCAGGGCGCCAGCAGGCAGGCTGAGCAGCGCCTTGCCGGCCTTGTTCTTGGCCTGCAGGTCTTCACCCTTGACCACAAAGCCGTAGCCGGCATCGGAGGCAATCACATACAGCGCATTGTCATCGGGCAGTAGTACGCATTCGAAGGTGGCGCCCGGCGGCGGCTGCAGGCGCCCGGTCAACGGCTCACCCTGGCCACGGGCGGACGGCAGTGAGTGGGCCGGCAGCGAGTAGCTGCGCCCGGTGTTATCGATAAACACGGCGAACTGGTTGGAGCGGCCCGGCGCGGACGTCTTGAAACCGTCGCCGGCCTTGTACGACAGGCCGGTGGCATCGATATCGTGGCCCTTGGCGCAGCGCACCCAGCCTTTTTCCGAGAGCACCACGGTCACCGGCTCGGTGGGCAGCAGCTCGTTTTCGCTGAGGGCCTTGGCCTCGGCGCGGGCGACTATCGGCGAACGGCGCTCGTCGCCGTATTTCTCGGCGTCGTCGAGGATTTCCTGGCGCACCAGCTTCTTCAGCTTGGCTTCGCTGCCGAGCAGGGCCAGCAGCTTGTCGCGCTCCTTGGCCAGCTCATCCTGCTCGCCGCGGATCTTCATCTCTTCCAGGCGCGCCAGCTGGCGCAGGCGGGTGTCGAGGATATAGTCAGCCTGCACGTCCGTCAGGCCGAAGCGCTCCATCAGCACCGGCTTTGGCTGATCCTCGGTGCGGATGATATGGATCACTTCATCCAGATTGAGGAAGGCGGTGAGCAAGCCTTCCAACAGGTGCAGGCGTTTCTCGACCTTGTCCAGGCGGAACTGCAGACGGCGGCGCACGGTGCCGACGCGGTAGACCAGCCACTCGCTGAGCAGGGTGCGCAAATCCTTGACCGAGGGTTTGCCGTCCAGGCCGATCACGTTGCTGTTGACCCGGTAGCTGGACTCCAGCTCGGTGGTGGCGAACAGATGCTGCATCAGCTCGTCGGCGTCCACCCGGTTGGAGCGCGGGATGATGACGATGCGGCACGGGTGCTCATGGTCCGATTCATCGCGCAGATCGGCGACCATCGGCAGCTTCTTCGCCTGCATCTGCGCGGCAATCTGCTCCAGCACCTTGGCCCCGGACACCTGATGCGGCAGCGCAGTGACCACCACATCGCCATCCTCGACGCGGTACACCGCGCGCATGCGCACCGAGCCCTTGCCGGTTTCGTAGATTTTCAGCAGGTCGCTGCGCGGCGTGATGATTTCCGCTTCGGTCGGGTAGTCCGGGCCGAGGATGTGTTCACAGAGCTGCTCGACCGTGGCATTCGGCTCGTCCAGCAGGCGAATACAGGCCGTCGCCACCTCACGCAGGTTATGCGGCGGCACGTCGGTGGCCATGCCCACGGCGATGCCGGTGGTGCCGTTGAGCAGAATATTCGGCAGCCGCGCCGGCAGGGTCGCCGGCTCATTCAGGGTGCCGTCGAAGTTCGGCACCCAGTCCACGGTGCCCTGGCCCAGTTCGCTGAGCAGCACCTCCGAGTAACGCGACAGGCGCGCCTCGGTATAGCGCATGGCGGCGAAGGACTTCGGATCATCCGGCGCCCCCCAGTTGCCCTGGCCGTCGACCAGGGTGTAACGGTAGCTGAAGGGTTGCGCCATCAGCACCATGGCTTCGTAGCAGGCGCTGTCGCCATGCGGGTGGAACTTGCCGAGCACGTCGCCAACGGTACGCGCCGACTTCTTGTGCTTGGAGTCGGCGTCCAGACCCAGCTCGCTCATGGCGTAGATGATGCGCCGCTGCACGGGCTTCAAGCCGTCGCCGATATGCGGCAGCGCGCGATCCATGATCACGTACATGGAGTAATTGAGGTAAGCCTGCTCGGTAAAGTCGGCAAGGGAACGGCGTTCAACACCGTCCAGGCTCAAATCGAGGGATTCGCTCATGCGTGCCTCATTGCAAAGTGGGTTGTTGCAAAATGGGTTGTTGCGATGTTGTCTGGCGCAGCATCAAGGTGCCGCCGCGCTGGGTAAATTCGAGCTGTTTCAGGGCGCTCATGCCCAGTAATACGTCGTCGCCACCCATGCCGGGGGCGATCAAAGCCTCTACATCAGTCAGCACGATATCGCCCAGCTGCAGGCGTGCCAGCCGGGTACGGTGCGCCGTGGCGCGGCCATTGGCGGTGCTGATGGTAATTGCCGCGCCGGCCTGCAAACCCAGGCGCTGCGCCACTTCGGTCGGCACTGCGACCTGGGTTGCACCGGTATCGAGCAGGAAGGTCACCGCCTCGCCGTTGATCGTGCCGCCGGCCATATAGTGGCCCTGGCGACTGCTGGCCAGATGCACCTCCACATAGCCGCTGCCATGCAGCGACTCAGGCGCCTGATTGGGGTTGCGCTGGGCGTCTTCCCAGTCGCCGAAAAACTGGGTGGCCAGCAAAATCGCCGCGCCCCAGGCCAGCACCAGCATCACCCGACCGGCACGCTTGCCCGCAGGCTGCTCGCTCACGGCTTGGCGCCCCAACCGCCTTGCGGTGCAGCAAAGCGCCAGATAATCGGCCGCGACTCACCGTCGGCACGCCTGAAGCGGCCGTTATCGACGCCGACCCAAGCGCCATCCTGATCCACCCACAGCGCTTCCGCCAGGCCATAGGACGGCGCATAAAGCCGCTCCGGGGTCAGCGCTTCGGCGGCAAACGACCAACACTGCTCGTCCTGAGCATTGCTCAGGTCGCGCCGACAGATACGGTGCGCCTGACGCTCCAGGGTGAAGAGTTTTTCGTTATAAAAAGCCAGGCCGGAGAAATCCCGCGGCTGCGGCTTGCCGCCCAGCTGCTCGGGCCCCGTTTCCGTGCCCGATTCGCTGAACAGCACGCAGCCACCGGTGCAACGCCAAATGGCGCGCTGCTTATGCGCCACCAATATGCCGCGACGCATACGCTCGGCCGCCAGGTACAGGCGCTCGCCCGCCGGATCGATGGCCATGCCTTCAAACAACGAGTTGTAATGCAGCGCCATACCACTGGCACGCGCCTGGCGCAGCAAGCCCTGGGGCAGTTTCAGCCAATTCGGCTCGCCCATCACCGGCAACTGCAGCACGGCCGCCTTGGCCTCACTGACCAGGTAGCGGTTGCCGGCGGCGTCACAACTGATGCCCTCGAAATCCTGCTCACCACCGCGCGCCAGCCCGGCGGCCCAGCTGCGCATGCGCAGCCCCCAGGGCAACCGCACATCCGGTGCAGGCGGCGCGACAAAGGTCTCGGCCGTAGCCTGCCACTGCGACTCATCGGACTCCAGACGATAGAGCTGCTGATCATCGCGGTCGGAAACCGCCCACAGCGCGCCATCACACCAGGCCAGCCCGGACAGGTTGCCGCCAGTGACACCACTGACCGCCTGCTCGTTGAGCAGTTTCAGCTCTTCCAGCGCTGCTGCGTTCGCCAACAAGGGTGAGCAGAGCAAAAGGCAGACAGCCAACAGCCGCTGCATCAGAGCAACACCTCGGCCAGGTTGCCCTTGGACTCCAGCCAGGATTTACGGTCGCCGGCGCGTTTTTTCGCCAGCAGCATGTCCATCATTTCCTGGGTGCCGGGGTAGTCCTCCAGGGTCAGCTGCACCAGACGCCGGGTATTGGGGTCCATGGTAGTTTCGCGCAGTTGCGGTGGGTTCATCTCACCCAGGCCTTTAAAGCGCGTGACCTGCGGCTTGCCGCGGCGCTTCTCGGCCACCAGGCGGTCGAGAATGCCGTCGCGCTCAGCCTCATCCAGGGCGTAGAAAATCTCCTTGCCCAGGTCGATGCGGTACAGCGGCGGCATGGCCACATAGACGTGACCGGCATCCACCAGCGGGCGGAAATGCTGGACGAACAGTGCACAGAGCAGGGTGGCAATATGCAGGCCGTCGGAGTCGGCGTCGGCGAGGATGCAGATCTTGCCGTAGCGCAGCTGCGAGAGGTCGCTGGAACCCGGATCGAGGCCAACCGCCACGGCAATGTTGTGCACTTCCTGGCTGGCCAGCACTTCGCTGCCATCGACTTCCCAGGTATTGAGAATCTTCCCGCGCAGCGGCAGGATCGCCTGGAACTCCTTGTCGCGCGCCTGCTTGGCGCTGCCGCCGGCGGAATCACCCTCCACCAGAAACAGTTCGGAGCGCATCGGGTCCTGCCCGGCGCAATCGGCCAGCTTGCCGGGCAACGCCGGGCCCTGGGTGATGCGCTTGCGCTCGACCTTCTTGCCGGCCTTGAGGCGCCGGTTGGCATTGCTGATGGCCAGTTCGGCAAGCTGCTGACCGAGTTCCGGATGGCCGTTAAGCCACAGGCTAAAGGCATCTTTCACCACACCGGAAACAAAGGCCGCCGCCTCACGGGACGACAGGCGCTCCTTGGTCTGCCCGGAGAACTGCGCGTCCTGCATCTTCATCGACAGGACGAAGGCGATGCGCTCCCAGATGTCTTCCGGCGCCAGCTTGACCCCGCGCGGCAGCAGGCTGCGGAACTCGCAGAACTCGCGCATGGCGTCCAGCAGGCCCTGACGCAGGCCATTGACGTGGGTGCCGCCCTGGGCGGTGGGAATCAGGTTGACGTAGCTTTCCTGCAGCGACTCGCCACCTTCCGGCAGCCACAGCAGGGCCCAGTCCACCGCTTCCTTATTGCCGGCCAGGCTGCCGCAGAACGGCTCATTGGGTAGCCGCTCAAACTCGCTGACGGCATCCACCAGGTAGGAACGCAGGCCGTCTTCATACAGCCACTCGACCTGCTCACCGCTGGCTTTATCAGTGAAGCTGACGGAAAGCCCCGGACAGAGCACGGCCTTGGCCTTGAGCACATGTTTAAGACGGCTGACCGAGAATTTGAAGGAGTCGAAATATTTGCCGTCCGGCCAGAAGTGCACGCTGGTGCCGGTGTTGCGCTTGCCCACGGTGCCGACCACAGCCAGGTCGCTGGCCTTATAGCCGTCAGCAAAACTCATCTGGTATTCGTTGCCATCGCGCTTGACGGTCACCACCACACGGGTCGACAGCGCGTTGACCACGGAAATACCCACGCCATGCAGGCCGCCGGAGAACTGGTAATTCTTGTTGGAAAACTTGCCGCCGGCATGCAGCTTGGTGAGGATCAGTTCGACCCCGGGCACGCCCTCTTCCGGGTGGATATCCACCGGCATGCCGCGACCGTCATCGAGCACTTCCAGGGAGTTATCCTCATGCAGGATCACCTGAATCGACTTGGCATGCCCGGCCAGGGCTTCGTCGACGCTGTTGTCGATGACTTCCTGGGCCAGGTGGTTGGGCCGCGAAGTATCGGTGTACATGCCCGGGCGTTTGCGCACCGGGTCGAGGCCGGAAAGGACTTCGATGGCATCGGCGTTGTAAGAGCTGGAACCTTGCTGGGCCATGGGGTCTCTTGTTGGTCAAATGGATGCGGAAAAGTCGATATCCTGCCACAGATGGCGAGGAATACCGGCGAAAGCGAACAGCATCGGCAAGCGCTCGGCAAAACCTTGGAAGCCATGATCGCCGCCGGCCTGGATACGCAACGCACAGGCGCGGTAATAGCGCTGGGCATCGCGGTAGTCGAGGGTTTCGTCGGCGGTCTGCAGCCACACCTGATAGCGCGACGGGTCTTGCAGCACTGCTACATCCAGTTCGGCCAGCGCCGTTACATGGTCGGCCGTCAGCTCCCAGGTTTCATCGCTGTAATAGTTCTTCTGCGGGCCCAGGTATCCATCGAAACGCAGGTGCGGGCGCACGGCGGGATTGATCAACAGCGCTGGCAGCCCGTGGCGCTCGGCCAAGTGGGTCGCATAGTAGCCGCCCAGCGAGCTGCCAACCAGCACAGGGCGACCCAGCTCGGCAATCAGTGCTTCGAGCTGGGCCATTGCCTGCCGCGGATGGTGATGCAAGGCGGGAACCCGCAGCTGCGCGGCCAGGCCCAGCTGCGCCATGGCGCGCTGCAACTGGCTGGCTTTGAGCGACGCCGGCGAGCTGTTAAGCCCGTGAATATAGAGAATGGATATGGTCATGGGGCGGGAGGCTAACCGGTTGCGGCGACCGGCTGCAACCGGTTAGCCGAGCTCTGCAAAGGCCTTAGCAGACTGTTGAAAAACTACCTTCGTTGCCATCGCGGCGTTAAAAACAGGCTCAAAATGCTCATTTACACCTCGTAAACTCCGCTTTTTCGCCGTTTTGACCAGCCGGAGGCTGTTACTGGCGTAGCGCCTTGCGCTGGCTGCCTCGCCTACGTTTTTCAACGGCCTGCTAGTAGCCTTTGATGGTGTAATCGATTTCGAACTTGATGCCGGTCACCCGCGACACGCCGGTTTCCAGACAGCCATCGTCGAACAGCCGCAGCCAGCGATAGCCCGGCGCGCTTTTATCGACCTGAAACTCCTCGCTACCCGGGGCGAACTGCACGCAGGTCGAGGGCGAGGCCAGCAAGCGGATCGGGCCGCGCTGCTGATCGAGCTCCTGATGGATATGCCCCCAGAGCACTGCCCGCACCTTGCTGAAGCGCCCCAGCACGGCAAACAGGGCATCCGGGTTGCGCAGGCCGATGGGCTCCATCCATTTGCAACCGATGGACACCGGGTGGTGATGCAGGCAGATCAGGTGATGACGATCCGGCGCTTCGCTGAGTGCGCGCTCCAGCAGCGCAAGCTGCTGCTCACTGAGATAACCGGGGACGGCGCCGGGAATCGAGGAGTCGAGCAGGGTCACGCGCCAGTTGCCCAGGTCTATCACCGGTTCCAGCAGGTCACTGCCGACGCAGGCCGCCTGCATGGCAGGCACTTCATCATGGTTACCGGGGAACCAGCGCGCGGGCGCAGGAATGGCAGCGGTCATCTCGCGGAAACGCTGGTAGGACTCGGCGCTGCCGTCCTGCGAGAGATCGCCACTGGCCAGCACCAGATCAATCTGCGGCTGCTCTTGCAGCACGCGCTCGATCACCCGCTGCAAGCTGTCCTGGGTATCCATGCCCAATAGCTTGCCCGCCCCGTCGGCAAACAGGTGGCTATCGGAGAGCTGCACCAGCAGTACCGAGCGATCAACAGCAGTGGTTTGAATCGGCGCGCCCGGCAAGACCTTCTCCTTGAGCGGAATGGGTGAATTATGCTGGCTAGCCCTGCGGGCGGTAAACCCGCGAAAGGGGAATAGATCACAGAACGTCCGCTGTAAATCCAGCGCCCACCCTAAGGCTAGCGCGTATCGGAATAATGCGCCTGCGGCTGATTATCGGCAGAACGTGGAAAAACCTAACGCACCGGCGCCAGCTCGTGGCCGCAGGCCAGGCAGTGGCTCAACCACTCACCGAGAAACAGATTGAGCTGGGTCTTCTCATCCGGCTGGTGCATGGCGGCATTGGGGTAGGGATAAATGCCGTGAAAGCGCCGCGCACTCTGCGTGCCGACCACCTCGGCCATGCGCGCATCGTGATACACCCGTACCTCCAGACGCGGCACTGGCAGCCAGGACAGGCTGTGCTCCTGGCGCACCTCGATGGTCGAGGTGTAGGGACAGGTTTCCAGCACCTCCAGGGCCAGCACGCCCAGCAGATGCTCGCCCTGGCTAAGGGCCACGCGGCGAATCTGCTGCCGGGCCTCCCCGCGCATGTCCGGCAGCAACTGCAGCAGGCGCACATAGTTGAGTTCGCAAGCGCTCTGCAGCTCGACCAGGTCGACCCGATAGCGCTCGCGCAGCAGGTTCACGACCACAACCCCCGCACTTCGGCGCGGTTCAGCGCCAGCCACTGCAGGGCGATGATGCTGGCGGCATTGTCGATCCGCCCATCTTTGACCGCATCCAAAGCATCTTCCAGGGGCCAGACATGTACGCGGATATCCTCACCTTCCTCGGCCAGGCCATGCACTCCGCCGGCACCTTCGCTGTCGCAACGCCCCACAAACAGGTGCACGCGCTCATCCGAGCCGCCGGGTGACGGGTAGTACTGGGTGATCGGCCACAGCGAGGTCAGCGGCAGGTTGGCTTCTTCCAGTGCTTCACGGCGGGCCACGTGCTCCGGCTGCTCACCCTTGTCGATCAAACCGGCAACCAATTCCAGCAACCAAGGGCTGGCACTTTTATCTAGCGCGCCGACCCGAAACTGCTCGATCAGCACCACGCAATCGCGCTGCGGGTCATAGGGCAGCACGCACACCGCATCGTGGCGTACGAACAGCTCGCGGCTCAGTTCCGGACCCATGCCCCCGGCAAACTGGCGATGACGCAAACGCAGCCGATCAAGCTTGTAGAAGCCGCTGAAACAGGGCTCGCGCTCGATCACTTCGACATCTTCTCGTTGCATAACGCCCCCTGATTTAACAGAAACGGGCCCGAAGGCCCGTCCTGGTACACCCTATGCTGCGCCGAAACAGGGCGCAGCAAAAGCTCTATCAGACCTTGTGGTAGAGCTGCGCACCCTGCGCCTTAAACTCCTCCGCCTTGGCTTGCATGCCCGCCTCAGCATCCAGGTCGAGGGCGGCGATGCGTTGCTCTTCAGCATAGACGCGAACTTCCTGGGTGATCTTCATCGAGCAGAACTTCGGCCCGCACATGGAGCAGAAGTGTGCCACCTTCGCCGAGTCCTTGGGCAGCGTTTCGTCGTGATAACTGCGCGCGGTGTCGGGGTCGAGGCCGAGGTTGAACTGGTCCTCCCAACGGAACTCGAAACGCGCCTTGCTCAATGCGTTATCGCGAATCTGCGCGCCGGGATGGCCCTTGGCCAAGTCCGCAGCATGCGCGGCGATCTTGTAGGTGATGATCCCGGTCTTGACGTCATCCTTGTTCGGCAGGCCCAGGTGCTCCTTGGGCGTGACATAGCAGAGCATGGCGCAACCGAACCAGCCGATCATCGCCGCACCGATGCCGCTGGTGATGTGGTCGTAACCCGGGGCGATGTCAGTGGTCAGCGGGCCGAGGGTGTAAAACGGCGCCTCGTCGCAGCACTCCAGCTGCTTGTCCATGTTTTCCTTGATCAGCTGCATCGGCACATGGCCGGGGCCTTCGATCATGGTTTGCACGTCGTGCTTCCAGGCGATCTTGGTCAGTTCGCCGAGGGTTTCCAGCTCGCCGAACTGCGCTTCGTCGTTGGCGTCGGCGATCGAGCCCGGACGCAGGCCATCACCCAGTGAGAAGCTGACGTCGTAGGCCTTCATGATTTCGCAGATGTCTTCGAAGTGGGTGTAGAGGAAGTTCTCTTTGTGGTGCGCCAGGCACCACTTGGCCATGATCGAACCGCCACGGGAAACGATGCCGGTAACCCGCTTGGCGGTCATCGGCACATAACGCAGCAACACGCCGGCATGGATGGTGAAGTAGTCCACGCCCTGCTCGGCCTGCTCGATCAGGGTGTCGCGGAACAGTTCCCAGGTCAGCTCTTCGGCCGCGCCGCCGACTTTCTCCAGGGCCTGGTAGATCGGCACGGTGCCGATCGGTACCGGCGAGTTGCGGATGATCCACTCGCGGGTTTCGTGGATGTGCTTGCCGGTGGACAGGTCCATGACCGTGTCCGAGCCCCAGCGGATGCCCCAGGTCAGCTTGGCCACTTCCTCTTCAATCGAAGAGCCCAGCGCCGAGTTGCCGATATTGCCGTTGATCTTCACCAGGAAGTTACGACCGATAATCATCGGTTCCAACTCGGTGTGGTTAATGTTGGCCGGGATGATCGCGCGACCGCGGGCGATCTCGTCACGCACAAATTCGGGGGTGATGATCTTCGGCACGCTGGCGCCAAAGCTGTGACCAGCGTGCTGCTGCTCGAGCAGGCCGGCTTCGCGGGCCACTTCCAGCTTCATGTTCTCGCGGATGGCGACGTATTCCATCTCGGCGGTGATGATGCCTTTACGGGCGTAGTGCATCTGGCTGACGTTGGCCCCGGCCTTGGCGCGGCGCGGGTTATTCACATGGGCGAAACGAAGCTTGGTCAGCTCGGCATCGGCCAGGCGCTGCTGGCCGAAATTGGAGCTCAGGCCCGGCAGGCGCTCGGTGTCGCCACGCGCCTCGATCCACGGCGAGCGCACATCGGCCAAGCCTTTGCGTACGTCAATAATGACCTTGGGATCGGTGTAGGGGCCGGAGGTGTCGTAGACCACCACGGGGGCGTTGATCTCGCCGCCGAAGTCGGTTGGGGTGACGTCCAGGCTGATTTCCCGCATGGGCACCAGAATGTCCGGGCGCGAGCCCTGCACGTAGATTTTCTGCGAGCGCGGAAAAGGCTGAATCGACTGTTGGTCGACCTGGGCGGACTCACTCAGGATTGGGTTGAGGTTTTTTTCTTGTGTGCTCATCGGCGGCTCTCCAGGGCTAGATGTCGGAGCGAACCTGGGATGCTTGAGCGGCGAAAGGTGCACCAGGGGCGGTGCCAGAGGCTCGCCAGAGGAAGGCGAGCACATCTTGTTCCCTACGCAGGCCTTAACCTGATCAGGTTCAACGGGATCCGGCAGCTGCCAATCTCAGCCCCGCAAATGGGGCACCCCGACAAGAACCCGGCCAGTCTAATCAACCCCAGCCAATAAAACCAACTCGGGAGTCAATTTCTCATGACCCGCGCGTCGGAAAGTGACGAAAGCCGCCACTACACACCCCCAACACACAGAAAACGCCACGGTTTGTTGCAATCTACCCTCACCCCGCCCCAGACAAATCTTGACCCCCTCGGCAGCGCCCCTTAGCCTTGCCGATTAACGCCAAATCAGGATCACCCCCATGTTGCGCAGACTCTCTCTGGCTCTCGCTGTGGCCGCCGCGTCCAACACAATGGCCTGGGCTGCAGAACAAGCCCCGCTGTCCACCAAAACTGACCTGGTCACGGTTTATCAGGAAGCCGCCGCCAACAATGCCGACCTGGCCGCCGCCCGTGCAGATTATCAAGCGCGCAGCGAAGTGGTGCCCCAGGCGCGCGCCGGCCTGCTGCCGAACCTGTCTGCCGGAGCCAACCTGAGCGACAGCCGCACCCAGGTCGATTCCCCGGCCAACACCGTATCGCGCAGCGGCACTGTGTATCAGGCCAACCTCAGCCAGCCGCTGTTCCGCGCCGATCGCTGGTTCCAGCTGCAAGCCGCCGAAGCGAGCAACGAGCAAGCGGCACTGGAGCTGTCGGCCACCGAGCAGAACCTGATTCTGCAGAGCGCCGAAAGCTACTTCGCGGTACTGCGCGCCCAGGACAACCTGGCCTCGACCAAGGCTGAAGAAGCCGCGTTCAAGCGCCAGCTGGACCAGGCCAACGAGCGCTTCGATGTCGGCCTCTCGGACAAGACCGACGTACTGGAAGCCCAGGCCGGTTTCGACACCGCCCGCGCCAACCGCATCATTGCCCAGCAACAGGTGGAAGATGCCTTCGAGGCCCTGATCACCCTGACCAACCGCGACTTCGCCGCGCTGGAAGGCATCGAGCACAGCCTGCCGATCCTCGCGCCCACGCCGAACGACGCCAAGGCCTGGGTCGACACCGCCGCCGCGCAGAACCTCAACCTGCAAGCCAGCAACTACGCCGTTGAAGCCGCCGAAGAAACCCTGCGCCAGCGCAAATCGGGCCACGCCCCGACCCTGGATGCGGTAGCCAGCTACCAGAAAGGCGACAACGACAGCCTCGGCTTCAGCAACAACGCGGCCAGCGTCAATCGCTTCAGCGGTGATGTCGAGCAACGCTCGATTGGCCTGCAACTGAATATCCCGCTGTACAGCGGCGGCCTGACCAGCTCCCAGGTGCGCGAGTCCTACCAGCGCCTGAACCAGACCGAACAACTGCGTGAAAGCCTGCGCCGTCAGGTGGTGCAGAACACCCGCAACCTGCACCGCGCGGTGAATACCGACGTGGAAACCGTGCAGGCGCGCAAGCAGTCGATCATCTCCAACCAGAGCGCCCTGGAAGCCACCGAAATCGGCTACCAGGTCGGTACGCGTAACATCGTTGACGTACTCGACGCCCAGCGCCAGCTGTACAGCTCGGTGCGCAATTACAACAACGCGCGTTATGACTACATCCTCAATAACCTGCGTTTGAAGCAGGCTGCCGGCACCCTTAGCCCGGATGACCTGAATACCCTGGAGCAGTACCTCAAGTCCGATTACAACCCGGATACCGACTTCCTCCCGCCGGACCTGGCCAAAGCGGCCGAAGCCCAACTGCGTGGCAACCCTCAATACTGAGCAGGCCCGACGCTAGCGCCTGAGGATGGTCATCCGCCACACCCTGCGACACGCCAGCTTGCGCAGGGTGTGGTGATTCCTCAGGCCTGATCACCAGCCCCGTAGCATCACTCAGCCTCTATCTGTGCACTCGCCGGTTCCACACGCAGGCTCAGCGCCGCAGCCGCGCGAGATGTTTGGCCAGAAAACCCGCCATCAGTGACCGATAGCAGGCCGTTGAAAAACGAAGGCGAGGCAGGCAAGACAAGGCATATACGGCCGAAAAGCCGAGTGTACGAGCTGTACATGAGCATTTTGCGGTGGTGTTTAACGCGGGACTACCCACGCAGGTAGTTTTTCAACGGCCTAATAGGGGATCTCGCACAGCACCTGTAGCAATGGCTGCGGTTAACCATAGATTTTCTGCCGCGCCAGCGCTTGAATAGCCGTCTTATCTACTTACGCACCAACCGCCGTTGGCGCATAACCGAGAGCCTGCCGATGACCGCCACCCGCCTTTTCGCTTTAACCCCAGGTGAGCCCGCCGGCATAGGCCCCGACCTGTGCTTGCTGCTGGCGCGTGAAGCGCAGCCGCACGCCCTGATTGCCATCGCCAGCCGCGACTTGCTGGCCGAACGCGCCCAGTTGCTGGGGCTAAGCATGCAACTGATCAGCGTCGCCCCTGACTGCTGGCCAAGCCAGGCCGCACCGGCCGGCAGCCTGTATGTCTGGGACACGCCACTGGCCGCCGCCGTAACCCCCGGCCAGTTGAACCCAAGCAACGCGCCCTATGTGCTAGAAACCCTGACCCGCGCCGGCCAAGGCTGCCTCGACGGCCACTTCGCCGGGATGATTACCGCCCCCGTGCACAAGGGCGTGATCAACCAGGCCGGGATTGCCTTTTCCGGGCACACCGAGTTTCTCGCCGAGCTGACCCACACCGCGCAGGTGGTGATGATGCTCGCCACCCACGGCCTGCGGGTAGCGCTGGTGACCACGCACCTGCCACTCAAGGATGTCGCCGCCGCCATTACCCCTGAGCGCCTCAGCCGGGTCA
>NZ_JBAQLP010000053.1:0-118016 GCF_049301935.1 Pseudomonas sp. | reverse complement strand
CTGTGAGACATTCCGTGACCCCGATATTTGAAATCCAGCAGCTGAACCCCGAAACCTACCGCCAACAAACCCGCCGCAGCAGCCTGACCATCGCAGCAATTTTCGTCGCCCTGGCCATGCTGCTGTCGAGCAGCGCCGTGCTGCTGTTCGGCACCCCAGGCGGCGACAACTTTCGCTGGAACCTCGGCGGGGTTATCACCGCTTTAGCGCTAACCGTAACCCTGGTGCGCCTGCTGCTGTGGCCACAGCCCTTTATGGCCGCCGCCGTGTACGGCTGGCGCCTGAAACGCAGCCTGATGCGCGTGACCAACCTGATGCACCACGTCAAAGCCGGTGTTGCCGCCCGCGACCCGGTCGCCATGCAAGTGCTGCGCTTCTACCACCTGGGCCTGAGCCAGATGCACCAGCTTGATGGCAACTCCAGCGCCCTTAGTGAAGCGCTAGCGGAGATCAATCAGCACAAGGAACGCATGGCAGCACTGGGCATGGACACCGAGCAGCCACGGCTCTACCCGGACTGGCTGCACGCGGTGAAAAACATCAGCGTGCTAGCGCAGTAGCGTCTGCACGCAACGGCCGCTGCCACCTGTAAACGCCCACTGCACGCTCACCCCAGGTCGACTGTGCGGGCTACTGTTGCTGCACCTGCAGCAAGGGCACTACATCCACCTGCGCATGCATCTGCTCGCTGCCGCCACCGCGGCGCATGCCGCGCACCGGGCAGGCGTCCAGATAGTCCAGGCCCACGGCCAGCTTCAAGTGCCGCTCCGGCTTGGCCAGGCAATTGGTCACATCGAAGCTGTACCAGGCGTCATCCAGCCAGGCTTCGGCCCAGGCGTGACTGGCTAGGTGATCCTCGCTGTCGGTAAACAGATAGCCCGACACATAACGCGCCGGTACGCCCAGGCTGCGTGCGCAGGCGAGAAAGGCGTGGGCGTGGTCCTGGCACACGCCCTTGCCGCCGGCGAAGGCTTGCGCGGCACTGGTTTCCACCACCGTGCTACCCGGCTGGTAGCTGATATGGGCGTTGAGGGCGTGCATCAGGTCGATCAGGCCGCTGCGATCCTGGCGATTGTGGCTTTGCAGCCTGGCGAACTCGCGCAGGGCCTCGTCGGCCTCGGTCAGGCGGGTAAAGCGCAGGAACGGCAGCGCCGACTGGCTTTCATGCTCGGCCTCGCGGGATTCGTCGATTTCCACCTGGCCACGGGCACCAATCACGATGGATTCGTGCGGCTCATCCAGGGTCAGCACATGCAGGATATTGCCGTAGGGGTCGAGTTGCGCGCGCACCGGCCGCGGCAGGCTCAACTGCCAGCTGAGCACCTGCTGGCGTTCGCTGTCGTGCGGGGTCATGCGCAGGTACTGGATGCTATTGCGCACCTGATCTTCGTAGCGGTAGGTGGTGTCGTGGCTGATGGACAGTCTCATGCGACCTCCAGATAGGACGTGTGGATGGCTTGGCCCAGCTGGCGCACCAGCAGGATGAAATCGGTAAGCCAGGCGTGCAGGCCCGCGTCGAGCACTTCCTCGATGCGGGTGTAGCGCAGCCGCGCTTGCAGTTCGGCGGCCAGGCGCTGGGCCGGGCGGCCGTTGTCACCGGGCAGGCTGGCGAGCATCAGGCTCAGCTCGTCCATACAGGCGCGCAGCGAGCGCGGCACGTCGGCGCGTAGCAGCAGCAATTCGCTGACTTTGCGCGTACCGGGCGAGCCGCGGTAGATCTCGGCGAAGGCCTCGAACGAGGACAGTGCGCGCAGCAGCGCGGTCCACTGGTAGTAGCTGCGCGCCGGGCGGCCGTCGACTTCGTCGATGTCCTCGCCGAGCATCTCGTAGCGTGCATCGAGCAGGCGCAGGGTGTTGTCGGCGCGCTCGATAAAGGTGCCCAGGCGGATAAAGCGGTAGGGGTCGCCGCGCATGATGGTGCCGAAGGTGGCGCCGCGGAACA
Source organism: Pseudomonas sp. (assembly GCF_049301935.1). Classification (GTDB taxonomy): domain Bacteria; phylum Pseudomonadota; class Gammaproteobacteria; order Pseudomonadales; family Pseudomonadaceae; genus Aquipseudomonas. The sequence continues at coordinate 116,074 of NZ_JBAQLP010000053.1, read as the reverse complement.
GGTGCGAACGCTCCTTGACCCATTCGCAGAAGCGGCTGATGCCGTAGCGGCTCAGGCCCTGCTCGGCGATGCCACGAATCTCCAGCCAGGTGGCGTTGATGTTTTCCCACATGTCCGCGGTGATCCGCCCGCGCACCGCGTGGGCATTGCTGCGCGCGGCCTGCAGGCAGCAGTAGATGCTCGCCGGGTTGCTCGCGTCGAGGGCGAAGAAATCCAACATGCGCTCGGCATGCAACGGGCCGTGGCGCTCCAGATAATCATCCAGGGTGCCGGTAATCAGCAGCGGCAGGGCCAGTTCTTCCAGGCCATCGCCGCGGCCGTCCTGCGGCATCAGCGACAGCGAGTAGCTGACTTCAAGCATGCGCGCGAGGTTCTCGGCGCGCTCCAGGTAGCGCGACATCCAGTACAGATCGGAAGCAGTACGACTGAGCATGATTAATCCTCCACCACCCAGGTGTCCTTGGTACCGCCGCCCTGGGACGAGTTGACCACCAGCGAGCCTTCGCGCAGCGCGACGCGGGTCAGGCCGCCGGGGACGATGCGGGTTTCCTTGCCGGACAGAACGAACGGCCGCAGGTCGATATGGCGTGGCGCGATGCCGCGCTCGACAAAGGTCGGGCAGGTCGACAGGCACAGGGTCGGTTGCGCGATATAGGCCTCGGGGCGGGCAATCAGACGGGCGCGGAAGTCTTCGATCTCGGCCTTGCTGGCTGCCGGGCCGACCAGCATGCCGTAGCCGCCAGAGCCCTGGGTTTCCTTGACCACCAGCTGTTCCAGGTTGGCCAGCACGTGGGACAGCTCGGCCGGCTTGCGGCACTGGTAGGTCGGCACGTTTTTCAGGATCGGCTCTTCGCTGAGGTAGAAGCGGATCATCTCGTCGACATAGGGGTAGATCGATTTGTCGTCCGCCACCCCGGTGCCGATGGCGTTGGCCAGCACCAGATTGCCGCTGCGGTAGCAGGCCAGCAGGCCGGGCACGCCGAGCATGGAGTCGGGGTTAAAGGCCAGCGGATCGAGGAAGGCATCGTCGAGGCGGCGGTAGACCACGTCCACCTGCTTGGCCCCGGCGGTGGTGCGCATAAACAGCTTGTCGTCGCGCACAAATAGATCCGCGCCTTCGACCAGCTCCACGCCCATTTCGCGGGAGAGGAAGGCGTGCTCGAAATAGGCACTATTAAAGCGCCCTGGCGTCAGCACCACGACGTTGGGGTTATCCAACGGGCTGGAAGACTTCAGTGTATCGAGCAGCAAATTGGGGTAGTGATCGATCGGTGCCACGCGCTGGGCGGCGAACAGCTCGGGGAACAGGCGCATCATCATCTTGCGGTCTTCGAGCATATAGCTGACGCCGCTGGGGGTGCGCAGGTTGTCTTCCAGCACGTAGTAGCTGCCGTCGCCATCGCGCACCAGGTCGACCCCGGCGATATGGGCGTAGAGGTCGCGGTGCAGGTTGAGGCCCTGCATGGCGATCTGGTAGCCCTCGTTGGCCAGCACCTGCTCGGCGGGGATGATGCCGGCCTTGATGATGCGCTGGTCGTGGTAGAGGTCGGCGAGGAACATGTTCAGCGCCTGCACGCGCTGGATGCAGCCGCGTTCGACCATGCGCCATTCGCTGGCGGGGATGCTGCGCGGGATGATATCGAACGGAATCAGCCGCTCGGTGCCCTGGTCATCGCCGTACAGGGTGAAGGTGATGCCGGCGCGGTGGAACAGCAGATCCGCCTCACGGCGACGCTGGGCCAGCAGCTCATCCGGGGTATCCGCCAGCCAGCGGGCAAAGGCTTGATAGTGCGGACGGACAGCGCCACTCGCGTCATACATCTCGTCATAAAAGGTGCGGGCCATGCCGTACTCCTTGTCACCCGGACATGGAGTCAGCTCTGCAAAGCCCGCGCCATAGAATAAAAATGTTTTAAATCAGCAACTTGAGCATCGCATAAGCAAGTAAAGCACCAAGCCGGGGCGCAATCGTGACCGCCAGGTCGCAAGACGCGCCATTTCAAAGCGCACACCCCATAGCCCGGGTGCAATGCGCGACTGGTCATGCAAACCGCAGCACTTCGCGAATTGCATCCGGGCTACAAAACTGGCGCTTACAAGCCTGCCAGGTGCAGCCAGTGCCGGTAGAAGCCTTCGGCCACGCGGTTCAACTCGGCGACCTTGGCTGGCAGCTGGTCGAGCATCTGCGCCCTGCTCTGCTGGCTGGGTTGGCTTTCATCGAGCAGGTGGTGCCAGTCGCCGAGCCACTGGCGCACCAGGGCTTGGTCCATTTCCGGGTGGCCTTGCAGCGCCAGCACTTTGTCGCCCCAGGCAAAGGCCTGGTTGCTGCACCAGGGGCTGCTAAGTAAAGGCTGCGCACCGAGCGGAATGGCAAAGCTGTCGCCGTGCCACTGAAACATCGGAAAGGTCGGTGGCAAATGAGCCAGCCAGGGGCTGGGGTTATCTTGGTCAATACGGCTCAGCGGCTGCCAGCCGCTTTCGGTATAGGGCATGCGGCTGATTTGCGCGCCCAGAGCCTTGGCCAGCAGCTGGCCGCCCAGGCAATGGCCGATCAACGGAATATCGCGGCGAATCAAATGCTGCAGCGCGGCCACTTCGGTCTGCAGCCAGGGCAGCGGGTCGTTGACGCTCATCGGCCCACCCATGATGGCCACGGCCTTGGGCCGGTCGAGGTCGATGCCGTCCAGCTCGCCGAGGTCGGCGCGCAGCACGCTAAAGGCATGGCCAGCCTGCTCCAGGACCTTGCCCAGGTGGGCCGGCGGGCAGTAATCGATATGGGTAAAAATCAGGATGTCGGTCATGCGCCAAGTCTGAAGCAAAGCGCAGACTGGGGTCGAGGGGTGATTGGGTGAGCAGAGAGTTGGCAAGGTAGAAATGACACTGGCCAGCTTATGGCTGGCCAGTGTGCAGACTTCAGGGCTGCCTTACCTCCTGGGTAACGCCCCACCCATCCAGCTTGCCGCCGAGCGGCGCCACGACCGACTCCAAGTCATGCTCGAAGTCGTCGATGCCGTGGTAGGTCGCGAACATTACTTTACTGACTTGCAGGTGCCAGACACCGTCATCACGCTCGGTCACCAGGGCGTGAAAAGACTCACCGCGAAATTTGCGGGTGGCCATGCGGGCCCGCTCCTCATCCGGGAATAGGGCGTAAAACTCGATGGGATGGAAGCTGGCAAAATCGAAGCCACCCTCCTTCATCCGCCGTAAAACCCCGTTACTGACATCATCGTGCAAGGCTGTGCTCATAAAGTGACCTCCTCAGGCGATGGACATATTTACAGGACGCTAAAGAACCAACTGTGAGTCGATACTGCAGTGCAACGACCTGGTAAACGCTTTCCCATTGCGACCGCCAGAGCATCAGCGGTGTTACGGCACCGATTGCAGTGCCGCCCGAGAATCAAGCGATGTGCTGCCTGATATGTCATAAGCCAGACCTGAAACCAGGGCTGGTCAACGCAGGCTTGTTCAGAGTGAACAAGTCAGAAGCGTTAGGTGCAGACTAGCCCCATCAACGCGCATTTGCCCAGCGAAACTTGTTTCAGGCCTATTCGCGACCCAGCCAGGCCATGATGCGCCGGGTCAGCCAGGCGGGTGTCAGTTGGCCAGACCAGTACAGCAGCTTGAACTGTAGGCTGATCGGCCGGTGTACCGCCCGGCTCTGCGTCTGCGCCCAAGCGGCTTGAGCCACGGCTTCAGCCTCAAGGTTAACCCCCAGACGGCGCAGCACCGGCGCCTGGAAACGCTGGTTATTGAGCATCGGCGTGCTGACAAAGGGCGGCATCAGGTCGCCGACGCGAATGCCGTGCTTGGCCCACTCCAGATCCAGCGCCTCGGTCAGCCCGCGCACGGCGAACTTGGAGGCCGAGTAGCTGGCCAGGTGCGGCACGCCATACAGCCCGGAAGCCGAGCCCATATTGATCACCTGGGCATCGGCCGTGGCTTGCAGGTAGGGAAAGGCCGCGTGAGTCATATTCAGCAGGCCCTGCACGTTGATCTGCAGGATGCGCGCATGCTCGCTCAGTTCGATGTCCTCGAAATGCCCGCACTGCAGAATCCCGGCGCTGTTGAACAGCAGGCGCAACTGGCCGCCATGCAGGGCGCAGAAGTCCGCCAGGGCGACCTTGACCGCCGCCGGGTCAGTCACATCCAGTGCGGCATGCCAGGCGTTACCCAGTTCGCCGGCCAGCTTAGCCAGCGCCTGGTGGTTGATATCCAGCAGGCCGACCTGCCAACCGTGCTGATGAAACAACCTGGCGGTGGCCGCGCCAATCCCCGAGGCGGCCCCAGTAATCAGAATATTGTTCACTCAGCAGCCTCGCTCACGCAGAAAGCTCACCACTTCGGCCAGGGCAAAATCGGCGGCCTTGAGCATCCCGGCATGGGCCTGGAATACGTGCCACAAATCCGGATAGCGCTGCAGGCGCACATCCACGCCCGCAGCCTTGGCCTTGTCAGCAAAGCGCAGGCTGTCGTTACGCAGGATTTCATCTTCGCCCACCTGAATCAGTAGCGGGGCCAGGCCGTGTAGATCGGCAAACTGCGGCGACATGCCGGGATCGTCAGGCGCCAGCCCGGCCGGGCAATACAGCGCCAACGCCTGCGCCGCCCATTTTGGATGAAGCAGTGGGTCGCCCGCCGGCGGCTCATGTATCTGCGTGAAGGAAAAATCGGTAACCGGGGAAAAACACACCAGCGCCGCCGGTTGCGGCAACCCCAGATCGCGCAAGCGCAGACTGGTGATCAGAGCCAAGTTGCCGCCGGCCGAATCGCCGCCAATCACGATCTGCTCGGCCGTATAACCCAGCGTGAGCAGTTCCTGAAACGCCGCCAGGGCATCCTCGCGGGCGGCCGGGTATTGGTGCTCGGGAGCCAGGCGGTAATCCAGGGCGCAGACCTCCATCTGTCCGCGCTTGGCCAGGTTGGAGCAGATCGCCCGGTGGGTATTCGCCCCGCCAATCAGGTAGGCGCCGCCATGCAGGTAGAGCAACACCGTACCGCGTGGACTCTGCGGGCGATGCCACTCGCACGGCCGCCCGCCCAAGGTGCCGGCGCTACGGCTGATGCCGCGCGGCGCCGGGCTGGCGGCAGTCAGCAGGCGCAGCACCGCACGCTGCCCGGCAATCGGCATCGGTGGGCGCACCAGGCCACGGAACAACAGGCGCAGGCCGGTACGCAGCACGCTGCGCAAAAATGCCTGATCGGCCGCTGGGGCGGTGAATTCAACGGCTGCATTCATAGTCATCAAGCTCCGGTGCGCGGGTCAGCTGGCGGTAGGTGAAGGTATAGCCCGGCCAGTTATTGGTGCTTTTGCCGGAGGCGGTTTTGTACCAGCTTGAGCAGCCCTGCTCCCATATCGTTCGATGTGAGCTGGCCTGCACCTGCTGGTTGTAGCGCTGCTGCACTGCGGCTTTTACGTCGACATAACGGGCGCCTTGCTGGCGCAGCAAAGCGATGCAGCCGAGCACATAGCGGAACTGGCTTTCGAGCATATAGATGATCGAGTTGTGCCCCAGGTTGGTATTGGGCCCGTAAAGGATAAACAGGTTGGGAAAACCGCTGACGCTGATGCCCTTGTACGCCTCGGCGCCGTCGCGCCAGGCCTGGTTCAGCTCCAGCCCACCGAGGCCGCGAATCTGCATCGGCGCGAGAAAATCCGTGGCGGCAAAGCCGGTGCCGTAGATCAGCACATCGCAGGGGTGCTCGCGACCATCGGCGGTGATGATCGCGCTTTCGGTAACGCCACTGATCGCCTCGCTGACCACCCTCACATTGGGCTGTGCCAGGGCCGGGAAGTAGTCATTGCTGATCAGGATGCGCTTGCAGCCCATGGGGTAATCCGGCTGCAGCTGGCTGCGCAGCTGCGGATCACTGATGTGCTGCTTGAGGTGACGCACGAAACTGAAACGGAACAGCTTCATCAGCCACGGCATGCTGATAAACGCCAGACCGCGCACCTCGTGTTGCAGGTACTTGAGGCCACGGTCGAGGCGCTGCAGCCAGGGCAGCCGGCGCATCACGGCCAGTTCCCAGGGCCGATAGGCGCGGTCCGGCTTGCCCAGCACATAGGCCGGCGAGCGCTGAAACAGCTGCAGCTGCGCCACCTTGGGCTGGATCTGCGGGACAAACTGAATCGCCGAGGCGCCGGTGCCGATCACCGCCACGCGCTTGCCGCTCAGGTCCAGGTCATGCCGCCAGCGCGCCGAATGAAAGGCCTCCCCGGCGAACTGCTCGATCCCCGGTAACGCCGGATAGGCTGGCTGGTTGAGCTGGCCGCAGGCGCTGATCAGCACTTCGGTGCAGAGTTCCTCGCCATTGCTCAGGGTTACCCGCCACAGCGCAGTCGCAGCATCGAAAGCGGCAGACGCCACCTCGGCATTGCAGCGAATGCGCGAGCGCAGCTGGTACTTGGCCACGCAATGCAGCATATAGCCGTGGATTTCCGCCTGGGGCGCGAACTTGCGGCTCCAGTCGCTTTTCGGCTCGAAGGAAAACGAATACAGGTGCGACGGCACATCGCAGGCCGCACCCGGGTAGCTGTTATCACGCCAGGTGCCGCCGATTTCTGCGGCTTTTTCCAGCAGCAGAAAATCCTCGATCCCGGCCTTCTGTAACTGAATGGCCATGCCCAGGCCGCCAAAGCCACTGCCGATAATCAGCACGCGCAAGGGAGCCTGGTTCTGGGAAGTGTTGTGCATTGTTATATCCCCAACCGCAATCAGTGCGGATGCCAGGATGCTACTTGCCTGCCGCGTGGCGGGTTATGGCATAGTCGGCCAACGGATTGTGACTTTCGGACAAACCAGCGGATAACTGCATGTCAGCCACCCCCTACAGCCTGCCACGGCGCACTATCACCAGCATGCAACTGCTGACCCAACTGGGCCTCGACCATGGCCTGAGTGTCGAGCGCTGCCTGCTCAACACCGGCCTCAGCCCCCTGCAGCTGGCCGAGTTGCACAGCGAAATCGACGGCGCGCAGGAACTGCAGTTGGTCCGTAACCTGATCGAGGCCCTGCCCGCGCAGCACGACCTGGGCCTACAGGCCGGCCTGCGCTATCAGCTGACCACCTACGGCATCTGGGGTTACGCCCTGCTCAGCAGCCAGACCTTTCGCCAGGCCGCCGACCTTGGCCTGCGTTACCTGGACCTGACCTTCGCCTTCAACCGCATCACCTTGCGTGAAGACGCCAGCCAGGCGCACCTGGAACTGGATGGCAGCCATTTGCCGGAGCAGGTACGCGATTTCCTGTTGCTGCGCGACGCCGTGGCGGTGATGGTGATTCAGCGCGAGCTGACCGGTGCCAGGGTGCCGCTGAGCCGGGTGCAACTGAGCCTGCCGGCGCCCACTGATCCGGCACGTTTTATCGAGCAGTTCGGCCTGCTGCCGGAGTTTGCCAGCGCGCACAATCGCATCAGCTTTGCCCGCCAGCTGCTCGACCTGCCGCTGCCCCGCGCCAATCCGCACAACGCGCAACTCTGCGAGCTGCAATGCCAGGCTCTGCTGGCCAAACGGCAAGTGCGCAGCGGCCTGGCCGGACAGATTCGTGATCGTTTGCTGAGCACACCCGGCCGGCTACCGGATATGGAGCTGATTGCCAGCGAGCTGAACATCAGCAGCCGTACCTTGCGCCGCCGCCTGGAAGACCAGGGCAGCAGCTTTCGTCAGTTGCAGGAAGAAGTGCGCCAGGCCCTGGCCGAAGAGCTGCTGGCCATCGCCAGCCTGAGCCAGGAGGAGATTGCCGAACGCCTGGGCTACAGCGAGGTGTCGAACTTTCTGCATGCCTTCAAGCGCTGGAAAGGCCTCACGCCTGGCCAGTACCGGCAAGCCCGGGGCTGAACCATATGACTGACGAGTCATCTTGTTTTTAACCGTTGATCCGCCCAATTGGCGCTTTACCCCTCAAGCCAGCAGCCATTTGCGCCGATACTGCTGCATATCACCTACTGACTGGAGTTCTCATGCGACAGGGTTTCCTTGGGCAGTTCCTGCCACATGACTTGATCGACCAGACCAGCATGCTGCTGGCTCGCACCCTGGCTTTCACCGCCTTGTGCAGCGTGGTTATCGGCCTGTACAGCTGTATCAAATGGGCGCGCCTGGGCAATGAGGCGCTGATGTATGGCTCACTGCTCTTGCTACTGGGCATGCCGTTAACCCTGTTGGTGTTACGCAGCGCAGTGCTGCCGCTTAGTGCCGCCACCAATATGGCGCTGGCCTGCATGGCCAGCTACTCGATGCTGTTGATCTATCAATTGGGCGGCCTGCACTCGGCGCATATCTACTGGCCAGTGGTGGTCATCGTCTTCGCCTACCTGCTGGCGGGCACTCGCAGCGCCATGGTCTGGAGCCTGGTGCAGGTGCTGTTCGTGTTCTGGCTGATCCGCCTGGAGCGCAGCGGCGTCAGCCTGCCGGTATTCGAACTGAGCCCGCGTGATGCCGCAGTGAACACCTACTCCGGGTTTATCCTGCCAGTGCTGGCCGTATGGCTGGCGCAGTGGTACAGCGCGCAACTGCGCAATCAAGCGCTGGCCGATGCCGAGCTGGCGCTGAATGAGTCCCGCGAATTTGGCCAGCGCGCCGCACGTAACCAGGAACAGCTCGGCGGCATCGTCGATGAAGTGCGCAGCAGCGCCAGCGACCTGCTGCAGATGGCCGGCCAGCTGCAGCAGACCCTCGGCGGCATTCGCCAGCGCTGTCAGAGTATCGACACCGACGTGCAGCAGCAGGCCGACGCCATGCAGCACCTCGACCTGGCCCTGCATGAAGTACTGGGCAGCCTGGCTGCCAGCACCGGCCAGATGCAGCAGCTCAGTCAGGACACCCAGCACAGCAGCAATCAGGTGAATGCCTGCGCACACCGCATGGAAGACGCCCAGGCCAGCATGCAGGCGATTCAGCAGAGCAACCAGCGCATCGCCGAATCCATGCAGATGATCAGCGCCATCGCCCAGCAAACCAACCTGCTGGCGCTTAACGCCGCCATCGAAGCCGCCCGTGCCGGTGATCAGGGGCGCGGCTTTGCGGTGGTTGCCGATGAGGTGCGCAACCTCTCGCGGCGCAGCAACGAAACCGCCGATACCGTGCAGAGCGTGCTCGGCCAGTCGCAGCAGATCATCGATACCGGCGCGGCCCAGGTCAGTGAGGTTGGCAGCGCCCTAAGCAGTAACGCCGGGCTGACCGACAACCTCTCCAGCTCGATCCTGCAGCACAGCCAGGCGCTTACCCACGCCCACCAGCAACTGCTGCATGTGCGCGACAACAGCGCCGCGCAGCGTGACGCCAGCCAACGCCAACGCGCCGCCAGCGCCGAGTTACTGCAAGCCCAGGAGTCGCTGGTGCAACTGGGTCAGCAGCTGGAGCAGCTGTCGCATCAATTGCATCAGCGGGTCGCCAGTGCTTAGCACCTACCACGACCTGCTGCGCGTCGGCCCTGCCTGCTCCAGTTTGAAAGTCAGTTCTGCACTGACAGTCGGGCGGGCTGCGGTTATTGTTTGGCCATGAGCCAATCACCCCACACCCTGCTCCTGAGCTATCAGCCGCCCTGGCAGTGGCAACAGTTCCATGCGCACTTTGCCCTGCGCGCCCTGGCGGGGGTGGAAAACCTGCAACCGTACAGCTATGCCCGCAGCGTGCTGCTGGATGGCCAGCGTGGCTGGTTCCGCGTGCAGGCGCTGGATAATCAGCACGCGCTGCAGCTGCACTACAGCCAATCGCTGCAGCCCTGCCTAACGGCGCTGATTGCGCGGGTACGCAAGATGTTTGATCTGGACTGCCAGCCGCAGCAGATCAGCGCGCACTTTGCCAGCGATGCCCAGCTCGGGCCGCTGGTGGCGCGTAATCCCGGTTTGCGCCTGCCAACTGCTTTCGAGCCGTTTGAGCAGGCGGTGCGCGCCATCGTTGGCCAGCAAGTTACGGTCAAGGCGGCGGTGACCATCAGCGGGCGGCTGGTTAGCCGCCTGGGCGAGCCGCTGCAATTTGCCGATGCGCCCGCTATTCAACGGTTGTTCCCCACGCCCGCTGCCATTGCCGACGCCAATCTGCAGGGCATCGGCATGCCCGGCAAGCGCGTGCAGACCTTGCAGCACTTCGCCGCGCAGGTAGCCAGCGGCGAGCTGCGCCTGGATTTGCAGGACGGCTACACCGCCTTTGTCGAGCAACTCTGCGCCCTACCCGGCATCGGCCCGTGGACGGCGGAATATATTGCCCTGCGTGCCTTTGGCGAGGTCGATGCCTTTCCCGCCAGCGACCTGGGGCTGCTCAAGGCGCCAGTGTGGGGCGCGGTTGGCATCGACGCCAAACAGCTCAAGGCCCGCGCCGAAGCCTGGCGCCCCTGGCGCGCCTATGCCGCCGCGCACCTGTGGCACAACTACTCGGAGGGCTAAACCGATGTTCTACCGCTACCACGACAGTCCGATAGGTCGCCTGCTATTGGCTGCGGACGAAACCGGCCTGCAGCAACTGCTGATGGATATCGACGGTAAGCCCTGGCATATCGGCGAACACTGGTGCAGCGCCACAAATGAACTGGATGAGGTGTGCCGGCAGTTGGATGAATATTTTGCCGGACGGCGGCAGCGCTTCGAAGTGCGCCTGGCGCCACAAGGCACAGCGTTTCAACAGGCGGTGTGGCAAGCGTTGCAGGCCATTGCGTATGGTCGCACCCGCTGCTACAGCGAGCTCGCCGCCGAAATCGCGCGGCCCAAGGCGGTACGCGCGGTCGGCGCCGCTAATGGTGCCAACCCGATTGCCATCATCATTCCCTGCCACCGAGTGATCGGCCGCGACGGCAGCCTTACCGGTTATGCCGGCGGTCTGCCGCGCAAGGCGCTGCTGCTCAAGCTGGAGGGCGCGCAGCTACCGGAACAGCGGCTGCTAAGTATTTAGCCTAGGGCTGAACTCGCGCTAACACGCGCGCTGGAGCCTCTAGCGGCAACGCCAGAATCAGCCCCTCACCCGACGCCGGGTAGATACCGGTCAGCGCGGTGATATTGACCTGATGGGAAACCAGCATCAGCGCAACGCCAGCGGTTTGCCGATTGATCTGCTCGATCAGCGCGGCGGTCTGCTCGCGGGCGCTGTTGGGGGTTTGAAAGAAGGAGTCCAGGGCTGGCAGCGTTTCGATTGCGCCCAGGCCCATTTCACGGGCGGTGTCCTGCGCGCGGCACCAGCGGCTGCTGAGCAGACGCGGCTCGATCCACTGGCTACGCAACAACTGTCCCCAGCGCTGCGCCTGCTCACGACCCAGCTGATTGAGGTTGCGCTGAGTGCGGCAATCACTCAGCTGAAAATTCGCCGGATCACCCGTGCCGGGCGCTGTGGCATGGCGCAACAGCAGCACGGCGCGGCCTTCACGCAGCGCGGTCCAGGCCTGCTTATCGCTGGCCTGAACCGCGCCGCTTAGCAGGCATAGCGCCAATAGCCACGCGCCTACCCGCTGCATATCTAAAACTTGACCGTGCCGCGCGGCCCCATCAGCGCCCAGATGATCAGACCGATCACCGGCAGCAAGACGATCAGTAAAATCCACAACACCTTGATGCCCGTTTCGGCGTTGCTTTTGATCACGCTGAGAATCGCCCAGATATCCAGCGCCAGAATGACCAGCCCCAGTAAACCGTTAAATGTTGAACCCATAATGTGACGCTCCTATGCGAAGGTTTCGCCCTCGTAGGATAGCCGCTCGCGAGTAGAGTTCAGCAGCGTGCTCGTTCAGCAGTCATCCAGCCCGGCAAACGCGGCGGCAAAATCACCTGCTACCGGCACAAAATCTGGCACCTGCGGGCTATCGAACAGACGTAATACGGCAAAGCGCGGATGCTCACCGCCGTCGAACCAATGCGCAGTGCCGGCGGGTAACCGCACCAGGTCGCCCTTCTCACACAACAGGCTGTAGACGTACTCGCCACTATGCAGCGCCAGCAGGCCACGCCCGGCCAGGTAGTAATGCAGGTGAGCCGGCTGACAGCGTTGCTCCGCGCGCAGGCTACTAGCCAGCTCACTGCCCTCACCGCACTCATCACACAGGCTCAGCACCTCGGCGCTGGCGAAGCCATGCGTGGTCATCAGCTGGTCAATTTGTACACGACTGGCCGCCAGCAGCTTATCGCTGGCAGTGCCGGCGGTAACTGGCTGCGCTACCGGCACCTGACTGAACTGCACGCCGACAGCGGCCAGGGTGCTGGCGATATCTTCGACGTGGGTCAGCAGCTTGTTCGGGTACTCGGGCGAGGACTGGTGGTAGACGGTCAGGCTGCTCATGCTCAGGGCTCTCGTACGGTTTTAATTCAGGTGTGCATTCGGCACATAAAAGCTAGGGCCGCTCATCACCCATATAGCGCGCGGTGATCACTGCAGCCGCCAGGGCAATCAGGCTGGCGATGGCAAAGGTCCAGGCAGCGCCCAGGCTGTGCCAGCTGTAGCCGGAATACAGCGCGCCCAGCGCCCCGCCGACACCCGCTAAGGCGGCGTACAGGGCCTGGCCCTGGCCCTGCTGGCGGTCGGCAAAGCTGCGCTGCACGAAATGCATGGCCGCCGCATGGAAGCTGCCAAAGGTCGCCGCATGCATTAGTTGAGCAAACAGCAGCACCGGCAGATGCCCGGCCAGATTGCCCAGCAACAACCAGCGCACGGCGGTAATCAGAAAGCTCGCCAGCAGCACGGTACGCAGGGAATAGCGCGCCAGCAACCGGGCCATGACCATAAACAGCACGATCTCGGCCAGCACGCCCAGCGCCCACAGTTGGCCAATCACCCCGCGCGAATAGCCCAGGGCTTCCAGGTGCAGGCTGAGAAAGGTGTAGTACGGGCCGTTGCTCAACTGCATCAACCCGGCGCTGAGGTAGAAGGCAAGAATCCCCGGCCGCCGCAACTGCTGGAGAAAACCGCCTTGTTCCAGGGTATTCGGACGCATCTGCGGCTGCGCATTGGGCACCCACCAGCTGCTCAGGACGATGCCGCTCATGATCAGGATCAGCGCCCAGGGATAGGCGTCCAGGCTGAGCCGCTCGAACAGTTTGCCCAGGCCCACCACCGCGACGATAAAGCCGATGCTGCCCCACAGGCGAATTTGGCTGTAGCGCGCCGCCTGCGCCTTGAGATGGGCGAAGGTGATCACCTCGAACTGCGGCAGCACCGCATGCCAGAAGAACGCATGCAGCGCCATGATCAGCGCCAGCCAGGCATAGCTCTGGCTGATAAAGATGCCAGCAAAGCACAGCAGCGTGCAGATCGCGCCAAAGCGCACGATGGCCAGCCGCCGCCCACTGTAGTCGCCCAGCCAGCCCCAGATATTCGGCGCGATACAGCGCATCAGCATGGGAATGGCGATCAGCTCACCAATCCGCGCGGCAGAAAAACCCAGGTGGTCGAAATACAGTGCGAGAAACGGCGCGGTGGCGCCGAGCAGCGAGAAATAGCAGAAGTAGAAGCCGGACAGGCGCCAGTAAGGCAATACCGGGCTCATGGCGTGCATAAACCCGGGGCCGTGGCGAGGGCCGGTGAGACCCGAGCCGCGCCGCTGATCACAGCTGTGGCAGCACCGGCGTGCTGACCCGCACATCGGCATTCTGCGCGCGATGGCGCAGCAGATGGTCCATCAGCACGATGGCCATCATCGCCTCGGCGATTGGCGTGGCGCGGATACCCACACACGGGTCATGACGACCCTTGGTGATGATATCCACCGGGTTGCCGTGAATATCAATCGAACGCCCCGGCGTAGTGATGCTCGACGTCGGTTTGAGCGCCAGATGGGCAACAATCGGCTGACCGCTGGAGAGCCCACCGAGAATGCCGCCCGCGTTGTTGGAGAGAAAACCCTCTGGGGTCATCTCGTCACGGTGCTCGGTGCCGCGCTGCGCCACAGAATCGAACCCTGCGCCGATTTCCACGCCCTTGACCGCGTTGATGCTCATCAGCGCATGGGCCAGTTCGGCGTCCAGGCGGTCGAAAATTGGCTCGCCCAGGCCTGGCATCACGCCTTCGGCGATAACTGTGATCTTCGCCCCAACCGAATCCTGATCGCGGCGCAGTTGGTCCATATAGGCTTCCAGCTCCGGCACCTTGTCCGGGTCGGGACTGAAGAAGGCGTTCTGCTCCACCGACTCCCAGCTCTTGAACGGGATTTCAATCGGCCCCAGCTGGCTCATATAGCCGCGAATCACAATGCCCTGGGTGGCCAGGTACTTCTTGGCGATGGCGCCGGCGGCCACGCGCATGGCGGTCTCGCGCGCCGAACTGCGGCCACCGCCACGGTAGTCACGCACACCGTACTTGTGGTGATAGGTGTAATCGGCGTGGGCCGGGCGGAAGGAATCCTTGATCGCCGAGTAGTCCTTGGACTTCTGGTCGGTGTTACGGATCAGCAGGCCAATCGAGCAACCGGTGGTTTTGCCCTCGAAGATCCCGGCGAGGATTTCCACCTCATCGTCTTCCTGGCGCTGTGTGGTGTGCCGGCTGGTGCCTGGTTTGCGCCGATCGAGATCACGCTGCAGGTCTTGCAGGCTAATCTCCAGACCCGGCGGGCAGCCATCGACAATGGCGACCAACGCCGGGCCATGGCTTTCGCCAGCGGTGGTGACAGTGAACAGCTTGCCGTAGGTATTGCCGGACATGTGCAGAACGCTCCGCGAAAATCAGCTCCGAGGCTACGCCAGCCGGCGCAAAACCCCACGTGAGTAAAGGCGGCGAGTATACCCGTGGCGTCCGCCCAGATCATCCTCGAACCTTCGGGGCGGATAAACGTCCAACTGGCTCACCCTTGGCAGTTACCATCCATGACCCGAGCTCTTCTGTTGCCGCTTTTCCTCTGCAGCGCCCTGCTACACACCCCTGCGAGCGCCGCGCCGCCAAACGCCGCGCACAGCAGCGTGCAGCAAGCGATGCGCCTGCAGACAGACCAGGGCACCCTGCACGGCACGCTACTCAAACCCAGCGGCACCACGCCGGTGGCCGTCGCCCTGCTGATTGCCGGCTCCGGCCCCACCGACCGTGACGGCAACAACCCCGAAGGCGGGCATAACGACAGCCTCAAGCGCCTGGCCCAGAGCCTGGCCAAACAGGGCATCGCCAGCCTGCGCTACGACAAGCGCGGGGTGGCCGCCAGCCGCGCCGCCACCCCGGATGAGCGAAATCTCAGTGTCGATAGTTATGTCAGTGATGCCGTGGGTTGGGCCCAGCTGCTCAAAGCCAACCCGGCGTTTGACCGGCTGATTCTGATTGGCCACAGCGAAGGCGCGCTGATTGCCAGCCTGGCGGCCAAACCGGCCCAGGCCGATGCCCTGGTGGCCATTGCCGGCAGCTCGCGGCCGATTGATCAGCTCTTGCGCGAGCAACTCGCCGCGCGCCTGCCGCCGCCTCTTTTGGCACAAAGCAACTATCTGCTCGACCGCCTAGTGGCTGGGCAGCTCAGCCCACAGGTGCCGAAAAAATTGCAGGTACTGTTTCGCCCCAGCGTGCAGCCCTACCTGATCTCACTGCTGCGGCAGAAGCCCGGCGAGGCCTTTGCCCGCCTGCAGATCCCGGCGCTGATCGTGCAGGGCAGCCACGACATCCAGGTCAGCGTTGCCGATGCCCAGGCATTGCAGGCCGCCAAGCCGGATGCCGAGCTGCTGATCATTCCCGGCATGAACCATATGCTGCGCATCAGCGCGCTGGACTTAACGGCGCACCTGGCCAGCTATAACAATCCTCGGCTACCGTTGGCACAAGGGCTGGGCGAGCAGATCGCCCAGTTCATCCAGCGCAGCGGCAAACAGCCAGCCTCCAGTTAGCCGAGCGGCGGCCGATAAGGGCATCAGGCGACACCTGAAGATGTCGCGCACAGGATCGCCGCGTATGACCGACAGCCCCGCGCCACAAACCAACACCGACGCCGCCCCGCAGGCAGTCGTCGAGCCAGTCCACCCCTGGGCTGAGCTGGCCCCCGAGCACTTTAGCTTGCTCCGCCTGGCCGCCCTGCCCACCGACCGCCATACCGGCACCCGGCCGCTGCGCTTTATCCAGTTGGGTCGCGTCGAGCGTTTGGGCAAACAGCACAGTCTGCTGCGCCTGACCTTACAGCTGCCGGGCCAGCGCGTGCGCAAGGAGCAGAATAGCCTCGAAGTCTGGGCCGATCACCAGCAGCGCCTGCTCCGCTTCGGCCCCGATACCGGCCTGCTGGTGCAGCCGGAGAACCGTGGTCTGGGGCGTTTTATGCTGGCCCAGGGCATTAGCTGGGCACACCAGCACTTCGCCCATTACCAGGTGGCAAACACCCCACTGGCGAGCAAGGACGCCTTCAGCGATGAGGCCCGCGCCCGCCGCGATCACTGCCTGCAGGCCCAGGGCTTTGTGGTCGAATACCTCGACCCGCTAAAGCTCCAGGCGCAGTGCGGCGCGCCACGGGTCGACTCGTTACATGACGACTGGCATACGGAAAAGGTGCAGATCATCGAATTGCTGGACGCCGCCAACATGCTGCAGCAGGCCGATCAGAGCCTTCACGAAAATGAAGTGAAGGTGCGCAAGCTGGAAGCGCGCATCGATGTACTCAAGCGCGAAGACAGCGGCTTACGCTTCACCATCACCTGCCTGGTGGCCTTCTGTATGTTTCAGGCGGGGTTGCTGATCTGGATGGCCACACGCTAGCAATGGCGCAAGCCTGGCATCGGTCTTCACTCAAGCGCTGAATCGCGCCTCCAGCTGCCGCTTGATCGCCGGCCAGTCATGGTCGGTGATGCTGTACAGCACGCTATCGTCCAGACGCCCATCGGCCAGGCGGCGATGATTGCGCAGCACGCCTTCACGTTGCGCGCCGAGCTTTTCGATGGCGCGTTGCGAGCGCAAGTTGCTGGCCGCGGTTTTCAGCTGCACACGGACCATGCGCCAGTTCTCGAAGGCATGCTTGAGCATCAGGTACTTGATCATGCTGTTAAGGCCCGTGCCGTGCTGGTTGCGGTCCAGCCAGGTCCAGCCGATTTCGGCGGCCGGCAAGCTATTTATAAGGTCGCCGAAACGGGTGGTGCCCACCAACTGGTCGCCCAGGCGAATGACAAAGGCCAAGGCCCGTCCTTCGCGCTGTTCGAGCAAGCCCTGGCGATACCAGTCCAAACGCTGGCTGCCACTCATATAAATCAGTTCCTGGCGATTGGCTTCGGCCAGACTGATCAGGGCGGGAATATCGCCATCGACCATGGGCTCGATGCGCAATGCACCACGTTGCAGGGTAATCAGTTGCGGCTTGAACATAGGGTCCCTCCTCGGACAGAGTCGCAGGCGCGACACGCTAACAGGGCCGGCAAGTGTGCACAATCCACAACAGCAACAGCTTCTATGCCCGTGCGACCTTGGTCGAACCTGACGCACCGGCACTTTGCTGCGAGACTGGGACAAATCATATGCAGTAGGCTCTGGGTAGACGCTGCGCTGCCAGTTATGACCCCGGCAGCCCCCTATAGTTTGTTTTCGGAGTGTGCATGACCCTGTCTAGCGGGCTGATCGCCGCGGTTGCGCTGATTTACATGGCCATTCTGTTCGCCATCGCCTTCTACGGTGACCGCCGCGCCGCGCCCATGCCGCCAAAGATTCGCGCCTGGGTGTATAGCCTGTCGCTGGCGGTGTACTGCACCAGCTGGACGTTTTTCGGTGCGGTGGGTCAGGCCGCCGAGCAGCTCTGGTCGTTTCTGCCGATTTACCTGGGGCCAATCATCATTCTGGTGTTTGCGCCCTGGGTGCTGCAGAAGATGGTGATGATCAGCAAACAGGAAAACATCACCTCAATTGCCGACTTTATCGCCGCGCGCTACGGCAAATCCCAGGCCCTGGCGGTGGTGGTGGCGCTGGTCTGCCTGGTCGGTGTATTGCCCTATATCGCCCTGCAGCTCAAAGGCATCGTGCTTGGGGTCAACCTGCTCAGCGGGGCTGGCGCGGGCGCCAATGGCACCGGCGCCCAGGACACCGCGCTGATCGTCTCGCTGGTGCTGGCGCTGTTCACAATATTGTTCGGCACGCGCAACCTGGATGTCACCGAACACCACCGTGGCATGGTCCTGGCGATTGCCTTCGAGTCGCTGATCAAGCTGCTGGCCTTCCTCGCCGTCGGCGCATTTGTCAGCTTCGGCCTGTACAACGGTTTTGCCGATCTGTTCAGCCAGGCCAAGGCCAGCGCCGAGCTGGAGAGTTTCTGGGCAGAAACCGTCAATTGGCCAGCGATGATGACCCAGACGGGCCTGGCGATGATCGCCATCATCTGCCTGCCGCGGCAGTTTCATGTGACGGTGGTGGAGAACATCGAACCCAAGGACCTGCGCCTGGCGCGCTGGGTGTTCCCCGCCTACCTGATCCTCGCCGCGCTGTTTGTGGTGCCCATCGCCCTGGCCGGACAGATGCTGCTGCCGGCCGGCGTCACCCCGGACTCCTTCGTGATCAGCCTGCCGCTGGCCGAGGCGCATCCGGCCCTGGCGATGCTGGCCTTTATCGGCGGCGCATCGGCGGCCACCGGCATGGTGATTGTTGCCTCTGTGGCGCTGTCGACGATGATTTCCAACGACATGCTGCTGCCTTGGCTGCTGCGCCGGCAGAACACCGAACGACCCTTTGAAGCCTTCCGTTACTGGATGCTCACCGCGCGCCGGGTGAGCATCGTGGTGATTCTGCTGTTGGCCTATGTGTGCTACCGCCTGCTCGGTTCCAATGCCAGCCTGGCGACCATCGGCCAGGTGTCGTTCGCCGCCATCGGCCAACTGGCCCCGGCGATGTTCGGCGCGCTGGTGTGGAAGCAGGCCAACCGCCAGGGCGTGTTTGCCGGGCTGTTGGTGGGCGCGCTGATCTGGTTCTACACCCTGGTCATGCCGCTGGTATCGCGCAGCCTGGGCTGGCCGGTGGACGCCTTGCCGGGCATACACACCCTGCTGTACGGGCCGATGGGTTTTCAGGTTGACCCGCTGACCCGTGGGGTGGTGCTGTCGCTGGCCGGCAACTTCCTGTTGTTTGCCTGGGTCTCCTACTTCTCGCGCACCCGGGTGGCCGAGCACTGGCAGGCTGGGCGTTTTATCGGCCATGACCTGGGCAACAAACCCAGCAACCGCAGCATGCTTGCGGTACAGGTCGGTGACCTGTTGCTGCTGGCCAACCGCTTTGTCGGTGAAGAGCGTGCGCGGCAGAGCTTTATGCGTTTTGCCTATCGCCAGGGCAAGGGCTTCGACCCCAACCAGACCGCCACCAGCGAATGGATCGCCCACACCGAACGCCTGCTGGCCGGTGTACTGGGTGCGTCATCGACCCGCGCGGTGGTCAAGGCGGCCATCGAAGGCCGTGAGATGCAGGTCGAGGATGTGGTGCGCATCGTCGACGAAGCCTCGGAGGTGCTGCAATTCAACCGTGCACTGCTGCAGGGTGCGATCGAGAACATCACCCAGGGCATCAGCGTGGTCGACCAGTCGCTGCGCCTGGTGGCCTGGAACCACCGTTACATCGAGCTGTTCAACTACCCCGACGGCCAGGTGTATGTCGGCCGCCCGGTGGCTGAACTGATCCGCTTCAATGCCGAGCGCGGCCTACTCGGTGGCGGTGATATCGAGGAGCACGTCAGCAAACGCCTGTACTGGATGCGCCAGGGCACGGCGCACACCTCTGAGCGACTGTTCCCCAACGGCCGGGTGATCGAGCTGATCGGCAACCCCATGCCCGGCGGCGGCTTCGTTATGAGCTTCACCGACATCACCGAGTTCCGCGAAGCCGAGCGGGCGCTGAAGGACGCCAACGAAGGCCTGGAACAACGCGTCAGCGAGCGCACCCAGGAGCTGTCACAACTGAACCAAGCCCTGACCGAAGCCAAGCGCGTCGCCGAAGCCGCCAACCAATCGAAAACCCGCTTCCTTGCCGCCGTCAGCCATGACCTGATGCAGCCGTTGAATGCTGCGCGGTTGTTCTCCGCCGCCCTGTCCCATCAGGACGACGCCCTGCCCGCCGATGCCCGTGAGCTGGTGCGCCACCTGGACAGCTCGCTGCGCTCGGCCGAAGACCTGATCAGCGACCTGCTGGATATTTCCCGCCTGGAAAACGGCCGCATCACCCCGGACCGCCACGCCTTTGTGTTGAACAACCTGTTCGACACCCTGGGGGCGGAGTTCAAGGTGCTGGCCGCCGAACACGGCATGGATTTTCGCCTGCGCGGCAGCCGCCTGCGGGTCGACAGCGACATCAAATTGCTGCGGCGTATCCTGCAGAACTTCCTCACCAACGCCTTCCGCTACGCCAAGGGCCGCGTACTGCTCGGCGTGCGCCGCAACGGCCAGCAGCTGCGTTTGGAAGTCTGGGACCGGGGCCCGGGGATTCCCGAGGACAAACGCAAGGTGATTTTCGAGGAGTTCAAGCGCCTGGACAGCCACCAGACCCGTGCCGAGAAAGGCCTGGGGCTGGGCCTGGCAATTGCCGATGGCCTGTGCCGAGTGCTCGGCCACCAACTGGAAGTGCGCTCCTGGCCGGGCAAGGGCAGTGTATTCAGCGTGACCATTCCCCTGGCTGTGCACGCCGAACCGCCGGTGCTGGCCAGCCAGCCCGAGCACAACGGCGAGGCGCTGGCCGGCATTCAGGTGCTGTGCATCGATAACGAGGACAGCATCCTCGCCGGCATGCACAGCCTGCTGTCACGCTGGGGCTGTCAGGTGTGGACGGCGCGCAATCGCCTGCAGTGCGAGCACCTGCTGAGTGAGAACGTGCGCCCGCAATTGGCGCTGGTGGACTTTCATCTGGATGACGGCGAAACCGGCACCGAGCTGATGGCCTGGCTACGCACGCGCCTGGGTGAGCCGCTACCAGGCGTGGTGATCAGCGCCGACGGCCGCCCCGAGCTGATCGCTCAGGTGCATGCCGCCGGCCTCGATTTCCTGCCCAAGCCGGTCAAGCCGGCCGCTTTGCGTGCCCTGATTAGCCGGCATCTGACGCTGCGTTAGCAGGCCGTTGAAAGACGCTGACGAAACAATGCCTGATGCTCGCGGCATTGCGCGGCTGCAAGCAGGAACACGCCATGGCCGCCACGCTCGAATTCCAGCCAGGTGAAGTCGACCTCCGGGTACAGCGCCTCGACGTGCACCTGGCTATTGCCGACCTCGATAATCAGCACGCCCTTCTCGGTCAGATGATCCGCCGCCTCGGCGAGCATGCGTCGCACCAGGTCCAGGCCATCGTCGCCGCAGGCCAGGCCCAGCTCAGGCTCGTGCTGGTATTCGGCCGGCATATCGGCGAAATCCTCGGCATCCACATAGGGCGGGTTGGAGACGATCAGGTCGAAGCGCTGCCCCGGCAGCCCGGCAAAGCCATTGCCCTGCACGGTGTACACGCGCTCATCCAGGCCATGGCGCTCGATATTCTGGTTGGCCACTTCCAGCGCGTCATAAGACAGGTCCGCAAGCACCACTTCGGCCTCGGGGAACTCATAGGCGCAGGCAATGCCGATGCAGCCCGAACCGGTGCACAAATCGAGAATCCGCGCCGGCTCCATCGCCAGCCAGGGCTCGAAGTGCTGCTCGATCAGTTCGCCAATCGGTGAGCGTGGAATCAGCACGCGCTCATCGACCATAAACGGCATGCCGCAGAACCAGGCCTCGCCCAGCAGGTAGGCAGTCGGTACGCGCTCCTCGATGCGCCGTGCGAGCAAGGCGTGCAGGTGCGCATGCTCATCGTCTTCCAGGCGGCAATCGAGGTAGCTGTCGGCGATTTCGTACGGCAGATGCAGGGCACCGAGCACCAGTTGGCGGGCTTCATCCCAGGCGTTGTCGGTGCCGTGGCCGAAGAACAGCTCCTCGCCATGAAACCGACTGACCGCCCAGCGAATATAGTCGCGCACCGTGCGCAGGCGGGTTGGGTAGGCATGTGTAGCGTCGCTCACGGCAGCTCTCCGCAGAAAAAAGTGCGCCATTCTAGCAGCCTGCCGCATCGGCCCGCGCTGGGCGCAGCGCTTGTTTAGCGGCGCGACGCATTGCTGACCATAAAGGCCGCCACAGTCACACAGCAGGCCTGCCCAAGCATCATGCGCATCAGTATAATTTTGTTACCAATTTCTAACCCTTCCCGCCCTTTCTCAAGACACCCCTAAAAATGGTCATAGATCCCTTCTCGATCACGGGCTTGCTCGTGCTGGCGATATTTTTGATTGGCATGACGCTGATCGTTTTTGAAGCGCAACTGGAGATGGATAAGTTCAAGCCGGCGATGTTTATGATGTCCGGCCTGATCGTTATCGGCGCCCACTACGCGTTTTACGACCCCAATGGTTTTCAGTTCTTCCTGCATGCGCAGAGCGAGATCAAGGAAGAACTGTTCGGCCTGATCGCCTTTATGGCGTTTATGTGGATGGTGGTCGAGCTGCTCAACGAGCGGAATGTATTCACCGCCCTCAATGGCTACCTGATGCGCAAGGGCCTCGGCGCGCGTGGCATGTTCTGGGCCACCGGCGCGCTGTCGGCGCTGCTCTCGCCGTTTCTCAACAACATCACCACGGCGATGATCTTCGGCAAAACGGTGAAAAGCATCTCGACCCATCAGCGTTACACCCATATTTCGCTGTGCAACATCGTGGTCGCCTCCAACTCCGGGGTGTGGTTTCTCGGCACCTCGACCAGCCTGATGGTAGTGCTGGCCGGCAAGATCAGCATCGCTGGGCTGCTGTTGCTGATTCCCTCGGCCTTGATCGGCTGGCTGCTGTTCGCCGCCACGCTGCACTTCTTCTACCTGCGCAAACTCGATGGGCAGGACCTGATCCAGGTGGCCGACCAGGCCGAGTCCGCGCTCAAACCCGGCGGCGCGGGGCTGGCGATCGTCGGTTTCTTCGCGGTGTTTGGCGCGGTGCTGTGCAACATCCTGCTGAAAGTCAGCATCGAATTTGCCATCGGCATCGGCCTGGGCATCGTCGCGCTATATGCCTGGCTGCTGATGCGCCGCGGTATCGAACTGCCCTGGCAGGATCAACTGCAGAAGGTCGAGTGGAACGCCCTGCTGTTCTTTATCGGCATCATCACTGCGGTGGCCTGCCTTAACCATGTCGGCTGGCTGTCGTATATCTCGCGGCTGTTCGAAGTGCTGCCCCCCACGGCGGTCAACGTGGTGCTCGGGGTCGCGTCCGGGGTGATGGACAACGTGCCCGTGGAAGCGGCGGCGCTGATGTCCAACCCGCAGCTGGGGCTCGATCAGTGGGCGCTGAATGCGCTGATGGTGGGCATTGGTGGCTCGCTGACGGTGGTCGGTTCTGCCGCCGGGGTGATGGCGATGTCGCTGGACAAGACTTACAGCTTCGCCGTGCACCTGAAGTTTCTGCCGGCCATTTTGGTCAACTTCTTCGGCTCGCTGGGTATCTGGTACCTGCAGTTCGAACTGTTTGGCCTGTACTGAAACGCAAGCGCCAGGGCATGCCCTGGCGCTGGTTGATGTCGGCGGCTCGGTTCAAAGGCGCCGCCATTAGTCTCGTTTAAGGTGCAGTTCGCGCAGTACCGCGATGGAAATCGCCACGGCGAACAACAGCCAGAAATGCTCGGAAAACAGTGCAAGCAGATTCATAGTGCAGCTCCTTTGCTTGAAATCGCCGTTCCTCGGCAGCCCCCCGATTCTGCTCGCCGCCTAGGCAGCCTGCAAGATCATCGACCACAAAGGTTCACAGCAGCGCAGCACAGGCGGACAATAGGTGGACTGTCCATGCCAGCCTGGAGTTCCTGCCATGTCCACCCCACAAACGCTGTTCGCCCTCACTGGCCGCGGCCATGCCCCCGCCAGCCTGAGCAATGCGACCTTGCTGATCATCGATGCGCAAGAGGAATACCGCAGCGGCGTATTGCAGTTACCGGGGCTGGATGCCGCACTGGAAGAAATCGCCAAACTGCTCTCCGCCGCCCGCGCCCAGGGCAGCGCCATTGTTCACGTCAAACACCTGGGCATCCCCGATGGCCTGCTCGACCCACGCGGCCCACGCGGCCATCACCTGCCGGAAGCCGCACCGCTGCCGGGGGAAATCGTTATCGAGAAACGCATGCCCAACGCGTTTAACGGCACCGACCTGCATGAGCGCTTGCAGGCCCTGGGCCATCTGGACCTGATCGTCTGCGGCTTTATGACCCATTCGAGCATCAGCACCACGGTACGCGCCACCAAGGACTATGGTTACCGCTGCACTGTAGTCGATGCCGCCTGCGCCACCCGTGACCTGCCGACACTCGACGGCCAGGTGATCAGCGCCGCCGAGATGCACCGCGCCGAAATGATCGCCCTGGCCGATAATTTTGCCGCCGTGGTGCCGCGCGCCAGCGCCTTGATCTGAAGCTGCACAACCGCGCGCCAGGTCGCAACCTGCGCAAGGGCTGCACGGCGCAGTTGAACCACACCAGCCCACACCGGTCATACCGCCGATAGCCACCGAGGAACTTGGCATGAGGAAATCGGAATGAAACACTCCGATGGTTTTGATGCACGCCGCCTGCGCCCACGCAATACCAGCAACTGGCGCCTGCGCCTGGGTGCCGGCCTGGCCGCGCTGTTCGCCACATTCGGCGTGCTGCTGAGCATGGCCGGCATCGCCACCCTGCTCGGCCAACCTGCCGCACTCGGCCCGCTGAACGAATCGCCAGGCGCGGCCAGCGTATTTATCGTTATCGGCCTGCTGTTGCTGGTCTTCGGCGTGATGCTCTGGCGCCGCTGCCGACGCCGCCTGCGCCGCCCCAGCGACCTCAGCATGGCCCCACATCTGATGAAAAAGCGCGACTAGATCCAGGCAAGCACGGAAGCTGGCAGCTTGGTTACACTAGCGGCCTTCGCGGAGGCCTAAATGCAAGACGACGATTTTTCCTTATTCAAAGCCGAGTTGCGCGGCGTCAAACCGATCAAGCATGACCGCGCCGACACCGGGAAACCGAAACCCAACCGTGCCCAGCTAGCCACCTTGCGCCAGGCCGCCACCGCGCGCGTGGAGTCGGTGAAGGTCGATGGCCTGTCCGACCAGTTTGTGATCGACGTAGGCGCCGAAGACCCGCTGTACTGGTCCGCCAATGGCGTGCAGGAAGGCCAGATGCGCAAGCTCAAGCTGGGGCAGATCAGCTTTGAAGGCAGCCTCGACCTGCACGGCATGAGCGTGGAAAAAGCCCGCGACACCCTGTGGGAATTTATCGCCGAGGCCAACAAGCTGGAGGTGCGCTGCGTGCGTATCACCCATGGCAAGGCGGTGCGCATGGACGGGCGCAAGCCGATGATCAAAAGCCACGTCAACACCTGGCTGCGCCAGCACCCGCAGGTACTCGGCTTCACCTCCTGCCTGGCCAAACACGGCGGCACCGGCGCGGTGTACGTGATGCTCAAGCGCACCATGATGGATGGCCGCGACGAATAAGCTCATGCCGCTGGCGGGTTGCGCACTTGCCAGCCCGACCCTCGCGGCCTAACCTGCGCCCTTTAGAAAGACCTACGAGATTGTCCATGTCCCTGGAACAGAACTACACCGCGATCCTTGGCCAACTTGGCGAAGACGTATCCCGCGAAGGCCTGCTCGACACGCCCAAGCGCGCCGCCAAAGCCATGCAGTACCTGTGTCGCGGCTATCAGCAGAGCCTGGAAGAAGTCACCAATGGCGCGCTGTTCAGCTCCGATAACAGCGAAATGGTGCTGGTAAAAAACATCGAGCTGTATTCGCTGTGCGAGCACCACCTGCTGCCGTTTATCGGCAAGGCCCATGTCGCCTATATTCCCAGCGGCAAAGTGCTCGGCCTGTCGAAGGTCGCGCGCATCGTCGATATGTATGCACGCCGCCTGCAGATCCAGGAAAACCTCAGCCGGCAGATCGCCGAGGCCATCCAGCAGGTCACCGGCGCCCTCGGCGTGGCCGTGGTGATCGAAGCGCAGCATATGTGCATGATGATGCGCGGCGTGGAGAAGCAGAACTCCGCCATGGTCACCTCGGTGATGCTCGGCGAATTCCGCGAAAACGCTGCCACCCGCAGCGAGTTCCTCAGCCTGATCCGCTAGGATTGATTGCCACTCCATCGCAAAAGGCGTGGGCGCGCATGAAACGGCGACAAAACCTAACAGCGCTGTCAAAAAAACCGGCACTGCCCCTATGAGGCAAGTGCCGGTTTTTTGTTAGCGCCAAGATCGGCTGGCAGATTGGCGTTGCTACCTGTTGCTTTGGCTATGTACCCGTTAACTGTTGCCTGTATGGGCGTGCCCCGTTGCGCCTCAACGGAGTGCCGCCCGAGCCAGCCTACGACGGATCGCCTCGCAACACGCAAAATTGGGACAGCGCCTTCGCTTTTAACAACCCCGCAATACGCCTGCGCTCATAACGCGATCAGTAGCGCTGTATGGCGCCATTGCCAATACGAACGCGATCACCCACCCGCAGGTCGCCGGGCGATGTCAGTGTCAGCGTCTGATAGCCACGGTTATCCATGCGCACGGTAATGGCATAGGCCTCTGCGCCTTGATTACGCTTCTCCAACTGATGGCCAATGTAAGCGCCACCTGCTGTACCGACGATGGTTGCCGCCGTTTTGCCGCGACCGCCGCCGACCTGATTACCCGCCACACCACCGATCACCGCCCCTGCCAGAGTACCCAAACCGTAACCGGTACCTGCGACACCTTTGTAGCCCTGCTGAGTGACGTCAATGGACTCGACCACACCATAGCCATCGTAGATATCTCTGGCGTCTGAACTGCCTTGGTATTGCCGATCCGGGTAGGAAGTAGCGGCCGGCGGATAAGATGTGGTGGGTGGGTAAGAGCCTGGCTGAGGCGAATTCAGCGTCGTGCAGGCGCTCAGTACAAGCACAGAGACCAAGCTCAATACCGGTACTAATCGATTCGTTATGGTCATGACAATTACCTCTCGTGATGCCTGTTTCCAGGGGACTTAGATGTTTGGACCACGTTCGACGTGAAACATCTCATCCCCCTGCGATCAGGCCCTTAACCGCTGCCTGTGCGCCTGTCCGTGGCCTATCGGAGCGCTGGCAGGCTAAGGCACTACCACCTGATCGGGTCAGGTCACTAACAGGCCGTTTTTAATGCAGTATTGCCAACGCAGGTAGTTTTCAACCGCCTGCTAAGCCACTCTCGCCCACCCGTGTGCCTATGGCCGACGAGGTGCGCTGCGCAAAGGCTCAAGCAAACTGGACAAACCGTTGTGGTCGATTTCCTGCATCAAGGCCAGCAGGCGGCCAATCTCCCCTGCCGGAAAGCCCTCGCGGGCGAACCAGTTGAGATAATGCCCCGGCAGATCGGCAAGCAAACGGCCTTTATACTTGCCGAAGGGCATTTCACGGCTTACCAGCAATAACAGGTCTTCGGGTTTCATCGCGGGCTCGCCAGGATTGGGCAATCGAGCGCGAATTATGCCGTTCGGCTTAGAGCCAGGCCAACGCCGACGCCAAGTTGGAAAAACTGGGGTAAGCTGCGCGCCCGTATTTAGCTACCCAAGGTTTGCCCCGCATGATTATCAAGGCACTGCGCATCGGCCTCGGCCAGTTGATCATCTTCCTCGACTGGATCAGCCGTCCGGCCAAGCGCAAACGCACAGCCGAAGCTCAGGCTGCGGTCGAGCAAAACGCCCGCAACCTCGCGCTGTACCAGTTCCACGCCTGCCCGTTCTGCGTAAAAACCCGCCGCACCCTGCACACCCTCAATGTGCCGGTCACCCTGCGCGACGCGAAGAACGACGCCCAGGCGCGCAGCGAGCTGGAGCAACAAGGCGGCAAGATCAAGGTGCCGTGCCTGCGCATCGAAGAAAACGGCCAGAGCACCTGGCTGTACGAGTCCAAGGCGATCATTGCCTATTTGAACGAGCGCTTCGCCACGGCTTGATCAAACCATCGGGGCCGCATCACGGCCCCGACCTCCTACTGGGCGGCCTGCAACTCGGTCACCACAAACTGACTGCCCTGCTGCTGCGCAACAAAACTTACCTTGTCGCCCACTTTGAGCCCCTCGAGCTGAGCCGTCTCCTGCACCTTGAACACCATGGTCATCGGCGGCATACCCAGATTGGCCAGCGGGCCGTGGCGTAGGGTGATCTTCTGGTTGGCCGCATCGATCTTGCGTACTTCCCCCAGGCTTGTGGCCGCAGCACTGCTGGCGACAGGCGCCGCACTGTGCTGGTTGGCGAAGGCCGGACTGGCCAACAGGCAGGTCAAGGCCATAACACTCAGTAGATTTTTCATTGTCGATCCTCTAGATGGTTTGTGGGACTGCGTTTATTCGGCCAGCACACGAATGCGGCCCACCATGCCGGCCTGGTAGTGGCCAACGATCAGGCAGGCAAAATCAAAATCGCCGGCGCGGTTGAAGGTCCAGATGATCTCGCCAGTTTTGCCCGGCCCGACGTGCGCCATATAGGGCTCGTCGTGTTCCATACCGGGAAATTTGACCATCATGGCGGCATGCTTATCCAGTTCGTCCTGGGTACCCAGCACGAACTCATGCAACACCTTGCCCTGGTTGCGGTGTACGAAGCGGATGGTTTCACCCTGCTTGATCGCCAGTTGATCGGGGCTAAAACGCATCGCATCACTCATACCGATCTCGATGGTGCGGCTGACCTGCTCAGGGTCGCCGGCGATGCCCCAGGGCATCTGTTCCTTAAGCACGGCCGCGCGATGCTGCTCGGTGTGCTGCTTGCTATGGGCCAGCACTGAGCTGGCGGCAACGACGCTGGCAATACCCAGCATCACGGCGCTAAGGGTTGACGATAGATTCATGGCTCATTCCTCAAATTCAATAGATATTGCATGCGTGGTGTAGGAGCGGGCTTGCCCGCGATGCTGTCAGCCGCTCCTAGAGTTCTGTTCAATGGCCAGCATGACCGCTGGGTTTACGCACCTGTACCTCAACCGGCTGGCTGATCGGTTGCTTGAGCGGCATCGACTGCCCGCCCGCCGCGCTCGAACGTGCCGGCTTGGCCAGTTCGCCCGTATATTCGTACGCCACGCTACCGGCCGGGTGCTTAAACCAGCCAGGGTCACGGTAATCACCCACCGGCTGATCCTTGCGCACCTTGAGCACGGTAAACATGCCGCCCATTTCCACCGAGCCGAACGGACCGTCGCCGGTCATCATCGGCGCGGTATTGTCCGGCAGTGGCATCTGCATCTCGGCCATGTCGGCCATGCCACGTTCGCCCATGACCATGTAATCGGGGATCAGCTTGGCGATCTTGCGGGTCATGTCACGGTGGTCGACGCCGACCAGAGTCGGGATGTCGTGGCCCATGGCGTTCATGGTGTGGTGGCTCTTGTGGCAATGGAAGGCCCAGTCACCCTCCTCATCGGCGAGGAACTCGACCTGGCGCATCTGTCCCACCGCAATATCGGTGGTCACCTCCGGCCAGCGCGAGCCCGCAGGCGTTGGTCCGCCATCGGTGCCGGTCACCTCAAACTCGTGGCCATGCAGGTGGATCGGGTGGTTGGTCATGGTCAGGTTGCCGATACGCAGGCGCACCTTGTCGTTATGCCGCACCACCAGTGGATCGATACCGGGGAAGATGCGGCTGTTGAAGGTCCACAGGTTGAAATCGAGCATGGTCATGATCTTCGGCGTATGAGCACCGGGCTCGATATCGTAGGCATTCAGCAGAAAGCAGAAATCGCGATCCACTTCGCTGATCAGCGGATGGTGCGCCTTCGGATGGGTGACCCAGAAGCCCATCATGCCCATGGCCATCTGGGTCATCTCGTCGGCATGCGGGTGGTACATAAAGGTGCCGGGGCGACGGGCGACGAACTCGTAGACAAAGGTCTTGCCCACCGGAATGGATGGCTGGGTCAGACCCGATACGCCATCCATGCCGTTGGGCAGGCGCTGGCCATGCCAGTGGATGCTGGTGTGCTCGGGCAGCTTATTGGTGACAAAGATGCGCACCCGGTCGCCCTCCACCACCTCGATGGTCGGCCCTGGCGATTGGCCGTTATAGCCCCACAGGTGGGCCTTGTAGCCTGGCGCCAGCTCGCGCACCACCGGTTCTGCGACCAGGTGGAACTCCTTGACGCCGTTGTTCATGCGCCACGGCAGGGTCCAGCCGTTAAGCGTGACCACCGGGTTGTAGGGCCTACCGTTCTGCGGTTGCAGCGGTGGCTGGGTAGCGGCGCTGCCTTGCGAAACGGCCTCCGGCACACCGGCCAGGGATACCCGGCTGACCGCCGAAGTGGCCACGGCAGCGGTAATCGCGCTGGCACCGAGAAAGAAATCACGTCGTGAAACCATGGGAATTGTCCTTGATCAGTGCCCGGCGGGCTCATCGGTGGCGGCCATAGCCGGCGTACTGGTTGACAGGCTGGGCGCGCCCAACAGGGCCATATCCAGATCGGCCTTGGCGATCCAGAAATCACGCTGCGCCTGCAGGTAGCCATCCACCGCGAGGACCTGCTTGCGCGCATCGGCCAGCAGCTCGAAGGTGCTGATAAACATGCCGTTGTACTGCAGCAGGTTTTCCTCGGCGATGCGCGCACGCAGCGGCAGCACCTCGTCGCGGTAATGCCGGGCAATGTCATGGCTGGCCTGGTAACCCAGGTAAGCCTCACGTACCTGGGAGCGCGCGTTGATTGCAGTCGCAGCGGCGCGATTGAGGATCTGCCGGTACTGCGCCTCGGCCTTGGCCACCTTGGCCCCACTCCAGTCGAACAGCGGCAACTCGACGCTGATCTCGTAGCCGCGCTGGGTCGGCTCCTCGTTGGAGCGGTTGTTCACCACGCCCAGCTCCAGCACGTTGATAAAGCGCGTGGTCTTGCTCAGCCCCAGGTTGCTGGCCAGTCGCTCGGCATCCAGGCGCACCGCCTGGATATCCAGCCGCTGGGCCATGGCCAGGCGCTCAACCTCCGGCAACTGCTCGGCCGTGGCCGGCAACTCGGGCAGGCGCTCGGGTAGCTGGAAGTCGAGCTGCGCGCCCCACAGGCCGAGCAAGCGGGTCAACTGCTCACGGCTCTGTACCCGGGCCTGCTCGGCGCGGATCAGGTTGAGCCCGGCATCGGCATAGAAGCTCTGCTCCTGGGCCCGCTGCAGCACGCTGTAGTTGCCCACCGCCGCCAGACGCCGGGCCAACTCGGCCCCGGCCGCGGCCGAGTCCATTACCTGATGCATAAAGCCCAGACTTTCCTCGGCTGCCACCGCGCGGTACCAGGCCTTGCGGGTCTGGCTGGCCAGTTCGAACAGCGCCAGGCTGGTCTGCCGCTGCACCTGTTCGAAGCGCTTGGCTTCCATGCCCGAGGTCAGCGGCATGACCAGCAAACGCGCCAGATTGATATGCAGGCCGCGTTCGTATTCCACCTCGCTGCCTTTCTCCAACCGGCCGAAGGAAAAGCCCGGATTGGGGATACGTCCGGCCTGCACGCGCTCGGCTTCGCTGATCCCCAACTGGTCGAAACTCGCCTGCAAGTCACGGTTATTCAGCACCGCGAGCTGCACGGCGGCGTCCACCGTCAACGGCTGCGCCAGCAACTCGGCAACCCGCTCGTCCACCTGACTGCGCTGCTCAGGGGTTTTCACCCAGGTGACCTGCTGGTTCAGCTGCTGGCCGGCCTGCTCGACCTGGGTGAAACCGCCATCCTGGGTAAAGCTGGCGCAACCGCTGAGTAGCACAAGCATTGCGCACAGCCCGGCGCGGCTCGCCCCACCCCCTTGTTTAGTGATGGTCATGCTGCGACTCCATTGGCTTGGCCGGCGGCTCGGCGGATTGCTGCGAGGGCTCCTGGGTATAAGGTTCCTGAGCATAGGTACGCCAGCCACCGATACGACCGACCAAGTCATTGGCCTCACGCCAGTTGTGCAACGGTTGCTCGCTGAATCCCTGATAGGCCTTGAGCGGCGATTGGTAGTGCAGGGCCGGCGTGGCGGCCCCGGCGTCCAGCGGATCGGGTGACTCGGCCCAGGCGCCAACAGGCAGCACCAGCGACGCCAAACAGGCAAACGCCCGCCGGCGGATAAGGGGAAAACGCATCTCGAATACTCTCGCGTGCAGCGGCGCACCTGCTTAACACAGACGCACACCGGCTAATGAGCTCAAGCGCGTCACGCAGGCCCTGGGCAGCAACTGCCGCAGGCACAGCAACGCGCGGTTTGGCTTAGGCGAGAAACAGGCGTGGGGGTCTTTCGGGGGTTTCAGCGATAAAGCCGACAAACTGCGCCAATCGCGCCAGGGACGGCTCGACCGCTTGCAGTGGAGAGTGGCTGGCCAACACAGTGCTCAGGGCCACCGCGCCGACGCAAAAAGCACAAAGGCTGCACAGGCTGTTATCGGCAGCGGGAGCAGCATTGCTGGAGGTATCGCTGGCGTGATGTTCGCCATGCACAGAGGCCTCAGTAGCCTGAGCCATGACCATGGCACCCGGATGATGTGCTGCCATGTGCGCATCAACCTGGGTCAGCGCCCCGCTCTGCTGGGTGACCGCGCATAGCTGCATGCTGATGGCCGCCATGCTCTGCGCCGGGAGGGCGAGCATTAGCATCCAGATCAGGGCAGTACGCAGGGTTTTATGCATGGCGCGGGGTTTGCTTCGACGCAGACGATGGGCGGATTATCCACCTATTAAGCCATTTGTCCATGCCTGAGCATGGGCAAAGGCCCCCACAGCTGGCTATGATCGGAGCCCATGACCAACACCCCAGCCTTGCGTCAACCCTGCCCACCCGGCGTCTGCGATTGCGGGCGCGAGCAGCTGCTGCAGCAAGCAAACAGCGATCTACGCATCCTGCTGCTCACCCGCACCGAGGAAAAGCGCTTGCTGGAGCGGCTGGAAAACCTTGAGAGCCTGGCGGATCTGCAGAACCTGCAGCGGCGCCTCTATGAACAACTCGGTGTGCGCCTCGCCGTCGCCCCAGGCTTTAATGAAGTGCGCAGCATGCGCGGCCTCGCCATTCAGATCGATGAACTGCCGGGACTGTGCCGCAAGACCCGCCAAGCCATCCCCACCGCCATCCGCCGCGGCCTGGCGAAACGTCCGGAAATTGCCTATGAGCTGCTTAACGCCCATGACCTGTTTCGGGATGTTTAAGGGCTGATGTGAAGGCAGTGGCCAAGAGCCGCCATCAGTAGCGCAGACAAGGCTGGCAGGCGGCGTCTAAGCGTCCGCGCAGGGCACCGGCTCAGCTAATGTGCAGTGCTGCAACCGTTATCTCTAGCCTGCTAGGAACTAAGGGTGAGGCCAGCAGGAATAGCTGCCGGGGCTTCTCTGGGCAGTTTTAATGTCAGCACTATTAGCAACACGCCAACTCCGCTGATGGCGGCATACACCCCGGCAAAGCTGCCGCTATGATTGGCCAAAAGCCCCGCACCATAGTTGCCCAGCATGCCGCCAGTGCCTTGCATGACGTTGGCAACACCAAAGATGGAAACGGCCATGGCGCTGGACGATGCCAGCTTGGAAACGTAAGCGGGGATCAGGCCGAAGATGGGGTAGAAGGCCGTAGAGAACAACACTGCGGCGACCAGGGGCCAATAACCCGCGGGATGTATCACGAATATCAGCGCCGCCAGCACCACGCAGCCATACACCAGAAGCATCGCGGCGCGTAGCCCGGTCCGGTCTGAGAGCCAGCCAATTACAAGCCCCGCGAACATGCCGACGAAACCGATCACCGCCCAGACCTGGGCACTGTACTGCACGCCAAAGCCCAGCTCGGTGCGTAGATAAGACGAGAGGTAGGTCTGGAACGGAAAAGTAGCGAACCCTATCCAGAAATTCATCGACCAGATCAGTAATACCCAGGGTCTTATGAGTTCCATGCGCAAGCTGGGCAAGGCCACCTCGGCAGTCACTGGCGCGTCGGTTTGCGGCACGGCTTGGCCGATCAGGCCGCCCTTCTTGAACACCGCAAACACCAGCACAGTCATCACGACGGTTAGCAGCCCCACCAACCACCAGATACTGCGCCACTCCCCTTGTGCGGCATAAATGGGCACCAGCAGGCTGTTAATCACCACGCCATAGCTGGTCCCGCTGGATACCAGCCCCATGGCCAAACCGCGATAGCGGTAGGCGACCACCCGAGCAATGACATCGACCATCGGGACAAAGACAGTCGCCGCAGTGCCTGCCAGCAGGGTCAGCAATACGCCTATCACAACGATGTTTTTCGATAACGGAATCAGCAGCAACGCCAATGCACACAGCGCCCCCGACGCCACTATCATCCAGCCACCGCCGATCTTCGGGGTCAACCAGACCGCCAGCAGTGCGCAGAGTAGAAAGCCCAGTTGCGCCGAAGCGGTGATAGTGCCCACGTAGGAAAAATCGAAACCCAGGGATGCCTGCATATCGGGTACGAGCTGGGCGAACAGATAAATCCCAAAGCCATAGGTCGCTGCCACCAGACTGGTCAGCAGCACGACAATCGCAGCATTTAAACGCATGGTGACACCCTATTGGCTGCCGCAATTGCCAGCAGCGAGTCAGGACATGGGCTACAAAATCACGTCGTAATTCTCACGCTGCTCACCAGAGCGGCACTGGAGCTCTAAGCGTGCGGCCATTTTTGAGTTGCAGTGCAGAACCTGCCTTGACTCACGCAACGTCGGCGCAGCTGGTTTGCAACACTACTGCGGCCTCACTCTACTGAGCGGGCAATTCGGCAGACCGATAAAAACGCCCTCCACATGCTCCATAGCGCCATGCTGCATGCCTACTTTGCGCACCGGGTCCTCTGCGTTAAACCCACAACCTGGGGAAGCAGCGGACGCTGATGCAAACCTGAAGGTCGCTCTTGGGGTCTTGAGCAGCAGCCATAATCAACAATGCGGGGGCGGCCACCCCAAGCCGCTACCGCGCCGCCAACACCTGCGTTGCACCCTGGGTGTTCTGGCAGTACCAGAACACCCGGCTGACGCCACGGGTGACGGCCACGTAGGCCAGGCGCAGGCTTTCATCCTGCATGGCCTGGTCGTAGCTGTTGTTGAAGAAACCCGAGTAGGCGTAAAGCGCATTGCGCAGCGGGTGCGGCTCGGGCGGCAGGCAGTCGTCGAGGATAATCGCCACTTCGGCCTGCAGGCCCTTGGCGCGGTGGATGGTGTAGGCCTTGACCGGCAGCGTCTTGTCCAGTTGCGCGGTGATGGCCTGCAGCGGCTCGTTGCGTCGACTGAGCAGCAGCACTGCGGTGCGCTCACAGCTGTTGCGCCCGGCCGCATAGGCGCATTGTTCGCTGATCTGCTTAAGCAGCTCCGGCAGGCGCACCTTGCTGTCGAAACGCTGAATCAGGCGCACGCCGTGATCCCCCGGCTGGGTGGCCTTGATCGCCTGGCTGGCTTTCGCCTGCTTGTGCTGCACGCCGCCCAGCAGCGCTTCGGCGTCACGGATAATCGGTTCAATCGAGCGGTAGTTGTTGGCCAGGCACAGCACGGCGCTACGCTTGGCCCGTCCTTTACCCGCGAAGTGCCGATCGAAGTCGATAAACAGCTCAGGCGAGCTGCCGCGCCAACCGTAGATCGACTGCCAGTCGTCACCAATCGCCATCAGGCTGACCGTTGTACCCTGCTCCGCCAACGTACGCTGCACGGCCTGCAACCACTGGACGATCTGCGGCGAGATGTCCTGAAATTCGTCGATCAGCAGATGGCTAAATGGCGCCAGTAACTGCGCCGGAACGCTCTGCTCGCCAGCATTCAGCCGCGCCGTCAGCTGGGCAAAGGCCGCGTTGAAGGTCATCACGCCCTGCTCCTGCTGGCAGCGCTCGAAG
Organism: Pseudomonas sp.; assembly: GCF_049301935.1. GTDB lineage: Bacteria > Pseudomonadota > Gammaproteobacteria > Pseudomonadales > Pseudomonadaceae > Aquipseudomonas. The sequence continues at coordinate 80,400 of NZ_JBAQLP010000053.1, read as the reverse complement.
TACGGCCAGAACAGCAGCAGAGCCTCAGCGAACTCACGCACAGTTATCGGACCGCTCAGGACCTGGGGCTGCAGGGCCGCAACAGTGATGCCGATACTTTCGGCAAACCCAGCCTGGGCGTAAAACGCCTCATACAGCGGCGCAGCGCCGAACTCACCCGCCAGCTTGTAGGCATCCAGTGGCGCCTTGGGCAGGCGCTTGCCCGTATCGGAAGGCGGCGGCAACTGCAGCAGTGCATGCACCTTCTGACGAAATACCGGCTGCTCGGCATAGCACTGCTGATAGGCCTGTTTAAGCAGGCGCTGCTGGGCCGGACGCAACCGTCCGGCGCTTAGCGGGTTATCCAGTTCGCGGCTCGCCGCCTGCGGGTCATCCAGTTGCTCGAACCAGCGCGGATTGTTCAGCAGGCTCTTGGCCACGTTGCCCATGGCCGAGTGGAAGGTGCGCACAGACTGGCGCGCCCGGGCGGCATCGAAGGGGTAGTTGAAAAAACCCAGCACCTTGCCCAGCTGCTCGCGCAGCTCGGCGCAGGAGGCATTGGTAAAGGAAATCACCGTCAGCTGCTCGGGCTTGATGCCCAGATGGCAGAGCATAAACACCACCCGCAGCACCAGCGTGGTGGATTTGCCCGAACCGGCCCCGGCAAAGATGCGCGTCAGCGGGTGATTGCTAAGAATCATCGCCCACTGCTCATCCGATGGTGGGCTAAGCAAACCGGCCGTTACCGCCCGCGCCACCTGCTCGCGCATGGCCTGGCTCTGCGTAGCCTCGAGCGCCAACATGGCCGGCCCGTAAATGCCCTGAGTGCGGGGGTTACTGACTGCGCGACGCGGTTTAGCAGGCAGCTTCGCGCCAGCAGCTGGGCCCTTGGCCGCCGCTTTCTTGGCCCGTGGCACAGGCTTTTTTAGCGACGCAGCGGCTTCACGTTCGGCGCGCAGATAGGCCGTGGTATGGGGAAAGTAGCGCGCCAGTGCAGCGGCAAGACGCCGCTTATAGCGCTGAACAGCAGATGGCATTCGCGACCCAGCCTGAAGATAGATCGTTGAATGATAAGTGCATTTTACGGCGAGCTGGCGACTGAGCAGTGAGAAAGCGCAACGCCTCTCACCGCTCAGTTGAACCGGCGGCTGTCAGTCGAGCATGCCAACATAGCGCGGGTGGCTGGCGACCCGATCCAGCCAGATGCGGATGGCCGGGTACGGCGCCAAGTCAAAGCCACCTTCATCGGCCACATGGGTGTAGGCGTACAGGGCGATATCGGCAATCGAGAAGTTGTCCCCGACCAGATAAGGCGTGCGCTGCAACTGCTTCTCCATCACCTTGAGCGCCTTGTGCCCGCGCACATGGCATTCCTCATATTCCGCCCGGCGCGCTTCAGGCAGGCCCTGGTACAGCTGGATAAAGCGCGCCACCGCCACATAGGGCTCGTGGCTGTATTGCTCGAAAAACTGCCACTGCAGCACCTGGGTGCGCAGGCGCGGTTCGCTGGGCAAAAATGCGCTGCCATCGGCGAGGAAGTTGAGGATGGCATTGGACTCCCACAGGCAGGTGCCGTCTTCCAGCTCCAGCACCGGAATCTTGCCGTTGGGGTTCTTGGCCAGAAAGGCGTCGCTCTGGGTCTCGCCCTTGAGGATATCGATCGGTATCCACTCATAGGGCTGATCCAGCAGGTGCAGCATCAGCTTGACCTTGTAGCAGTTGCCCGAGCGGTAATCGCCATAAACCTTGTACATATCGCTCTCCTCCTAACCTGCTTGAACGCGTGGACTAGCTTGCCTGCGCCTGACGAATCACCGCGGCCAGACGCTTGAGGCCTTCGCCCAGGCGCTCCGGCGCGACGTGGCTAAAGTTAAGGCGCAAATGGCCAGGGTTGGCGTCTGGATCGATAAAGAACGGTTCGCCCGGCATAAACGCCACGTTCTGCGCCAGCGCCGGAGCCAACAAGCTGCGGGTATCCAGCGGCTGCTTGAGGGTCAACCAGAAGAACAGCCCGCCCTGAGGAATCTGCCAATCGGCCAGGTCGCTGAAATGCTCTTCGAGCACCGCCTGCATGGCATCGCGGCGGATGCGGTAGAAGTCACGCAGCTCAGCCAGGTGGCCGCGGTATTTCTCGCTGCCCAGCCATTGCAGCGCCTGCCACTGGCCGATGCGGTTGGTGTGCAAGTCCGCCGACTGCTTGAGGCGCAGCAGATAGGGGAACAGATCCGGGGTGGCGATCAGGTAGCCGACACGCAGGCCCGGCAGCAGGGTTTTCGACACCGTGCCGGTGTAGATCCAGCTGGCCTTCTGCAGGCGGCTGACAATCGGCGTAGCGCTGCCGTCATCGAACACCAGCTCACGGTAAGGCTCATCCTCGATCAGGGTCACGCCGAACTCATCCAGCAGCGCCGCCACCGCGTCGCGTTTGGCTTCGCTGTAACGCACCGCCGACGGGTTCTGGAAGGTCGGAATCAGGTAGGCGAAGGCCGGTTTGTGGTTCTGCAGACGCTGGCGCAGGGCATCGATCTGCGGGCCATCGGCTTCCTGCGGTACGGCGATGCAATCGGCGCCGAACAGCTGGAAGGCCTGCAGCGCCGCCAGGTAGGTCGGCGCTTCGAGCAGCACTTCGGTGCCCGGGTCGATAAACAGCTTGCTGGCCAGATCCAGGGTCTGCTGCGAGCCGCTGACAATCAGCACCTGACTGGCCTCACAGGGCACACCCAGGGCACGGGCTTCGGCGGCAATCGCCTCGCGCAGCGCCGGCTCGCCTTCGCTCATACCGTACTGGCCCATACTGGCCGGCATCTCGGCCCACTCGACCTTGGGCAGCATGGGTTCGGCGGGCAGACCGCCAGCGAAGGACATGACTTCCGGACGCTGCGCGGCGGCGAGGATTTCACGGATCAGGGAGCTTTTCAGACGGGCAACACGTTCGGAGAAGGCCATGGATACACCGGTAGCAAAGGCAAATAAAAATAGGTCAAACTGTTTGACCAAAACTCTGGTTGACAGAAACTACGACGACCACCGCAGATACGTCAATAGGCTTGACCTTAATGCTTGATTTCAAGAGCACCGCCACCCAGCAAACCGCCATGGAAGCGTTCTTCTTTGGCTACCAGGCGTTTACCGCCAAAGCCGATGAGATACTCGCACGCCGTGGCCTGTCGCGGGTGCACCACCGTATTCTGTTCTTTATCGCCAAGTACCCCGGCCTGAGCATGAAAGAGCTGCTCGCCTACCTGGGGGTGAGCAAGCAGGCGCTGAATACCCCCCTGCGCCAGTTGCTGGAAATGGACCTGGTGCAAAGCCTGGCCGCCGAAGACGACAAGCGCAAACGCCTGCTCGGCTTTACCGCCGAAGGCGCCAAGCTGGAACAAGCACTACGCCGCGAGCAGGCCAGGTTGCTACAGCGAGCCTTCGGCGAAGCGGGTGACGACGCGGTGCAGGGCTGGCTCAAGGTCAACCAGGCGTTAGCCGGGCGCTAAAGGCCGTCGATTATCTCTTGGTAGGAGCCAGCTTGCTGGCGATGCTTTTGCAGGAACCGATCGCCAGCAAGCTGGCTCCTACAGGTTCTTGGCATGACAGATATCCCGACTGTAATACCGGCCCGATAAAACTGTACCGGTATTTTGCAAATGCACTTTAAAACTGTACCGCCCATTGCCTGCATCGCTGTACCGCGACGGACCGCCCCTTGCCTCTTAGGCTGAGCAGCACTATCCATGAGTGCCGCCGCCATGACCTTTGAGCTGCTGATCGCCTTTATCGCCTTTGCTTTCGTCACCTCGGTAACCCCGGGGCCGAACAATATGATGCTGCTGGCCAGCGGGGTGAACTTCGGCCTGCGCCGCAGCCTGCCGCATATGTTCGGCATCAGCCTGGGCTTTATGCTGCTGGTGGCGTCGGTTGGCCTCGGCCTGGGTCAGTTATTCGAGCAAGTGCCGCTGCTCTACAGCCTGCTGCGCTACCTGGGCGCCGCCTACCTGCTGTACCTGGCCTGGAAAATCGCCCATGCCGGCGCGCCAGAACAGGGCAAGCAGGCCGCAAGCAAGCCCTTTACCTTTCTGCAGGCGGCGGCCTTTCAGTGGGTCAACCCGAAGGCCTGGATCATGGCCATTGGCGCCATCACCACCTATACACCCCAGGAGAATTTCGTGGTCAATGTGCTGCTGATCGCGGCGCTCTTTGCCCTGGTCAACTGCCCCAGCGTCGGCCTGTGGACCATTGCCGGCAGCCTGCTGCGCAACTGGTTGAGCAACGCCCGCGCCCTGCGGCTGTTTAATATCGGCATGGCCCTGCTGCTGGTGGCCTCGCTCTACCCCATCTTCGCCGATACTGGACTGCTCTGATGCACGACCTGTCTCAACCGCGTTTACGGCCACTGGCAGATACCTCCACCTCGGCGGTAGTGGCCGGTTTTATCGCCATGCTCACCGGCTATACCAGTTCCCTGGTGCTGATGTTCCAGGCCGGCCAGGCCGCCGGCCTGAGCAGCGGGCAGATTTCCTCGTGGATCTGGGCGCTGTCGATTGGCATGGCGCTCTGCTGCATTGGCCTGTCGCTGCGCTACCGTGCGCCGATCATGATCGCCTGGTCCACCCCCGGCGCAGCGCTGCTGATCACCAGCCTGCCTGGGGTGCCCTACGGCGAGGCGATTGGGGCTTATATCTTCGCCTCCGGACTGATTGTGCTGATCGGCCTGACCGGCACCTTCGACCGCCTGATGCGCCGTATCCCCGGCTCGATTGCGGCGGCGCTGCTGGCAGGCGTGCTGTTCAAGATCGGCCTGGAAATCTGCGTGGCTGCCGAGCAGCAACCGCTGTTGGTGGTGGCCATGCTGCTGGCCTATCTGCTGGGCAAACGCCTGCAGCCACGTTACGCGGTACTGGCCGCCTTGATCGTCGGCAGCGTGCTGGCCGGGCTCTTCGGCCTGCTCAACTTCGAACACTTCGAGCTGCAACTGGCGGTACCGGAATGGACCACGCCGAGCTTCTCCCTCGCCGCGGCGATCAGCATCGGCATCCCGCTGTTTATCGTCGCCATGGCCTCGCAGAACCTGCCGGGCATGGCCGTGCTTCGCGCCAATGGCTATGACGTGCCGGCCAGCCCGCTGTTGACCACGAGCGGCCTAGCCTCGATGCTGCTGGCCCCCTTCGGCAGCCACGGCATCCATATGGCCGCCATCAGCGCGGCGATTTGCGCCGGCCCCGAGGCCCATGAAGATCCGCGCAAGCGCTACACCGCGGCCATCTGGTGCGGGCTGTTCTACGGCATCGCCGGGATCTTTGGCGCCACCCTGGCCGCGCTGTTTGCCGCTTTGCCGAAAGCGCTGATCCTGTCCATCGCCGCCCTGGCCCTGTTCGCCTCGATCATCGGCGGCCTGACCCAGGCCATGAGCGAACCCAATGAGCGTGAAGCAGCGCTGATCACCTTTCTGGTCACCGCCTCGGGCATGACCCTGTTCTCGGTGGGCTCGGCGTTCTGGGGGATTGTGGCGGGGCTGCTGACCCTGGCAATTCTCAACTGGGGTAAGCGGGACGCTTGAGTGATGGGTATCGCTGCGCTCAACCCATCCTACGGGCTGGCGCACGCAGCGCACCCTACGCGAAAAATTCGCTCGCCTCGCTGGGCGCACATAAAAAACGGGCTTATGCATACGCATAAGCCCGTTTTTCTTACAGCCGCCGCAATCAGCCGCGCTGACGCTTAGGCAGCACATCCTTGAGCTTGGCGTGCATGCCGCGCAGGGTTTTTTCGGTGCTGTCCCAGTCGATGCAGGCATCGGTGATGGACACGCCGTACTTGAGCTGGCTGAGGTCCTTGGGAATCGACTGGTTGCCCCAGCCCAGGTGGCTTTCCACCATCAGGCCGACGATCGACTGGTTGCCTTCCAAAATCTGGTTGGCGACGTTGTCCATCACCAGCGGTTGCAGCGCCGGGTCCTTGTTGGAGTTGGCGTGGCTGCAGTCGACCATGATGTTCGGACGGATGCCGGCTTTGGTCAGTTCCTGCTCACAAACGGCAACGCTGACCGAATCGTAGTTCGGCTTACCGTTACCACCGCGCAGCACCACGTGACCGTAGGCATTACCCTTGGTGGTGACGATGGATACGCCACCTTCCTGGTTGATGCCGAGGAAACGGTGTGGGCTGGAGACCGACTGCAGGGCGTTGATCGCCACCGTCAGGCCACCATCGGTGCCATTTTTAAAGCCCACGGCCGAGGACAGACCTGAGGCCATTTCACGGTGGGTCTGCGATTCGGTGGTGCGCGCGCCAATGGCCGACCAGCTGATCAGGTCCTGCAGGTACTGCGGGGAGATCGGGTCGAGGGCTTCGGTGGCAGTCGGCAGGCCCATTTCAGCCAGGTCACGCAGCAACTGGCGACCGATATGCAGGCCATCCTGAATCTTGAACGAGTCGTCCATAAAGGGATCGTTGATCAGGCCTTTCCAGCCGACCGTGGTACGCGGCTTCTCGAAATACACCCGCATAACCAGATACAGGCTGTCCGAGACCTCGGCAGCCAGCGCCTTGAGGCGTTCGGCATACTCATGGGCGGCCTTGATATCGTGGATCGAGCACGGCCCAACCACCACGAACAGGCGATGATCCTTGCCATCGAGAATATTGCGGATCACCTCACGACCGCTGGCAACCGTACGCAACGCAGCATCGGTCAGCGGAATTTCACGCTTGAGCTGTGCCGGGGTTATCAGGGTGTCGTTGGAGGCAACGTTCAGGTCATCAATCGGTAAATCAGCCATCGTGCTATTCATCAGTCAGAGTCATCAGGTCACGGGTGCCGGCCGCCAGCGCTCCCCGTGTGGCGGAGCACAGCAATATGAGCACAGCGGGGATGCCGAACCTTAGCGCGTAAAGGCCTGGCTCGACAATGGGCTTGGCGGCTTAAGCCGCGCCGATTGGACGATTCGACTAATTCAGGCTGGCGCGGGAAAACTCGGCGGCGTGCTGGCTGATCCACTCCTGCGCCACCACCTCAACCGACAGGCTGCAGCCCAGTTCCTGCTCGCGCTGGTGGCGATAATGCTCGATCTGGCAGACCTGCTCGACCATGCGCGCGCGAAACAGCGTGTCCTCATCGACAAAGGCGATACCCACCAGGTACTTGCCTTCCTGCTTGCGACACCAGGCTACCAGGCCGGGGTAACGCGCATGCTCGCCGAACAGAGGGATACGCATTTCAATGGCCGTGCCACGGCGAAAAGCGCGATTGGAGTTGCACGCCACACCGCCGAGGCTGATATTGTTGAGCCGCTCTTTGGGGACAAATGCCTGCTTGCGCACAACAAGCTCAACTGGCATATCACTGGGATGACGCAGAAAGTGACGCATCTATAACTACCTCGGATGCCATCAATTTGATACCACACTGGCCAGTATAGTGACTGAACTGGAACTGACCGATTTAGATGCAGATCGCCATCTACTCGACCTGCCTGGCACTTCACTGTTGATATTTACCAGCATAGGTTGTGCCAGTTGCCGTTGGGCGCGCCGTGAGCTGCCTAATCTAACGCTGCCCGTCCAGCACCTGGCCTGGGTCGATGCGGCCAACAGTGGCGGTTTAGTGACGCGTTACGAGGTATTTCACCTCCCCGCGCTATTCGTGGTGCGCGATGGTCAGTTTTATGGCGCGTTGCAGAGCCGTCTGCAGCCCGCCGCACTTATTCAGGCGCTGGACACTGCCCTGTCGCGCCCCGCAGAGGACTTACCCTGATGACCCCAACTCCCCGTATCGGCATTATCGGCTCCGGCGCGATTGGCGGCTTTTATGGCCTGATGCTGGCCCGCGCCGGCTTCGATGTGCACTTTCTGCTGCGCAGCGAATTTGCCGCAGTCGCCAGCCAGGGCCTGCAGGTCAACAGCGCCGTACACGGCAACCTGCACCTGGACAAGGTACAGGCTTATAAGTCAGCGGCCGATATGCCGCCGTGCGACTGGCTGCTGATCGGCGCCAAGACCACCAGCAACGCCGAACTGGCACCGCTGATCAGCCAGGCCGCCGCGCCCGGCGCCAAGGTGGTGCTGATGCAGAACGGCCTGGCAGTGGAAGACCAGCTGCGCCCGCTGCTGCCGGATTCGCTGCACCTGCTGGGCGGCCTTTGCTACATCTGCGCCCATCGCAGTGCCCCAGGGGTGGTCGAGCACCAAGCCCTGGGCAACGTCAACCTGGGCTATCACTCGGGGACGGCTAGCGATGCGGAGAGTCGTCAGCAAATCCTCGAACAAGGCTGTGCGTTGTTCCAGGCTGCTGGCCTGGACTCCAGCGCCATGGCCGAACTGAACCAGGCACGCTGGCAGAAGCTGGTGTGGAACGTGCCCTACAACGGCCTGGCCGTGCTGCTGAACAGCGCCACCACAGCGCTGATGGGCAACGCCGAGAGCCGCGCGCTGATCGAGGCGATTATGCAAGAGGTAGTGGAGGCCGCCGGGGCCTGCGGCTATCAGTTACCCGCAGGTTTTGCCGGCAAACTGCTGAGCGCCACCGACCGCATGCCGGACTACCTGCCCAGCATGTACCACGACTTTGCCCTGCAGCGCCCGCTGGAACTGCACGCCATCTACGCCGCGCCGTTGGCCGCTGCGGCCCAGGCTAGCTGCGCCATGCCGCGCACCGAGATGCTCTATCAGACCCTGCGCTTTCTCGAACAGCAGCCACGCTAGGAGCCCGTCATGAGCAAGGGATTAGGCGACAAACTGGTGCTGGCGATTTCCTCGCGGGCGCTGTTCGACCTGCGCGACAGCCACCAGATTTATGAAAGTCAGGGCGTCGAGGCCTATCGCCAATACCAGATCGAGCATGAGGACGAGATACTCCCTCCAGGTGATGCCTTTCCCCTGGTCGAGAAGCTGCTGGCGCTAAATAGCGCCCTCGAGCAGCAGCGAGTCGAGGTGATTCTGGTTTCACGCAACAGCGCCGACACCGGCTTGCGCGCGTTCAACTCGATCCAGCACTACGGCCTGGGCATCTCCCGTGCAGCCTTTGTTGGTGGGCGCAGCCCCGACCCTTATCTGGCCGCATTCGGCTGCCATCTGTTTCTCTCCACCCACGCTGAAGATGTGCGCAGCGCGCTACGCGCCGGTTTTGGTGCGGCAACCATCTTGTCCGGCGGCGCACGGCGGGCGGCGAGCAATGAGCTGCGTATCGCCTTCGACGGCGACGCCGTACTGTTTTCCGATGAATCCGAACGGGTCTATCAGCAGGCCGGCCTGGAAGCCTTCCAGAGCCATGAACGGCAGTCGGCCCGTGAACTGCTCGGCGGCGGCCCGTTCAAGCCCTTCCTCGCTGCCCTGCACCGCCTGCAGCAGGAGTTTCCCGAAGAGCAGTGCCCGATTCGCACGGCGCTAGTCACCGCGCGCTCGGCCCCGGCCCATGAGCGGGTGATTCGCACGCTGCGTGAGTGGAATATCCGCCTGGATGAGTCGTTCTTCCTCGGCGGCCTGGAAAAAGCCGCGATTCTGGAAACCTTCGGCGCCGACGTGTTTTTCGACGATCAGACCGGCCACTGTGAAAAAGCCAGCAAAGTCGTGCCCACCGGTCATGTGCCGCACGGCATCAGCAACGAACCGCAACTCTAGTCCCCGCACGAGGGCGACCAGTTGCCCTCGCCACTCAGCCCTTTCTTTCCTATATAACCATTCGTCCTCAAAACCCCGGCTTTCTTTGACTTACCAATGGCGCTGCTAAGCTCAGATCAGGTCCGCCAGTCAGGCAGTCAAGGAGGCCGCATGATTCGCTCGATTCTCTATGCCACTGATCTTGGCCTGTATGCCCCCTACATCCTGCAACATGCTCTGGCGCTGACCCGCTCCTTCAATGCCAGCCTGTATGTGGTGCATGCCGTAGAGCCCATGGGCCTGTTTGCCGAGTCGGTGCTGCAAACCTACCTGGATGAAGATCGACTCAAGGAACTGCGCACCAACGGCCTGAGTACGGTGATGGCGAGTATCGAGCAACGGGTGCTGGAGGGCTTTCGCGATGAGATTGGCGAAGCCCTGCATGACCTCGACCTGATCAAGGCGGTGCGCGTGGTACAGGGCGATCCACCGCTGGTGATACTCGATGAGGCGCAGCAACTCGGTGTGGATTTACTGGTTCTAGGTAGCCACAGCCACGGCACGGATATGGACATTCCGCTGGGGCGCACCGCCTCGCGGCTGGTGCAATTGTCTGAAGTACCGGTGTACCTGGTGCCGATGCTGCAACACCGCAGTCGCGGTGACCTTTAAACAAGCGCGGCACTTTTTAGTTTTTGGTCTAGATTTAATGCTTCAATCATCATTATGGTTATATAAAACGCCGGTAACCTGAACGGCTGTCTTTTTGCTTTGAGGGATATTTATGAAGCTTCAGCAACTGCGCTACATCTGGGAAGTCGCGCATCACGACCTCAACGTTTCTGCCACGGCGCAAAGCCTCTACACCTCGCAGCCCGGCATCAGCAAACAGATCCGCCTACTCGAAGACGAGCTGGGGGTGGAAGTATTAGCCCGCAGCGGCAAGCACCTGACCCGCATCACCCCGGCCGGCGAGCGCATCATCAACACCGCCGGGGAAATCCTGCGCAAGGTCGAAAGCATCAAGCAGATCGCTCAGGAATTCTCCAACGAGAAGAAAGGCACCCTGTCCATCGCCACCACCCACACCCAGGCGCGCTATGCCCTGCCGCCAGTGATCAGCGCCTTTATCAAGCAATACCCCGACGTTTCCCTGCATATGCACCAGGGCACGCCGATGCAGATTGCCGAAATGGCTGCCGACGGCACCGTTGACTTCGCCATCGCCACCGAAGGTCTGGAGCTGTTCAACGACCTGATCATGATGCCCTGCTACCGTTGGAACCGCTGCGTCGTGGTGCCCCAGGGCCATCCGCTGAGCAAGCTGCCGAAGCTGACCCTGGAAGCCCTGGCCGAATACTCCATCGTCACTTACGTGTTCGGCTTTACCGGCCGCTCCAAACTTGACGAAGCCTTCAGCCATCGCGGCCTGACGCCGAAAGTGGTGTTTACCGCCGCCGACGCCGACGTGATCAAGACTTACGTACGCCTGGGCCTGGGCGTGGGCATCGTGGCCAAGATGGCGGTCGACCCCAAACTCGACCCAGACCTGGTGGTGCTGGATGCCGGCGAGCTGTTCGAAGCCAGCGTGACCAAGATCGGCTTCCGGCGCGGCACCTTCCTGCGCGGCTTTATGTGCGACTTTATCGAGAAGTTCGCCCCGCACCTGACCCGTGACGTGATGGCCAAAGCCGTGCAATGCCACAGCAAGGTCGAGCTGGAAGAGCTGTTCGAAGGGGTTGAACTGCCGCTGCACTGACCTGTCGGCTTAATGAAAGGCTCTGTCCCAAGACTGTGTTGCAGGCCGCTTTGTGGGTTAACGGCGCTGAAGGTAGGCGTGGTTTGCTTGGCGGCGGTTCGCGCAATCCTCACCGGACCTGCACAACGTCACCTTATCAGGTGCTCAGCCAGGGTTAGGCAGCGCAGTGGCCTGCCCCTGCCGCCATAGATGCATGTGCCCTGTGGCTATAGCGGCTCATGACCGTCGAGTGATACCAGCAAAGCCGGTGCCGCAGGTTTCGAGTGGCCATCGGGTTGGCTAGCCAACTGAGGCCAGAACCCCGCAGGCTCAGCGCGACGAACCGAGACGGCCTTGCTCATCGGAGAACACGATCTCCACCCGGCGATTCTGCGCACGGCCTTTAGCAGAGGCATTTTCGGTTACCGGGAAGCTCTCGCCATGGCCCTGTACCTCAATGCGTTGGCTATCGATGCCAAGGTCCACCAGCAAATCGGCAACTGCCTGGGCGCGGGCCCGAGACAGCTCAAGGTTTTCCTGGGCATCGCCACGGCTGTCGGTATAGCCCTCGATACGCACAATGCGCCGCGGATTGAGCTGAAGGAACTGCACCAGCTTCAACACCGTGCGGTTGGCTGAGGCCTTGAGGTCGGCGTGGCCGGCATCGAACAGCACATCGCCCAAGGTCATCACCAGACCGCGCTCGTTCTGGCTGGTAGCCAAGCTAACCATCTGCTCTTCGAGCCAGTTGCTCTGCTCCTGCACGCTCAGTAGCTTGGCCTCACGCAGGGCCAACTGCAGACGCTGGCGCTCCAGCTCCAGCTTGACCGCTCGCTCCTGGTTCAGATTGAGCGCGCTCTTCTGCCCGGCAATCGCACTGTACTGCTGGCTGAGATAGGCATAGTGGCTGACATCGTCGGCGCTACCCCAGTAGCTCGACAGGCGATCGGCCTTGGCCAGCGACTCGCCAGCGCGAATCAGGTCCTTGGGCGCGCTGCGCAGCACATCGCCATCTTCTTTGACCTGCTGGAAAGCGGCGTGTGCACCTTCCAGCGCCTGGTCACTGGAACTGTGCGATGAGGCGCAGCCGGTCAACAATAAAGTCGCGAAAGCCGCCAACAGGCTTAGCTGAGTAGGCGTCATTGCAAGCCTCCCAGCTGTTTGCGCAAGCGGTTAATGGCGTTGCTCAACTCGGCCAGTTGCTGCTGGCTTTTCTCGGTCAGGTGCTCGGCTTCGGCCAGCCGTGCATCCAGCTCGGCCTGTTCGGCATACACCCGCGCCTGCTTGTAATCCTCGTCCTGCATGGCTGCTTGCGCCAGGACGAGTTTTCCCTCGGCCAGGCGCAGCGCAGCCGACTGCTCGGCGGAAATACCCAGCGCCTTGGCCTGGCTGAGCGCCTGTTCGGTCAAGCGCAGCTGCTCATTGGGCGCAGGATCAGATGCACAGGCGCTGAGCATGAGCGGCAGCAAGGCCGCACAGATACGTCGATAAATCACAGATTTTCCCTACTGTTCAGCGTCACTGCTGGGTATGAGCTGTTGATCTTTCCAACGCTGCAGATTGCGCTGCAGCAAGTCGTCCGGCAAACCGCTGGCGATTGCCTCGTTCATCTTCTTCGCCAGCATGCCACGCAGCCAGGCATCGTTGCAGACCGAGTTATGCGACAGCGTCAGGTACAGACCCTCACTGGAGATCGGCGGATCGAGTACCAGCAGATCGTCCTGCATGCCCAGGCTATTGGCCAACGCCTGCCCTGGGTAACGCTCGTACAGCACATAGTCGGTTCGCCCCAGCAAGAGCTTCTGGAATGCTTGGGTCAGGCTGGCAACGCCTTCCAGGGTCAGGTTGCTCTTGGCATAGGTATCAAATTGTTGCCCAAAACTGTTGTTGACCAAGGTGTCGCCGGTGCGATTACGCAGGTCTTCCCAGCCGGCATAGGGGAACTCAGCGCCACGATGCACCCACACCACACTTGGGGTGAAGTAAAACGCCGGGTGCACATAATCCATGACCTCCAGACGCGGCAGGGTCAGAAATGCTCCGGCAATCAGGTCGACGCGACCGGTTCTGACTTCATCTTGAGCGCGGGACCAGGGGCCGGTATAGAGAATTTCGACGGTGACGCCAAGCTCTTTGGCCAGGTGTTTGAGCAAATCGGCATTGGCACCGATCAGTTGCTGAGGATTCTGCGGGTCGCGCCAGAGGTATGGCGGGTACTCCGGGTTACCAGTCGCCACCAAGCGCTCGCACTTGCCTGCGGCAGCCGCCATAAACGGCATCAGCAGCACACCGAGGATCAACAGCAACGACTTATGTAGACCACGCTCAAGCATTGACGACTTCTCGACTTAACCTTGGATGGGCACGGGTGATCGCACACCGGAAAATACTTGGATCATGCTAGCTTAATACGCACTCATACGAATTCGCGATAAAGACTAATCATGAAAAAACTGATCGCCGCATTGATGCTATTGCTCGCCGGCACCGCCGCCCTGCTCTACCTGTCCCCCGTCGCCTTGTTGACGAGCATACAGCTGGTGGAGCGACAGCGTGCTGGGCTGAGTCTCAAGCAGATCAACGTGGGCGATCTTAGCATTCATTACTACCAGGGCGGCCCAAGCAGTGCACAAACCATTCTGATGGTGCACGGCTTTGCCGCCAACAAGGACAACTGGCTGCGTTTTGCTCGCCACCTCAGTCAGGACTATCGGGTTATTGCCCTCGACCTGCCGGGTTTCGGCGCCAGCGACAAACCGCTCGGCAGCTACGATGTCGGCACCCAGACCGAGCGTTTGGCCAGCGTGATTGATGCGCTGGGCATCGAACGGCTGCACCTGATCGGCAACTCCATGGGTGGACATATTAGCGCGCTGTATGCCGCGCGCTATCCGCATAAAACCCTGTCTCTGGCGTTACTCGATAATGCCGGCATCACCTCGCCGCAACCCAGCGAACTGCTGCAACGGCTGCAGCGCGACGAACCCAATCCGCTGGTGGTAAAGAGCCCCGAGGATTTTCAGCGCCTGCTGGACTTTATCTTCGTGCAGCCGCCCTACCTGACCGAGTCGCTCAAAGGCTATTTTGCCGAACAGGCCATCGCCAACAGCGCCCACTACGACCAGGTGTTTGCTCACCTGACTGAGCGCTATATCCCCCTGGAGCCGGAGTTGCCGAAGATCCAGGCACCAACGCTGATCATCTGGGGTGCAGAGGATCGGGCCTTGCACGTCTCCAGTGTCGGCGTCATGCAACCGCTGCTGCGCCAACCCAGCGTGGTCATCATGCCGGATACCGGTCATGCGCCAATGATTGAGCGAGCAGAGCTAACCGCGCAGCACTACCGGACCTTTCTCCAAGCATTGCCGGATTAGCGCAAAAAAATGCGCTGAACATAAAAAAACCCGCTCACTGAGCGGGTTTTTTCTGCGCTAGGGAAACCGGCTTAAACCAGTTTCTCCAGCTCGGGGATAGCTTCGAACAGATCCGCAACCAGGCCGTAATCGGCCACCTGGAAGATCGGCGCTTCTTCGTCCTTGTTGATCGCAACGATCACCTTGGAGTCCTTCATACCGGCCAGGTGCTGGATCGCGCCGGAGATACCAACAGCGATGTACAGCTGCGGCGCAACGATCTTGCCAGTCTGACCGACCTGCATATCGTTGGGTACGAAACCTGCGTCAACTGCGGCGCGGGAAGCGCCAACAGCGGCGCCCAGCTTGTCGGCCAGGGCATACAGGTGCTTGAAGTTGTCACCGTTCTGCATGCCACGGCCGCCGGAAACGACGATCTTGGCAGCAGTCAGTTCAGGACGATCGGACTTGGCCAGTTCTTCACCGACGAAAGCCGATTTGCCCGCATCAGCACCAGCAGCCACAGCTTCAACGGCAGCGCTGCCGCCTTCGGCTGCAACCGGGTCGAAACCAGTGGCACGCACGGTGATGACTTTTACGGCAGCGGAAGACTGCACGGTGGCAATGGCGTTACCGGCATAGATCGGACGCTTGAAGGTGTCAGCGCTTTCAACCGCGATGATTTCCGAGATCTGATCAACGTCCAGCGCAGCGGCAACGCGCGGCAGGATGTTCTTACCATTGCTGGTGGCGGCAGCCAGGATGTGGCTGTAGCCCTTACCCAGTTCGGCAACCAGCGGTGCGACGTTTTCCGGCAGCTGGTGAGCGAAGGCGGCGTTGTCAGCAACCAGTACCTTGGCCACGCCAGCAATTTTGCCAGCAGCTTCGGCAGCAGCGCCGCACGCGCTACCGGCAACCAATACGTGGATGTCACCACCGATCTTCGCAGCAGCTGCAACAGTGTTCAGCGTGGCAGGAGCCAGGGCGGCATTGGTGTGTTCAGCGATAACCAGGATAGTCATTTAGATTACCTTCGCCTCGTTCTTCAGTTTCTCGACCAGTTCAGCCACGGACTTGACCTTGATGCCAGCGCTGCGGGTAGCAGGCGCTTCGACTTTCAGGGTTTTCACGGTGGAAGCGGTGGAAACGCCCAGATCAGCCGGGGATACAGTTTCCAGCGGCTTCTTCTTGGCTTTCATGATGTTCGGCAGCGACGCATAGCGCGGCTCGTTGAGGCGCAGGTCGGTGGTCACGATAGCCGGCAGGTTCAGCGCAACGGTCTGCAGACCGCCGTCGATTTCGCGGGTGACGTTGACCTTGTCGCCCGCCACTTCAACCTTAGAGGCGAAGGTGCCCTGGGCGAAGCCCGTCGGCGCGCCGAGCATCTGGCCGGTCTGGTTGTTATCGCTGTCGATGGCTTGCTTACCCAGGATCACCAGCTGCGGCTGCTCTTTGTCGACTACTGCTTTGAGCAGCTTGGCCACAGCCAGCGAGTTCAGCTCGTCGGCCGACTCTACCAGGATGGCACGGTCAGCACCCAGTGCCAGCGCGGTACGCAGCTGCTCTTGAGCAGTGGCCGGGCCGATGGTGACGACAACGATCTCGCTTGCCACGCCTTTTTCTTTCAGGCGTACCGCTTCTTCCACGGCGATTTCGCAGAAGGGATTCATCGACATCTTGACGTTGGCAAGATCAACGCCGCTGTTGTCCGCTTTGACGCGAACCTTGACGTTGTAGTCGACCACTCGTTTGACAGCTACAAGAACCTTCATGGATTCCTCGTTACTCTCCGGTGAATAAGAATGTCGCCAGAAGCGAACATGGCGTGAACAGCAGACCGGCCGGAACCGGGAATCAACCAATAACGGCAGATACAAAACCGCCCGTATCTTGACCGCACGACCTAGACTGGTCAATACAACGGAGCGGCCAATCGTCAGCGATGTAGTAAGATTCTAACAGCCCTACAGAAAATTCAAACAAACGTTTGTATTGGCCCATCCGAAGGGTCTGGATATAATGCGCCAGCATCGCTCATGGAACGAGCTTGATCGCCAAATAAAATTAGAGAGCCCTGAGTAGGAGATAGCCTGTGGAACGCGAATTTATGGAATTCGACGTCGTCATCGTCGGCGCCGGCCCTGCTGGTTTGTCCGCCGCCTGCCGACTGAAGCAGAAAGCCGCCGAAGCTGGCAAAGAAATCAGCGTCTGCGTGGTCGAAAAAGGCTCCGAAGTCGGCGCGCACATTCTGTCCGGTGCGGTGTTCGAGCCGCGTGCATTGAATGAACTGTTCCCAGACTGGAAAGAGCTCGGCGCCCCGCTGAACACTCCGGTCAAGCGCGATGACATCTACGTACTGACCAATGCCGAGAAGGCCAGCAAGGTTCCGGACTTCTTCGTGCCCAAGACCATGCACAACCATGGCAACTACATCATTTCCCTGGGCAACCTGTGCCGCTGGCTGGCGCAGCAGGCGGAAAACCTGGGCGTAGAAATCTACCCAGGCTTCGCTGCTCAGGAAGCGCTGATCAACGCAGAAGGCGCGGTCTACGGCATTCTCACCGGTGATCTGGGTGTTGACCGCGAAGGTCACCCGAAAGAGGGTTACTACACCCCAGGCATGGAGCTGCGTGCCAAGTACACCCTGTTCGCCGAAGGTTGCCGTGGCCATATCGGCAAGCAGCTGATCAAGAAATTCGACCTCGACTCCGAAGCCGACGCCCAACATTACGGCATCGGCATCAAGGAAATCTGGGACATCGACCCAGCCAAGCACGAGCAAGGCCTGGTGGTACACACTGCCGGCTGGCCGCTGGATATCGTTGCCAGCGAGAACACCGGCGGCTCCTTCCTCTATCACCTGGAAAACAACCAGGTGGTGGTCGGCCTGATCGTCGACCTGTCGTACAGCAACCCGCACCTGTCACCGTTCGATGAGTTCCAGCGCTACAAGCATCACCCGGTGATTGCCCAATACCTGGAAGGCGGCAAGCGCGTAGCCTACGGCGCCCGTGCCATCTGCAAGGGCGGCCTCAACTCGCTGCCGAAGATGGTGTTCAACGGCGGCGCGCTGATCGGTTGCGACCTCGGCACCCTGAACTTCGCCAAGATCAAGGGCAGCCACACCGCCATGAAATCCGGCATGCTCGCCGCTGATGCCGTGGCTGATGCACTGTTTGCAGGCAAGGAAGGCGGCGATCAACTGACCGCTTACGTCGACGCATTCAAGGCCAGTTGGCTGTACGACGAGCTGTTCCGCAGCCGTAACTTCGGCCCAGCACTGCACAAGTTCGGCCCACTGGTCGGCGGCGGCTTCAACTGGCTGGATCAGAACATCTTCGGCGGCAAGATCCCCTTCACCCTGCACGACACCAAGCCGGATTACGCCTGCCTGAAGCCGGCCGCAGACGTGCAGAAGATCAGCTACCCGAAACCGGACGGCAAGCTCAGCTTCGACAAGCTCAGCTCGGTATTCCTCTCCAACACCAACCATGAAGAGGAACAACCCTGCCACCTGAAGCTCACCGACCCGAGCATTCCGCTCGGCAAGAACCTGCCGCTGTACGACGAACCAGCGCAGCGCTACTGCCCGGCCGGCGTATACGAAATCGTCACCAAGGAAGACGGCGAGCAGAAGTTCCAGATCAACGCGCAGAACTGCGTGCACTGCAAAACCTGTGACATCAAGGACCCGGCCCAGAACATCAACTGGGTGGCCCCTGAAGGCACAGGCGGGCCTAACTACCCCAATATGTAAGACGCGCAAAGCGCCCTCGTAGAGGGCGTAAAACGCTCTAAACTGAGGCAGACCACAACGCAAACGCCCCGATTGATTCGGGGCGTTTGCGTTGTGGCTGGCTAAACGTTACTCGGCCTCCAATCGCCGAGAAGAGTCAATGCGCTGACCACATCGGTAGCTTGCCAACAGCCCGCTAATGCGGGCCTGTTGATGGCGCAATCAAAGTGCCGGCGTAAGCATCAGCAGCAGGCTGCACAGCAACCCGATCACCCACACCACGCTGCGCTGCCAGTGCAGGTCAGCCCAGTAGCAAAACAGATACAGCACCCGTGCCACCACAAAGGTCATGGCCAATACATCCACCAGAATGCCGTGGTTATTGGTCACATGAGCCATCAGTACGCCTGCGGCAAACAACGGAAACGCCTCAATACTGTTCAAGTGCGCTGCCAAGGCACGCGCGCCAAAACCCGTCAGACGCGCTTGCTGGGCGCGTGGATGATGGTTGTCATAGTGTCCATCACCTTCCTTCGCCATGGCCTTGGCGACCGGGGCCTTGGCGATAAAAATCAATATTGCACTGATAAAGATGCACCAGAACGGGATGCTCATTCGCTTTTCTCCTTGGGCGATTCGAACGCCGGGGTCTGGGTGTAGACCATCACTTCCAGTACATCGGAGTGAAACTCGCGGCGGTACAACACCAATACCACACCGGCGCTGACCAGCATGAAAAACCATGGATTGATAAACCAGGCCAGGGTGGCCATACCGAAATAATAGGCGCGCAAGCCCTGGTTAAACTGGTTGGCAGCCATCGAGATCACCCGCGCGGTGCGCTCGGCAAAGGCTTTACGTTCCTGCTCCGTGACATGCCGCTCGCCCACCATCGGCGCTGAGCCCACCAGCACGGCGGCGAAGTTGTACTGACGCATGCACCAACTGAAGGTAAAGAAGGCGTAGACGAACACCACCCCCAGGCACAGCAGCTTGACCTCCGACAACTCGCGGCTAGCCGCCTGCACAAAGGGCAGATCGGCCAGTAGTGATACCGCACGATCAGAGGCGCCGAGCACGGTAAGAATACCGGCGAGAATAATCAGCGTACTGGAAGCGAAGAATGAGGCATTACGCTCCAGGTTGCCGATCACGTTGGCATCGGCGATACGGTTGTCGCGCAACAGCATGCGGCGCATCCAGTCCTCGCGGTAGAGGTGCAGCACACTGGCCAGACATGGCGTGGTGCGGCCCTTGGCCTGGGCATAACGGGTGTAACCGGCCCAGCAGACGACAAACCAGAGAACGGCAAGCAGGTGCGGCAGGTAGTAGTCACTGATTGGCATGCAAACTCCTTGTTAAGCTGCGCCGATTATAGACAGACCTGACGTTCAGCCAACAAAAAGGCCGCTCAATGAGCGGCCTCTTGTAAAGCGTCAACGCAGGCCAGGCCTGCGCTGCTGCTATCAGGCGCTTTGCGCCAGGTCCATCAACTCGCGGTTAGCCACGGCGTACATGGCGTAATCGGTGCTGGTGGCCGCGCGCAGTTCACCGAGCATGACCTTCCAGCGGTCCACCAGACGGCGGTGCTGATCCAGCCACACGGCGGCGCGCTCTTCGATATCCGCCGGGCCTTCGGCCATTTGCAGCACCGACACGGTGATGGCGCGTTGCTGCCAGTCCAGGTCATCGCGGAAGGCTTCACGGGCCAACGCTTGCCAGTTGTTTTCCACCGGCAGGCTGGTGATCTGCTGCAGGTACCAGGACAGCTCCAGCGAACCGCCAATGGCAAAGTAGGCGGCTGCAACGCGATCCGGCTCCTGCCCGGTGACATCCGACGCCTCGATAATCGGCAACAGGGTGTACAGATGGCTGGTGCCAGCCACTACCCGCGCCAGCTCTTCCGGCACCCCGGCTTCGACATACGCCTGGAAGCGCGCCAGCCACTGTTCACGGGCCGGGCCTTCGAGCAGTTCGTCGAGTCGGCCGACCAGTGCTTCGATGCGCGGCGCGAAATGCGCCACATCACGGGCAGCATCCAGCTCGTTACGCCGGCTGCGCAGGAACCAGCGGGTAGCCCGGCGACCTAGACGCATCAGCTCATCCATCAACTGTAATTGCAGCTCGGCCGGCACCTTATAGTCCAGCGCCTCGATCTGCTGCCACCAGTGCGGCAGGCGGAACAGGTCACGCACGATCACATAGGCGCCGGCGACATTCGCCGCGCTCATGCCGGTGGACTCCTTCAGGCGCTGCACGAAGGTAATGCCCATATGGTTGACCAGATCGTTGGCGATCTGCGTGCTAACGATTTCGCGCTTGAGGCGATGGCGACGCATCGGTTCGCCGAACTTCTGCGCCAGCAGCGGCGGGAAGGCGGTTTCCATCTCGCGCGCCAGGTACTCATCGTCCGGCACCAGGGATTTGAGCAGCGATTCCTTGAGGTCGATCTTGCTGTAGGAGATCAGCACCGACAGTTCCGGCCGAGTCAGACCCAGACCGTTGGCAGCGCGCTCGTTAAGTTCGTCATCGGTGGGCAGAAACTCCAGGGCGCGGTCCAGCTTGCCGGCCGCCTCCAGGGCGTTCATCAGGCGCTTGTATTCACCCACCCGCTCACGGGCGCGGCGTTCGGCCAGCGACAACGCCTGGGTCTGCTTGTAGTTGTTGCCCAGCACCAGGCCGCCAACCGCATCGGTCATTTCCACCAGCAGCTTGTTGCGCTGCTTGCCGGTCATGTCGCCTGCAGCGACGATTTCGCCGAGCAGAATCTTGATGTTTACCTCATGGTCGGAGCAGTCCACGCCACCTGCGTTGTCGATAAAGTCGGTGTTGCTCTTGCCGCCATTGAGGCCGTACTCGATCCGGCCCAGCTGGCTCATACCGAGGTTACCGCCCTCGCCCACCACCTTGGCGCGCAATTCGCGGCCATCCACGCGCAGCAGGTCGTTGGCCTTGTCGCCCACATCGGCGTGACTTTCCTTGCTGGATTTGACGTAGGTGCCGATACCGCCGTTCCACAGCAGGTCCACCGGCGCCTTGAGCAAGGCATTCAGCAGTTCATTCGGCGCCAGCTTGTCGGCGCTGATATCGAAGCGCTCTTTCATCTGCGCGCTGATGGCGATGCTCTTGGCGCTGCGCAGGAAGATCCCGCCGCCAGCCGAGATCAGCTTGGCGTCGTAATCGGCCCAGCTGGAGCGCGGCAGATCGAACAGGCGCTGACGCTCGACAAAGCTCTTCGCCGCATCCGGGTTGGGGTCGATAAAGATGTGCAT
Source organism: Pseudomonas sp. (assembly GCF_049301935.1). GTDB lineage: Bacteria > Pseudomonadota > Gammaproteobacteria > Pseudomonadales > Pseudomonadaceae > Aquipseudomonas. The sequence continues at coordinate 58,737 of NZ_JBAQLP010000053.1, read as the reverse complement.
ATGGTTGAAGGCCGCAACCAGTTGCAGGCTTTCCGAGAGCAGCAGGCCGTTACCGAACACGTCGCCGGCCATGTCACCGATACCAATCACGGTGACGTTGTCCTTCTGCACATCAATGCCGCGCTCACGGAAGTGGCGCTGCACCGAGACCCAGCCGCCCTTGGCGGTGATGCCCATGCCTTTGTGGTCATAGCCTGCCGAGCCGCCCGAGGCGAAAGCATCGTCCAGCCAGAAGCCATATTCGGCAGCAATGCCGTTGGCGATATCGGAGAAGGTCGCGGTGCCTTTGTCGGCCGCCACCACCAGGTACGGATCGTCGTTATCGTGACGCACCACGTTCTGCGGCGGCACCACGGCGCCGTCTTTGAGGTTATCGGTGATATCCAGCAGGCCACTGATAAAGATGCGGTAGCAGGCAATGCCCTCGGCCAGTACCTCATCGCGCGAGCCGCCCAGCGGCATACGCCGGGGGATAAAGCCGCCCTTGGCGCCCATCGGCACGATCACCGCGTTCTTCACCTGCTGCGCCTTGACCAGGCCCAGCACCTCGGTGCGGTAGTCTTCTTCGCGATCCGACCAACGCAGGCCGCCACGGGCCACGTCGCCAAAGCGCAGGTGCACGCCTTCGACACGCGGCGAATAGACGAAGATTTCGAACTTCGGCGTCGGCCGTGGAATCTCCGGAATCGCCCGTGGGTTGAGCTTGAAGCTGAAGTAGCTCTTCGGCGCACCGCTGGCATCGGTCTGATAGAAGTTGGTGCGTAGGGTGGCTTTGATCAGGTCCAGGTAGCGGCGCAGGATGCGGTCTTCGTTAAGCACCGCGACGTTATCCAGCGCAGCGAGAATCGCCTGCTCAAGCTTCTGCTGCTTGTCTTCCAGATCATCGGCAGTGAGCTTGCGCGCCAGGTAGAAACGCGTCTTGAACAGGCGCACCAGCTCCTTGGCGATATTGGCGTGGTTGACCAGGGTGCTGGCGATATAACTCAGGTCGAAGCCCAGACGAATCTGCTTGAGGTAGCGCGCATAGGCACGCAGCAGCGCCACATCGCGCCACGGCATGGCGGCCATCAGCACCAGACGGTTGAAGCCATCGTTCTCCGCCGCGCCGCCAACGATATTGACGAAGGCGCCCTGCAGGGTGTCGTTAAGTTGCTGGATATCCACGTCCAGGCCTTCGGCATAGGTGAAGGCGAAGTCGTGAATCCAGAACTCGCGGCCATCGGCGCGGCGCAGTTTGTAAGGGAACTCACCGAGCACGCGCAGGCCGAGGTTTTCCAGAATCGGCAGCACGTCCGACAGCGGCAGCGGCGTATCGGCGTGGTACAGCTTGCAGTGCAGCTGCTGCTCGCCCTGGGTCAGCGGCTGGTAGAAGCTCATGACCAGTTGGCGCTCGCTGTTCAGGCTGAGCAGGTGCTGCATGTCCACCACCGCCGAGTGCGGGGCGAAACGTTCGCGGTAACCGGCCGGGAAACCGCCGGGGAATTCGCTGAGCACTTCGGTGCCCTGGGCTTCGCCGAGGCTTTCGACGATCAGGCTGGTGTAATCGTCCTTCCACGAACGGCAGGCCTGGATCACTTCTTTTTCCAGGCGCAGCGGGTCGATCTGCACGCGGTTTTTCGGGTCGACCTTGAGGATAAACTGCACCCGCGCCAGCACCGACTCGGAGAAGAAGGTCCAGAACTCGCAATCGGTGGCCTGCAGGCGCTCCATCAGCACCTGCTGGATCTTCATGCGGGTTTCGGTGGAGTACACATCGCGCGGCACATAGGCCAGGCAGTAGCAGAAACGGCCATAGGGGTCGCGGCGCAGGAACACGCGAATCTTGTTGCGCTCCTGAATCTGCACAATCGCCATGGCGGTATTGAACAGCTCGTCCACCGAGGTCTGGAACAGGTCATCACGCGGCAGTACTTCCAGGACTTGAGCCAGCTCCTTGCCCAGGTGTGCGCTGCTACCGAAACCGGCACGCTGCTCGATCACCTCCACCTTGCGGCGGATAAACGGAATGTTCCACACGCTCTCGGCATACACCGCCGAGGTGTACAGGCCCATAAAGCGGCATTCCTTGATCACCTTGCCCTTGGCGTCCAGCTCGCGGATCGACACCAGGTCCGGGTACGCCGGACGGTGCACGCGGCTCGGCACCGCGGCCTTGGCGAAGGACAGCAGCTGCGATTCGCGCAGGTAGGCCACCGCTTCCGGCTCGATATGCAGTTCATCGGCCTTGAGGCCAGTGCGCAGGCGCTTGGACAGGCCCAGCAGGGACTTCTCGTCGTAGACCATGCTGCCGCCGCCGGCGCTGTCGGCGACGGTGAATTCTTCATAGCCGAGGAAGGTGAAGTGGTCGTCGAGCAACCAGCTCATAAACACCTTGATCTCTTCCAGCTCGGCGCCTTCGACCTTGAGTTTGGCCTTGTCCAGCCAAGCCAGCAGCTCCTTGGCCTTGGCTTTCATCGGCTGGAAGTCGGCAACGCTCAGGCGTACATCGCTGAATACGTCCTGCAGGGCTTTTTCCAGGGTCTTCAACTCACCGGTGTTGGCGCAGCGATCGATCTCCAAGAACATCAGGGCTTCCTGCTGCACATCCTTGCCCTGAGCGCCTTTGGGCAGGATTTCCTGCAGCTCGCCGGCCTTGTTGCGGCGCACGCTGAACACGCTGTTCTGCAGGGTGTGGATGCTGTAACCGCGACGGTTCAACTCCATGCGTACCGAGTCAACCAGGAACGGAATGTCACTGTGCAGAATTTCCACGGCGGTGTGGGTGGACTGCCAGCCGTGTTTTTCATAATCGGGGTTGAATACCCGCACTTCAGGCTTGGCCGTCTCGAAACGCTCCAGCAGCCGCCAGGACGACAAGGTGCAGCCGACCAGATCGGAGAGGCGCCGCTGGGTCAGCTCCTCGAGGGCGATGATGCCGAAGAATTGCTCGGCGAACAGGGCCACTTGTGGCAGAGCCTGTTCACTGACGTGCTGCGCCAGCGCCGTTTGCAGGTGGTGCTGAAAATCGGCTTTGCTGGCCGCCGTAAAGAACGCCATGGGTTTGCTCCGTTTGGCTTGTTATTCGTCAGGGGACTCGATCAGGGCAGTCGCGAGTAATGACCTTCGCCACAACCTTGCTGTTCAACGTTAGTCTAGGAGGCAGCGATTGCATTAAAGTGGCCGCCACCTAACTCTGGCGAGATTGAAGACTCGCTGGTCACATTTGCCGGATGAGCTTAACGATGGAACACCGTGAAGCGCTTGTCGCGCTGCGACATTTTCTTTCAAGTCAGATCCTCGGCCAGGAAAAACTCATCGAAAGGCTGCTGATTGCCTTGCTTGCCGATGGCCATATGCTGGTCGAGGGCGCTCCCGGTCTGGCCAAGACCAAGGCGATCAAGGAGCTGGCCGAAGGTATCGAGGCCGAGTTCCACCGCATCCAGTTCACCCCAGACCTGCTTCCGGCGGATATCACCGGCACCGAGATCTACCGCCCGGAAACTGGCAGCTTCGTGTTCCAGCAGGGGCCGATCTTCCACAACCTGGTGCTGGCCGATGAGATCAACCGCGCCCCGGCCAAGGTGCAGTCGGCGCTGCTCGAGGCCATGGCCGAGCGCCAGGTCAGCGTCGGGCGCAGCACCTATCACCTGTCGCCGCTGTTTCTGGTGATGGCCACGCAGAACCCGATCGAGCAGGAAGGCACCTACCCGCTGCCGGAGGCCCAGCTCGACCGTTTTCTGATGCACGTGAAGATCGGCTTCCCCGACGCCAGCGTGGAACGCAAGATCCTCGCCCAGGCCCGTGGTGAAGCGCTCAACGGTGAAACCAAGCCCGAGCAGCTGGTCAGCCAGCAGGCAATCTTTGCCGCGCGCCAGGAAATTCTCGGCCTGTATATGGCCGACGCGGTGGAGGAATACCTGGTGCAGCTGGTGATGGCCTCGCGCACCCCGGCCAAGTTCGACCCGGAGCTGGCCGAGTGGATTGCCTACGGCGCCAGCCCGCGCGGCTCGATTGCCCTGGACCGTTGTGCACGGGCCCACGCCTGGCTGGCCGGGCGCGATTTCGTCAGCCCGGAAGATATCCAGGCGGTGCTGTTCGACGTGCTGCGCCACCGCATCATTCTGTCGTTCGAGGCAGAAGCTGCCGGCATCGATCAGGACCGCGTGGTGCAGCGCATTCTCGACGTCGTGGCGGTCGCCTAAGCACCATGCACGAGCAACCCACGCAACCCGGCATTCGCGTCAGCCTCGGTGAACTGATCGAGATGCGCCACCGTGTGCGTGAGGTGCAGCTGTTCTCCACCCCGGCGCGGCGCAGCCCGCTGATTGGTCTGCACCATTCCAAACTGCGCGGGCGCGGCGTGGACTTCGATCAGGTACGCGTCTATCAGCCCGGTGACGATGTGCGCACCATCGACTGGCGGGTTACCGCGCGCACCCAGGAGCCGCACACCAAGCTGTTCCATGAAGAGCGCGAGCGACCGATCTACATCCTGGTCGAGCAGAGCAAGCGGCTGTTCTTCGGTTCCGGGCTGATGTTCAAATCGGTACTCGCCGCCCAGGCCGCCAGCCTGATCGGCTGGGCCGCCCTGGGCCATAACGATCGCATCGGCGGGTTGGTATTTGGCGATCTGGAACACCACGAAATCAAACCACGGCGCAGCAAACAGAGCCTGCTGCAACTGCTCAGCCGCCTGGCCAAGGCCAATCAGGCGCTGAGCAACGACAGCCAGAGCGGCCGCGACAGCTTCGGCCTGGCCCTGCGCCGCGCCCGCGAAGTGCTGCGCCCCGGCAGCCTGGTGGTGATTCTGTGTGATGAGCGCACCTTGAGCGACAGCAGCGAACAGCAGTTGCTGCTGTTGGCACGGCATACCGACCTGCTGCTGCTGCCGCTCTCCGACCCACTCGACCATGCCCTGCCCAATGCCGGCCTGCTGCGCTTTACCGAACACGGCGCGCAGCTGGAACTGGATACCCAGGACGCCGAGTTGCGTCAGGCCTACCGCAGCCTGGCCGATGCGCGCCAGGCGCGCTGGCAGCGCCTGGCACAGAAACTCGGCGTACCGTTGCTGGCCCTGAATACCCAGAGCGAGATGATTGAGCAATTGCGTGAGCACCTGAACGCCCAGCGGCCGAGGAAAGCCCTGTGAACCCTCTGGACCAGCTCGAACCGCTGATCGCCCCTGCGCCAATCAGCTGGTGGCCGCCGGCACCTGGCTGGTGGCTGCTCGCCCTGCTGCTGCCCGTGCTGCTGTGGGCCGCATTCACGCTGCTTAAACGCCTGCCACGCAAGGCTGCCGGGCAGTCGGCCGAAGCGCCGCTTGATCCATTGCGTCAGGCCGCGCTGAACGAACTCGAACGCCTGAGCAAGCCCTATGACGGCGTCGAGGCCGGCCCCTGGCTGCAGCAGCTCAATGCCATCCTCAAACGCCTGTGCCGCGAGCGTTACCCGCAAAGTCACAGCCATATTCTCAGCAGTCGCGCCTGGCTGGCCTTTCTCGACAGCCGCTGCCCCGCCGCCGGCCTGACCCGCTGGATGATCCTGGTGGAAGGCGCCTATCGCCCGCACTGCAGCCTGGATGACAAGGCCATCGCCGGCCTCAACCAAGCCGTGGCGATCTGGATTCGCAAGCATGTTTGAATTCGCCTGGCCCTGGGTCTTCCTTATCGCCCCCCTGCCCTGGCTGCTGCGCGCCTGGCTGCCGCCTGCGGACAGCGGCGAGGCGGCGCTGAAAATCAGCTTTCTGGCCGAACTGGAAGGCTTGAGCGGCCGCCGCGCCCGTGTACGCCTGCCGGCCTTGCGGCAACAGGCACCGTTTGCGCTGATCTGGCTCTTGCTGCTGCTCGCCTGCGCGCGCCCGCAGTGGCTAGGCGAACCACTGCCATTGCCGGCCAGCGGCCGTGATCTGCTGCTGGCGGTGGATGTGTCCGGTTCCATGGATTATTCCGACATGCTCTGGGAAGACCAGGAAGTCAGTCGTCTGACCCTGGTCAAACACCTGCTCGGCGACTTTATCGACGGCCGTCAGGGTGATCGGGTCGGCCTGATTCTGTTCGGCAGCCGCGCCTACCTGCAGTCGCCGCTGACCTTCGACCGGCAGACCGTGCACACCTGGCTGGATGAGGCGCAGAAGAATATCGCCGGACCGCAGACCGCCATCGGCGACGCTATTGGCCTGGCGGTCAAACGCCTGCGTGAACGTCCGGCGCAAAGCCGGGTGCTGGTATTGGTGACCGATGGCGCCAACAACGCCGGTGAAATCGACCCCATGACCGCCGCGCGCCTGGCCGCCGAGGAAGGCATCACCATTTACCCCATCGGCATCGGCGCCGACCCTGAACAGGGCGGCGTGCTCGGCATGCTCGGCTTCAACCCTGGTATCGACCTGGACGAACCGAGCCTGCGCGCGATTGCCGAGGCCACTGGCGGCGAATACTTCCGCGCCCGCGACAGTGAAGAGCTGCAAGCCATCGAAGCGACCCTCGACCGCCTGGAGCCGGTGGCGCAGAAGCCGACCCTGGCGCGGCCAACCCTGCCCCTCTATCCCTGGCCACTGGGCCTGGCCCTGCTGCTCAGCCTGCTGCTGGTCAGCCAGACACTCTGGCCGAACCTGCAGCAACGCTGGCGCAATCAGCTGACACGGCGACGGGGGAAACCGTCATGAATGAACTGACCAACCTCTGGCCACACTGGCAACGTCCGTTATGGCTGCTGCTGATTCCGCTACTGGGCATTCTGCTCTGGCAACTCTGGCACCGGGAAAAACGCAGCGGCCGCTGGCAGGCTCTGCTGCCGGCCGCCTTCCAGGCCGCGCTGCTGACCGCCAGCAGCGGGCGCAACAGCCGCTTGCCCTGGCTGGCCCTCGGCCTGGCCTGGCTGCTGGCATTGCTGGCGCTGCTCGGGCCAAGCTGGCAACGCATTGAGCAGCAGAACCCCAAGCCGGCCGACCCGCTGGTGGTGCTGCTCGAACTGACCCCGGAAATGCTCGCCAGCGATGCCTCGCCCAATCGCCTGGCCCAGGCCAAGCGCAAGCTGCTCGACCTGCTGGAAGCGCGCCAGGATGCGCAAACCGCCATCGTCGTCTATGCCGGCAGCGCCCATACCCTGGTGCCGCTGTCCGATGACCTGGCCACCAGCCGCAACCTGCTCGATGTGCTGAGCCCCGAGATCATGCCGGAGCCGGGCAAGCGCGCCGACCTGGCCGTGATCAAGGCTCTGCAACTGCTCGAACAGGGCGCCCAGGGCAATGGTCGTCTGCTGCTGCTGACCAGCAGCCTCGATGAAGCGCAACGCCAGGCCATCAGCCAGGCCCTTGGCTGGCGTGGCGAGCGCCTGCGTATTCTCGGTATTGGCAGTACCCAGGGTGCGCCGATCATTCAGGAGGATGGCTCGTTCCTCAAGGATGCCCAGGGCAGCATCCTGCTGCCGCGCCTGGACAGTAACGGCCTCAAGCGCTTTGCCGATGAGCTGGGCGGTCAGTATCAGGGCGTGACCTTGGATGAACGCGACCTGCGCAACCTGAGCCTGCTCGATGCACCGCAACAGCTGCGCCGCGACGGCGAGCTGACCCGCCTGCAAGCCTGGGCCGACCAGAGCCACTGGTTACTGCTGCCGCTGTTGTTGCTCGCCGCCTGCGCCGCCCGTCGCGGCTGGCTGCTGTGCCTGCCGCTGTTGCTGCTGAGCCTGCCGCAGAGCAGCTACGCCTTCAGCTTCGACGACCTCTGGCTGCGCGCCGACCAGCAAGGTCAGCGCCTGCTTGAGGCGCAACAACCGGCGGCGGCCGCGCAGCGTTTCAACGATCCGCGCTGGCAGGGCCAGGCGCTCTACCAGGCTGGCGATTACGCCGCGGCCGCCGAACGCTTCGCCAATGGCGACAGCGCCAGCGACCACTACAACCGTGGCAACGCCCTGGCGCGTAGCAATGAACTGGAAGCCGCCGTGGATGCCTACACCCAGGCGCTGGAGTTGCAACCCGACTTGGCCCAGGCACAAAAGAACAAAGCCCTGGTCGAACAACTGCTGCGCCAGAACCAACAGCAACAACAGCAGAATCAAAGCGACAATCCACAAGAACCCAACGAGCCGCAGAATCAGCCCAGCAGCCAGCCGCAGACAGGGCAGTCCGATCCAAGTGCCCGGCAGCAGGCCGAGCAAGCGCCGGCCAAACCATCGGAGCCTGAAGATAAGGGTGAGGGTGAAAAACCTGCACAGCCTGGCGCCGACGAAGACGCGCAGACACCGCCACCGCCCCCAGAGGAAGACAACAGCGGTGAAGAACAGATCGCCAGCGCCGAGCCGGCCCTCGACGGCGAACGGCGCCAGGCATTGGAACAATGGCTGCGGCAGATCCCCGACGATCCGGGCGAGCTGTTGCGGCGTAAATTCAGGCTGGAACAACAACAGCGCCAGGAACAACTGCAATGAGCCGACTGCTCTGTACCCTTCTGCTTGGTTTGCTGGCCCTGAACGCCAGCGCGCAAAGCCTGAACGCCAGCGTCGATCGCACCCGCCTGGATGCCGGCGAGAGCGTTGAGCTGACCCTGGAGTCGGATGACGCCACGCTGTTCGGCAAACCCGATCTGCAGCCGCTCAATGAGCTGTTCGAGGTGCTCGGCACCCGCCAGGTCAACCGCCTGACCAGCGGCAGCACAGGCGCCCAGGCCAGCACCCGCTGGATCGTCACCCTGCAACCCAAGCACAGCGGTTATGTGGTGATACCGCCGCTCACGCTCGGCCAGCTGCAAAGCGAACCGATCACCCTGCACGTACAGCAGGCCGCCAGCGCCGCTGACAGCCGCCTGGCCCCGGTGTTTATCGACGCCAGCCTGGACCAGGAAAGCGTCTACGTGCAGGCGCAAACCGTGCTGACGCTGCGCATTTACCACTCCGTTTCGCTGTACGACGACAGCAGCCTGACCCAACTGGACATGCCCCAAGCTCGCGTTGAAGCGCTCGGCGAGCCGCGCACCTACGAGAAAGACATCAACGGCGTGCGCCATGGCGTGATCGAGCTGCGTTACGCAATCTTCCCCCAGGAAAGTGGCGAACTGCTGATCCCTTCGCAGGCCTTTACCGCCACTGCGGTTGATCGCTCCGCCAGCAATGCTTACAACCCATTCGGCCCACGCCCAGGCAAGGTGGTGCGGGTCCGCTCGCCGGAAATCCCGCTCACGGTAAAAGCCAAGCCGACCAGCTACCCGGCCGACGCCCCCTGGCTGCCGGCGCGCGCGCTAAGCCTGAGCGAAGTCTGGAGCCCGCAGCCGGAAACCGCCCGCGTCGGTGACTCGCTGACCCGCAGCCTGCTGCTCAAGGTCGAAGGCCTGGCCAGCGCACAACTGCCGCCCTTGCCGGCGACCCAGGTGGCCGGCCTGCGCCGTTACCCCGATCAGCCGCAACTGGCCAACCAGGCCAGTGACAACGGGCTGGTGGCCAGCCGTGAAGAGCGCGAGGCGCTGGTGGCCAACCGTGAAGGCGAAATTACCCTGCCGGCAATCGAGGTGCTGTGGTGGAATACCACGACCGATCGGCTGGAACGCAGCAGCCTGCCCGCGCGCAACCTGCAGGTGGCCGCCAACCCGAATCTGGAAACCCTGCCGGTTGAGGCCGCCCGCCCTGCAGTTAGCCAGGCCGCCGACGTACAACTCTGGCCCTGGCAACTCAGCACCGCACTGCTGAGCCTGACCACCCTGCTCGGCTTTATCCTGTGGTGGCGCGCGCGCCGTCAGCCGGCGGTATTGCCCAGCCAGCAGAGCGGCCCCAGCCCACGCAACCTGCTTGATGATCTCAAACGCAGCTGCCTGGCCAACGATTCACAGGCTACTCGCCATGCACTGGACGCCTGGGCCCGTCAGCAACCGGAAACCCTGGCCGATATGGCCGCACGCTTTACCCCGCTGTCCGATGCTCTCGACGGCCTGAATGGCGCGCTCTACAGCGAAAGCGGCCAGCACTGGCAAGGCCGCAACCTGTGGCTGGCGATTCGCAGCCTGCCCGCCGTAGAAGACCTTGAGAGCACCGCCAACCCCGATACCAGCGCCCTGCCGCCGCTGTACCCGCGCTAGCCGCGGGCATCGGCAAGTGAAACTCCAGCAGTGTGGCTTAGTGACAGACCCTGGGGTTGAGCCACAACAGCGCAACTGTCCTGCCACCTAACCCACCAAGCGGTTAGCGCTTTACCCCGAACAATGGGTTACACGTCAGCCACGTAAGAGCGGACTTGTCGGCAAAGCTGTTGAAGTCTTACGCAATTCGCGGGTAAGCCCGCTCCTACAAAAGCCCGCTGCAGAGCAAATCAATATGCAATAAAAAACCGCGACCCAAGGGCCGCGGTTTTTCGTGTGGCTACTGCGTATCAGGCTTAGCCCTTGTTACGCAGCTTCTCCGGGTTGATCAGGAAGCGGGCCAGTGCAGGCAGCAGCCAGATCGCGCCGATCATGTTCCAGAGGAACATAAAGGTCAGCATCAGGCCCATGTCGGCCTGGAACTTGATCGCCGAGAAGATCCAAGTGGCTACGCCGATTGCCAGGCAGACGCCGGTGAACAGTACCGCTTTACCGGTCGACTTGAGGGTCTCGTAGTAGGCGTCCTGCAGCGACATACCCTGACGCAGATAGGTCTCCAAGCGGCTGTAGATATAAATGCCGTAGTCGACACCGATACCCACACCCAGGGCGATTACCGGCAGAGTCGCCACCTTCACGCCGATGCCCATAAAGGCCATCAGGGCGTTACCCAGTACCGATGTCAGTACCAGCGGCAGCATTACGCACAGCGTCGCCGCGAAGGAACGGAAGGTCAGCAGACACATGATGCCGACTGCGGCATACACCGCCAGCAGCATGGTGGTCTCGGACTTGGCGATCACTTCGTTGGTAGCCGCTTCGATACCCGCGTTACCGGCTGCCAGGATGAACTCCAGGCCGTCCTTGTTGTTTTCCTTGGCAAAGTCTTCGGCCACTTTGACCGCACGCGACAGGGTTTCCGCCTTGTGGTCAGTGAGGAACACCAGCAGCGGCGCCACCGAGCAATCGCCGTTGTACAGGCCGTCGGCCCGGGCAATGGAGTTGTTCAGCACGTCCTGGTTACGCGACAGGGTTTCCCATTTCAGGTTGCCCTCGTTCATGCCCTTGATCACCTGACGCGACACGGTGACCATGGAAATGGCCGACTGCACGCCTTCGGTGTTCTCCATCTTCCACATCAACTCATCCATGGCCGACAGCGTCGGGTAAGTCGAGCAGCCTTCAGCCGCCGTCTTGACCATGATCACCAGTACATCGGAGCTGGTGGAGTAGTTGCGGATGACGAAATCGTTATCCAGGTTGTAGCGCGAATCCGGATGCAGCTCAGGCGCGCCCTGATCGAGGTCACCGATCTTCAGGTTCTGCCCGTACCACACGCCGCCCGCCAGTGCCGCGACCGCAACCACCACGGAAATCGGGGCGACCATCGGGTGCGCACAGTTGGAGATAAAGCGCCAGAACGGATGCTCCTTGTCGGCTTCTTCGCGGCTGATCTTCACCGCCTTCTTGCTGATACCGACATAGGAAATCATCACCGGCAGCAGAATCAGGTTGGTCAGAATGATCACCGCCACACCCATGGATGCGCCGATGGCCAGCTCACGGATCACGCCGATATCGATCAGCAGCAGGGTGATAAAACCCACGGCATCCGACAGCAGCGCCACCAGACCTGGAATAAACAACTGACGGAAGGCCATGCGCGCGGCGGACAGCGAATCGGTCGCCTCCCCCGAAGCCATGGCAATGCCGTTGATCTTCTGCACTCCGTGGGAAATACCGATGGCGAAGACCAGAAACGGTACCAGCATCGAGTACGGATCGAGCCCGAAGCCCAGGGTGTGCAGCAAGCCCAGCTGCCAAACCACCGCGATCAAGGTGGTCAGCACCACTGCCAGGGTGCTCTTGAAGCAGTGGGTGAACCACAGCAACAGCACGAAGGTGATGGCAATTGCCACGGCAAAGAACAGCGCCACGCCCATCAGACCATCGATCAGGTCGCCGACTTTCTTGGCGAAGCCAATGATATGGATTTTGACGTTGGGGTTCTGCGCCTGGTACTTCTCGCGGATCTTCTCTTCCAGCTCGTGGGAGAACTTCTGATAATCCAGCGGGATCTGCTTGCTCTGATCGTTGGGGTCGGCATAGGTCTCCAGCAACGGCAAATCGACGATGCTCGACTTGAAGTTGTTGGCCACCAGACGGCCAATCTGCCCGGATTTGAGGATGTTGCTGCGCAGCTCTTCGAGGCTTTCGGAAGAACCGTCGTAGGTTTGCGGAATCACTTCACCGCCGGCAAAACCTTCTTCAGTCACTTCGGTCCAGCGTACGCTTGGGCTCCACAGCGACTTCAGGCCGGAACGGTCGACCCCCGGAATATAAAAGGCTTCGTCGTTGATCTGACGCAGCGTCTCCATGTATTCCTTGCTGAAGATATCGCCATCCACCGCTTCCACCGAGATACGCACGGTGTTGCCTAGGTTCGCCAGGTCATTGCGGTGTTCGAGCATCTTCTGAATATACGGATGCCCCAGCGGAATCATCTTCTCGAAACTGGTTTGCGGACGCACCTGCGCCGCCTGGAAGAACAGAAACAGACTGATCAACAGGCACAGCAGAATCACGGCCGGGCGATTGTTGAAGATCAACCGCTCCAGGAAGGAGGCAGGTTGTTGTTGATGCTTACTCATGCAAAGGCTCCCGGCTTATTGTTGTTGGCCCAGATCGGCGCCAGTAGGCGCAGCAGCGTGAACGCCGCCCTGCCCTACCAGAATCAGATTGCCGTTTTCCATTGCTGCAACGCCTGCCAGCGAAAGCCGATCGGCACGATTGGTCACACTGAAATTGCGGCCGTTGTCGGTACTCTTAAGTACGGTACCGCCATGCCCAACCACCACAATGGAACCGTCGGGCAAACGATTGCCGTCAGCCAGACCAAATTCCAGAGGACCATTGTTGGGCGTGTTTAGGCTGATCGCCTGCCAGGTCGTACCGAAGTCTGCCGAACGGAACAGATGCCCACGCAGGCCATAGACCAGCAACGTACCGGCTTCATCAGTGCCCAGGGCACCAAATAGGGAGCCCTCGTAAGGGCCTTCCAGGGTTTCCCAGGTCTGTCCCCAGTCAGCGGAACGGAACATCGCACCCTGCTCACCGACAATAAACAGGCCAGAGTCTTTGACTTCGACAATGGCATTGAGGTGGAAGGCGTCTTCGTTGCTCATGCGCTCGCTGACATCTGCCCAGTTAGCGCCACCGTCGGTGGTTTCCAACAGTGCACCGTAGGCACCGACGGCATAACCGTTGTTGCGGTCCTTGAACCATACATCCAGCAGCGGCGCTTCACGCTCAAGGTCTTCGAACTGCTTGACCCAGGTGGCGCCGCCATCGCTGCTGGCGAGAATCTGCGCGTCATGACCCACAGCCCAACCATGGCTGTCGTCGATAAAGAACACGGCCGTGAGCATCTGCTTGGTCGGCACCTTGGCCTGAACCCAGCTTGCGCCGTTGTCATCGGAGTAGAGGATATGTCCACGATCACCGACGGTGACCAGGCGTTTGCCCAGGCTGGCAACATCCAGCAGCAGACTTTGATGAGCTTTGGCAGAGCTGACCGAGTAATGACTGGCGTCATCGCTGGCAGCCTGCAATGGCACACTGCTAAACATCAGCACGGATAGCACACTGCACAGCGACAGCGCTTTGGCTATCGGTGAGTGGACGCGGAGCGCCGGTGCGCGGGACGTTCCCTCAACACGACCGGCCTGGGTGCGCCGCATGACGGGCTCACTCATATACCTTCCCCCTTATTCTTATAGATAGCACTACCCTTATAGCAGTGCGCCTATCCTACTGAGCTTTCAAAAGGCCTGACAATCGGCACGACGTTATGTTTTGTTAAACCCGCCGCCTACCATGCCCTGTTTGACTGACAAATAGCAAAAGGCCGCTACAACAGTAGCGGCCTTTTGCTCAAGCCACACGTGAATTAACGCGTACCACGGCGACGCAGCGCAGCCGGCTTGAAGTAACCGTCAACCGGCACAGCCTGGCTGAAATCGATGGTGCTGGATTCTTCGTTATCCAGGTTCTGCACATGGTAACGACGGGCCTGCAGATCATGGAAGCTATCCAGCGCGGACCAGGTGGTCGGCAGGTCGTAGTAGTTCTTCAGGTAAGCGATCGAAACGCGCCACAGCTCGCCACGACCGTCGTACTGGTCAACCACTGCGGCTTGCCAGCTGTCCTCGTCGAGGAACAGGGTGCGCTTGGAGTAGATATGGCGAGCGTCAGACTTCAGCGTGCCCTCAACGACCCACACGCGGTGCAGCTCGTTGCGGGTGAAGGCCGGGTTCAAGTGACCGACCTGCAGCAGGTCCTCGTACTTAACCTCAGGGCTGGAGACCTTATAGCTGTTGTAAGGAATGTAGATTTCCTTCTTGCCCACCAGCTTCCAGTCATAACGGTCTGGCGAGCCGTTGATCATGTCGGTGTCGTCTGCAGTGCGCAGGCCGTCAGCGGCAGCGATCGGCGTGTCATAGGCCAGGTTCGGCGCACGCCGTACGCGACGCTGACCGGCGTTGTAGCCCCAGGCCTGACGCGGCTCTTTGACCTGATCCAGGGTTTCGTGCACCAGCACCGCACCACCCGCCAGACGCGCCGGGCTCTTGGTGAAGGACAGGTAGTAGAACATGATGTTGTTCAGGTCGGCGGCAGTGCCTTTCGGGTTGTAGAACTTGAACAGGGCTTCCTGCTGCGAAGTCACCAGCGAGTAGCTGCCGTTACGCTGCACGGCCACTTCCGAAGCGCGGCGCACGATGTAAGTACCGCGGTAGCGGGCGATATGGTTCCACAGCGCCTCCACACCATTTTGCGGAATCGGGAACGGGATGCCGCCGTAGGCGTCGGAGAAGCCGTTTCCGCCGTCGAGCAGCTTGGCCGTGCTGGCGTTCTTGATGCTGTTGTCATACACCCACTGCGGCGCAGAACCGGAGCGACGGGTCTGGTAGACCGGCATCTGGTAGCTGTTCGGGTAGGTATTGAACAGGGCAATCTGACCTGGGGTCAGGTTGTCCTGGTACTGATCCAGATTGGCCTTGGTGATGGTAAACAGCGGCTTGTCATCAGCAAATGGATCCGGATGGTGCTGGCCCGGGGTCTTATAAGCCGCCGGCGCCTGAGTGATACCACCGCGCCACTCAGGAATGGTACCAGCCGCGTTGGCGGCTTGCTCGGCACCGAACGGGGTGAGACTGGCGCCCAACTTGGCCGCTTCCGTAGGCGCAACTGCAGCCAGCGCGCTGCCAGCGGACAGTGCCAGCGCAATGGCAGCCCCCATCAGCGTATGCGTGTTCAGCATCTTGATTCTCCGTGAAATAAGTCAGCCACCGAGTGTCCGCAGGCACTCGATATGTTCCAGTTATGTTTAGAAGGAATACTTGACGTTCAGACCGATATTGTCGCGATCTGTCCCCGAGTTGTTCTGCCCCGCGCCATAAAATTCGGTGTACTGAACTTCAGCCTCGAGACTGTTCAGGTAACTCGCACGCATACCCAGGGTATACGCCTGACGCCCCTCAATAAAGTTACCAGTTTGATGCGAATTGCCTTCAACATCATGCTTGTACACCGCGAACGGTGACAGATTCACCCCGGCATAGACATCGTTCCAGGTGCCGGAAAGAACCAGGGTGTAGCCATAAGCGTTTTTATTGATTTGGTCATCGCGGCCATAGCCAGATACATAAGAGCCATTTGCACGGCCGGCATAGTAACGGTTCGTACCGTCATATGCAGTAAACTGCAGACTATCACCGCGAACATGCTCAGAAGCCAATTCAGCCACACCAAACAGCGAATCAAAATTCAACATCGGACCAAAATTGTAGATAGTGCCAAGTGATGTATTGAACGCTTCGACACGGGTAGCGTTATGAATCTCATCGGTAATCACTACATCCTGACCACCGATATTCACGGTACGACCGTCGGCCAACAGAGCCGCCTGAGCCAATAGATCGCCGAGAAGGTCATTGGTAGAAGCGATACCAACAGGCATATTCGGACGATAAGACAACTCACCGAATACCGACGCCTCAGCAATCGTAGTATTGAAACTCAAGCCGTACATGCGAATATCTTCGGCATACTCACGGCGAGCATTAACCTGATTCGCCACATCGACTGCCGATGCGCCGTTAACCAGGCCAAGAACTTGTTCAGCAAGCGAGTTACCAAGGGCATCGGCAGCAACCAAGTCGTCGTAGCTGGAAAAGCCACCGAGCCCAGCGAGCTGATCAATGTCCAACCCTGCATAACTGCGATTCAGGTCTGCATATATGGTTGGTTCTTTAGAATGGTAATTAACGAAAAAGAATCCGAACTCAGTAGCGTTTAGCGCTTCAGCAATGTAGCGAAACGAAATGCCAAACTGACCGTCATTTTTGGCATTGATATCCGAAGCGATGCGAGCAACCTTGAACACACCATTAGCGTCCAGGTATTCAGTACCCTGCAGCCCAGCGAAATTACTGTTGGCCAGAGCCGGGTAAAGCGACTGGAACGTAGGGCTACTGAGCGCAGCGACTGTTGTGTAGGCAGTACGACCACCCTCTGCGAACAGATCGGTTTCCGAGAAGAAAGTACCAACCGGGTCAATGGTCGTTTCTTTCCAGTTCCACTGGTAGAAGGCTTCCATCGAGAGGTTATCGCTCAACCCAATATTTAAGTTAAATGCTTCAACCGGAACCAGCACCTCTTTCAGCTCAGCCCCCGGCAGGCGGAATTTACCGGCATCGACAGGATTGGTAGTGTTGATACCGCCACGGTAGAACAAGCCTTCGCCCCAGTTGAATACCTGGCGGCCCACACGCGCCGTCACCGGCATATCGGCCACATCCCAATTGCCATAAACATAAGCATCGAGAATTTCTGCATTGCGACCGGCCGCGTGGCGAGTGTCATAGGTGAAACTATTCGGCCGCGGCGGATGCTGATTTGGCTGAGACGGATTGTTATTGCTCAGATAGTCGTTGCGCTTATCCATAATCTGGGTGTCATAGAAAGCACTGCCGCGAATAAACGCCCCATAGTTCTGGTAGGTCACTTCCAAGTCAGTGGTGAGCTTGAACACTTCTGATACCAGACCAGTATCGAAATTGCGATTACCGTCATTGGTATTTATGTCATTCTTGGTCTTGTCGCGACCCTGGACACGCCAGAGCTGGCCATAAGACACGGTAGTATCGATTGAGCCGCTGATTTCATCAGCAGCGAAGCTGAACTCTACAGCTTGAGCTTGAATCGCGAATAGCAAAGGCAGAATACCAGCCAGGGTAAAACCGGCAGCAGCCGGCGCAAAGCCCAGTAAAGGGTTACGGTATTTAATTCCCATTGAGACTTTACTCCGTGGACAACTATTTTTTATTTGGCATGCCCATGCACTGGCATACAGCTAAGCCACAGCAGACGGCAACTTTAAGGGTTGATTGAGGGCTTATTCCAAAAACAGCACTCGTCATTCAGCCACAAGCGCGCCGCCGGGCGCTGAATCTGACTCTGTCACTGCAACCATGGTGCCAATTCAAACGAATATATAAAAAATCACTCAGCCCACTATAAAAACCAAACCACCATATTGTGACCAGCCATTCGCATACCCGGTAAAAGGTAACAATGCTGTTTTTATCTTTTTTTGTCCTAGCATCTGGCGCAATCCGCTACCACCCGCAGAATAGAGCACCCTGTTAGTTCAAAACAATCAGGCAAGGTCAAGTCCAGTCGCTCAACTGGCACGGCTTAAACTTTACGCAGAATCAGCCGAGTAACACTCAAAGCGTTACCCGAATAAACCGGGTAACACTTTCGAGCAGAGGCAATAGCCAGGCGAGGCATTTACCACCCTATGCATTGCACATAGGTCAGTAGGCTCGGTCTTAAGTATTAGCAGGCTGTTCAAAAAACTACCCAATACTCTATGTGAGGGGGCGGTAGTACTCCACCGCGTTACCGCCCACCCATTAACCAGCCAGGCTCTTGCTGACCACTTCATAGACGTCGCTGGACAGTTCACCCGAGACCAGGATGCGCTGCAATTGCGCTTTCATCTGTGCCTGGCGGGTGTTGCCGTATTTGGCCCAGCGAGTCAGCGGCGCCAGCAAGCGCGAAGCGATCTGTGGGTTCAGGGCATTCAGGGTAATCACCTGATCGGCGAGGAAGCGGTAACCGCTGCCATCGGCCTGGTGGAAGCCCAGCAGGTTCTGCCCAGCAAAGGCACCAATCAAGGCACGCACCTTGTTCGGATTCTTTAAGGTAAAGGCCGGGTGCTGCATCAGCTGCTCAACGCGCTGCAGCGCGCCAGGCAAGGCGCAAGCGGCCTGTACGCTGAACCACTGATCCATGACCAGTGGGTTGTCCTTGAAGAAATCGGCGAAGCTAGCCAGGGCAGCGGCCTTCTCGGTCTCGAACGGCGAATTGACCAGCACCGCCAACGCCGCCAGCTGCTCGGTCATATTGTCGGCGTTATCGAACTGCTCCAGGCAGACCGCCAACACCTCGGCCTTGCCGCTGAGCATCAGGTAGGACAACGCAATGTTCTGCAGGCTGCGCCGGGCGAAGTGCTCGGCCTCGGCCACATAGGCGCTGGCACGGGAAACCGCGCGGTTGCGCTGGTAACGCTGCCACAGCAGATCGAACAGCGCATCGGCCAGCTGCTTACGGGCAAACTCACGGGCGGCGTGGATGGCTTCGACATCGGCCACTGCGCTGATTTCCGTCAGATAAGCCTCGCCAGGCAGCGAGAGCATTTCGGCGACCATGGCCTGATCCAGCGAGTCATCGGCCAGCAGCGTACGGCAGGCCTCGACCAGGCGCTGATCCAGGGCCAACGGCTCGCCACGCTGATGTTGGCCAATCAACTCCTGCAGCACCTGCACCGACAATTGCTGCCCCGCCTCCCAGCGGTTGAAGCCATCGCTGTCGTGCTGCATAAGGAACATCAACTGATCACGGCTGTAAGGGAAGCTCAGCTTGACCGGCGCGGAGAAGCCGCGCAGCAAGGACGGCAGCGGCTTTTCCGCCAGATTGACAAAGGTGAACGCCTGCTCGGCTTCGCTCACCTGCAACACGCGGGAAAGCCCGCCCGCAGCATCTTCGCCGACCAGTTGCAGCGGCAGTTCAAGGCCCTGAGCATCGAGCAAGGCCAGCTCTACAGGAATAACAAACGGCTGTTTCTCGGCCTGCCCTGGTGTGGCTGGGCAGCTCTGGCGAAAGTGCAGGCGGTAACTGTTGGCTGCCGCGTCGTAGCTTTCAGTGACGTCCAGACGCGGCGTGCCAGCCTGGCTGTACCAGCGTTTGAACTGGCTCAGGTCGATGCCATTGGCCTCTTCCATCGCGCGGATAAAGTCGTCACAGGTCACCGCCTGACCGTCGTGGCGGGCGAAGTACAAATCACTGCCTTTGCGGAAGCCCTCGGCGCCGACCAGGGTGCGGATCATGCGCACCACTTCCGAGCCCTTCTCGTACACCGTCAGGGTGTAGAAGTTGGAGATTTCCATAAAGGCATCCGGGCGTACCGGGTGGGCCATGGGGCCGGCATCTTCGGCGAACTGGTGGGTGCGCAGGTAGGCCACGTCCTCGATGCGTTTGACCGTGCGCGAATGCATGTCGGCGCTGAACTCGGCATCGCGGAATACGGTAAAGCCTTCTTTCAACGACAGCTGGAACCAGTCGCGGCAGGTCACGCGGTTGCCCGACCAGTTGTGGAAGTATTCGTGGGCCACTACCGCTTCCACGCGCTGGTGGGCGGCATCGGTGGCGGTTTCGGCCTTGGCCAGTACGCAGCTGGAGTTGAAGATATTCAGGCCCTTGTTTTCCATGGCGCCCATATTGAAGTCGTTGACCGCAACGATCATAAAGATGTCCAGGTCGTACTCGCGGCCGTACACCTCCTCGTCCCACTTCATGGATTTTTTCAGGCTGTCCATGGCGTGCTGGCATTTGTCGATGTTTTCCGGCTCGACATAGATGCGCAGCGCCACTTCACGCTGGCTCATGGTGGTGAAGCTGTCTTCCACACACCAGAGGTCACCGGCGACCAGGGCGAACAGGTAAGCCGGCTTCATAAAGGGGTCTTCCCAGGTTGCCCAGTGCCGACCGCCTTCCTCCTGGCCGCTGGCAATCGGATTGCCGTTGGACAGCAGCACCGGGTAGTCATGCTGCGCCGCGCTGAGGGTGGTGGTGAACTTGCTCATCACGTCCGGGCGGTCGAGGTAATAGGTAATCTTGCGGAAACCCTCGGCCTCGCACTGGGTACAGAACATGCCGCCGGATTTGTACAGGCCCTCCAGCGCGGTATTGCTTTCCGGGTGGATGCGTACGCTGCTGTCGATCACGAAGCTGGTGCTCGTGGGCTGCACGGTCAGGTGGCTGTCCGTCAGTTGGTAGTCGGTGGCGCTCAGCTCGCGGTCGTCGAGGGCCACGCTGAGCAGTTCCAGCTGCTGACCGTCCAGCACCAGCGGCGGCAGGCCGCTGCCGGCCGCCGGGTTGCGGCGCATCACCAGTTGCGCATGCACCAGGCTGTGGTCCTCGAACAACTCGAAGGTCAGGTGCGTTTCATCGATCAGATAATCCGGAACCTGGTAGTCCTTGAGGTAGATCATCTTCGGCTGTTCGGTGCGCATGGCTTGTGGCCCTTTGTCTGCGGCGCGCGGGCGCCGGGCGAATAGGTAACTCAGGCGGCCAGTTCGTGAACGGCCAGCTGGTAAGCGGTGTACTTGCGGATATTGATCACGCCGGTATCGAACATCAGGTACTGGCCCTTGATGCCCAGCAACGTGCCCTCGGCCAGCGGGTTCTTGTCCAGGTTGAAGCTGGTGATCTTGGCCGGGTAGGCCTCAATCGGGTAAGCAATCTGCACCACAGACTGATCGCTGAGCGGCTGAATGGCCTGGATACCAAAGCGTTGTTGCAACTCGGTGAGGCCGCTGCTGCAGCTGTCGAACAGCTGATCGCGCACAGTGAGCAGGTCGACCGGTGCGGCATCACCCTTGAGCAGCGCGCGCCAGTTGGTTTTATCCGCCACCTGGCTACGCAGCAGGTCTTCGACAAAGCCGGACTGCTGGCGTGTGGCCACCCGCAGAATCGGCAGCGCCTGGGTCGCGCCCTGGTCGATCCAGCGTGTGGGAATCTGGCTGGCGCGGGTAATGCCGACCTTCACCCCGCTGGAGTTGGCCAGGTAGACCACATGATCGGTCATGCAGAACTGCTCGCCCCAGCTCGGCTCGCGGCAGGTGCCCTGATCGTAATGGCACTTCTCCGGGCTCATGATGCAGATATCGCACTGCGCCAGCTTCTGCATGCAGGGGTAGCAATAGCCCTGACTGTAGCTGCTCTTGGTCTTGCGCCCGCAATGGCTGCAGTGGATGGCGCCGAGAAACTCCAGGCGCAGGCTCTTGCCGATCAGCGGGTTGACCGCCAGCAGCTCATCGCCCAGGCGAAAGCTGTATTGCACCGGCGCATCCAGCTGCACCGCCATTTTGCTCAGGGCACCACGGGCCAGCTCACTCATCAGTGCAGGGTTTCCGAGGTTTTGAACAACAGGTTGGGCACCGGCTCGGATTTGCTGCTGCACTCCTGCGGGCCCATATAGCCGATGCGCTGATCTTCCGGCAGGTTGTGGATTTCCCAGGCGATCAGCGCCTGCAGGGTCAGTTCCTTCTGCTCCTGGCTCAGCTTGCGGCCATCGGGCCATTTACCGATTTCCACCGCCAGCTTGAGGCTCTGGTAGATCTCCGGGGTGATGTTTTCAATCGCTTCGAGAAAGGACGACATACGCGCCTCCAAATGCAAAATGGCAGTTTACCAGCCTGTAGAAGAACTAACTGTGTCGCCGACGCGCCAGCACGCCGCCGACCAACCCGCTCAGGCAACCGGCCAGCAGGCCGCCGACATGCGCCGCGTTGGCAATAGCGCCGAATTGCAGCAACTCGAAAATGCCGGTCATGCAGATCAGCAACCAGGCCAGCATCATCACCAATACGCCCGGCGGCAGGCGATAGGCGGCAGTCGGCGCCAGGCGCTGAAAGATCCAACAATGCCCGAGCAGGCCATACAGCACCCCGGACAGGCCGCCAAACAGCGAGGGACCGACATGCAGGTACTGGGCGAAATTGGCCGCCAGACTGAACAGCAGGGTCAGCCCGAAAAGCATCAGGGCACCCTGACGCGCCTCGATCCGTCGTCCCAGCTCCCAGTACCACAGGGTATTCATCGCCAGATGGAGGATGCCGAAATGAATCAACATCGGCGTCAGCAGCCGCCACCACTGACCGCTGGCCAGTGTGTCGTTAAGGTAACTGAAGTAGAGGTAATCGCCTTGTACGCGGTAGTCGACAAAACTCAGCCAGCTTACTGTCGTCAGGTTATCGCCGAGCAAGGTGATTGCCGCTGCGATAAAGCTCAGCAACAGAACAACAACCGTCATAGGACTGGCTTTCAGCTGCTGCACAAACCCCGGAGCGGCATCCGCAGAAGCCGCTGACGGCTCAAGCAACACCTCGGCATCGCCCTGTGGGTAGCGCCCATAGAGTTCGCGCACCTGCTCGGCCAGCTGTTCGCCGGGCACCCAGAGCACCTGCTCGCCCGCCTCCTCGGCGACCCGGTGCGGCACCTGCAAGCGCTGCAGCAAACTGATAAAGCCGCTCAAATCGACCTGTTCGGGCAGGCGCATTGCCGCTACGGCACTCATGGCCTTGCCTCCGAGCGCTCAACATCGACCCAGACAAACTTGCGGGCCTCCAGGCGCTTTTCCTGGTCGAGCCGATACGCCACCAGTTTGCCGTTCAATACGGCGCTGTAATCCAGACAGGCCAGGTTGCTGCGAATCGGCGCGGGCTTACCGCTGCGCCAGTAGTGACCGACAAACAACAACGGCTGATCGGCCGGGTATTTCAGCAATTCGGTTTTCTGCATCTCGCTGAGCGGCATCTGCGCCGCCAGTTCCGGTAGAGCATCGGGCTGGAAGACTATATCGCCGTAGGTGTGCGGGTCTTCCTCCCAGAACTTGGTGCGAAAGTGTGCGCGGGTAAAGCCATCGTCGCTGGTCAGGGTCATGCCGTGCGGCAGGCGCATATCGGTGCCACGCAGCAGGCGATCCAGCGCGGTATTGGCAAAGCTGCCAGGCACGGCAGCCGCCTGGAGAAAATGCTCATCAATGCAGCCATCAGCAAACTGCGCCCGCAGCGGCTCGATCAGGTTGTCGTCCCAGCAGGCGTGCACCACGCGGAAACGTCCGGCATCAAGAAACAGCGGCAGCGCGTAGAACCAGTCAAGAAACTCGCGCCACTCCGCCGGATGGGCCTCGAACTGCTCCAGAGTTTCCTTGATCAGCCGCGCATGCCGCGGCGTGTGCTCACGGACGAACTGCCGACCTTTACCAGGGGCCACCGGGGTATGCCAGGCCAGGGCGTTGAACTCATGATTGCCCATAATGCACAGCGCCTGACCGGCCACGACCATATCGTGCACCAGATGCAGTGCCTCGCGGATATGCGGGCCACGGTCGACCAGATCACCGAGGAAAATCGCCATACGCTGTGGATGACGCCACACACCGGCCTGCTGGCGATAACCCAGGGTGCTCAGCAGATGCTCCAGGGTTTTCGCACAGCCATGGATATCGCCAATCAGATCGTAACCACGGTCAGGATCAAGGTGCATCAATCCCCCCCGCCGAGCCGGCTACCCCAACCCAACTTGTTGCGGCAGACTTCGTAATAGTTATGATCCAACGGGTGAATCAGGCGCAGCTTCTGCGGCCTTTTCGCCACCGTGATGGTGTCGCCAGGGGCGCAGGTGAAGTGGTTCTGCCCGTCACAGGAAATCAGCGGGTAAATCTGCAGGTCCTTGGACACGACGATCTTCAGCTCGCTGTTGGCATCCACCACAATCGGCCGACTGGACAGCGTATGCGGGTACATCGGCACGATCACGATGGCATCCAGCTTGGGGTGCATGATCGGCCCGCCGGCGGACAACGCATAGGCGGTTGAGCCGGTCGGGGTGGCGACGATCAGACCGTCGGCCTTCTGGCTGCACACGAACTGACCGTCGATATACAACTCGAACTCGATCATCTTGGTCGACTTGCCCGGATGCAGCACCACATCGTTGAGGGCATCGCCCTGACCGATTGCCTCACCGTTGCGCCGTACCTCGGCTTCCAGCAGAAAGCGGTTCTCGGTCAGGTAATGCCCTTCGAGCACCTGCGCCACCTTCACTTCCAGCTCATCGGGGCGAATATCGGTGAGAAAGCCCAGGCTGCCACGGTTGACCCCCAACACCGGCACCTTATGCCGCGCCAACGCACGGGCTGCACCGAGCATGCTGCCATCACCGCCGACTACGATCACCAGGTCGCAGACCTCACCGAGAATCTTCCGTGACGAGGTCTGCAGACCATGGCCTGGCAGCACTTCGGCAATGGTGTCTTCAAGAATCACGTGCAGGTGACGAGCGAGCAGAAATTTCTTCAGCCGGCGAATAGTGTCGAGAACCTGGGTACTGCCCAGCCGACCGATGATGCCGATATTACGAAATTGCTCCATGGTGCTCCCGCCAGGCTCTAAATCCACTGGATCGGATTATGGGCGAAAGCCCAGTGCAGCGGCAAACCGCTGACCCGCTATCACGGCGATTAAGAGCCTATTGACGAGGTTACGAGCTGCTTTTAATCCCGCCGAACCAACGCGCAGCAGATCGAAAATAGGCGCTAAGCGCTATGCTCGCACTATGACGCCTTTCCCCTTACTGATCGACCTGCCCTCGCAGCTGAGCCAGCCCGCTGTGCGCGACTTGGCCTGGGTACTGCTTTCGCCGCCACTGCTGACCCAAACATCCTGGCCACAGCGCCACCCACTGACAGCCAGTGACTGGAGTCAGCAACCTGAGGCATTGGTCGATTGGTTGATGAGCCTGGATGCCGACAGCCATGCCCTGCAACAGTGGCTAAGCCAAAGTTCGGTACGCCGTCTGGGCCTTTACTACGAACGCCTCTGGCAATTTGCCCTGCATGCAGCGCCCGGGATTGAGGTGCTGGCAGCCAACCTGCCCATCCGCCAGCAGGGTCATACCCTGGGTGAGCTGGATATGCTGCTGAGGGATGATCAGGGCGTGCACCACCTGGAACTGGCGATCAAGTTGTACCTCGGTCAGCCGCAATGCAGCGGCGTTGAGCTGGCACATTGGCTCGGCCCAGGCAGCCACGACCGCCTGGATATCAAATTGGCACACCTGGGCCAGCACCAGCTGCCGCTGTCGGCACGCCCAGAAGCCCAACACA
Organism: Pseudomonas sp.; assembly: GCF_049301935.1. Lineage (GTDB taxonomy): Bacteria > Pseudomonadota > Gammaproteobacteria > Pseudomonadales > Pseudomonadaceae > Aquipseudomonas. The sequence continues at coordinate 33,399 of NZ_JBAQLP010000053.1, read as the reverse complement.
GGTTGACTGAGCTGGGTATTCAGCAACCTCAAGCAGGGCTGTGGCTGGGCGGTTATCTGTTTTATCCCTGGCAGCAACCTGCTTATGCAGCACCGCAGAACGGCAATCCCACCCACCTGCGTGGGCGCTGGCTGCACCGCGCGGACTGGCCGGGCTTTGCCATGCACAACCCAGGTCATTGGCAACCGTTAGCCCGGCACGCCTGGCTGGCGTCGGCGCGGATTGACGAAGAACATCTGTGGACGCGCGCGCAGTTCAGCCAATGGCTCGCCGCGCTGCCGAGCGATGCCAACGCACAGTTGCTGGTGCGTCTGACTGAAGGCCCACAGCGCTGCTGGCTGGAGGCTGAACGGGTGTTTCTGGTCAATGACCACTGGCCAGCGCAACCGCCCGGCTAGCTCACCGACTGCGTTCGGTACGCCCGCCCGAGCGCGCCAGATAGCCCGAGCCACTCTCACACAGCAGCGCATCACGCTGCACTGCCGGCAAGGCATCCACCCCATCACGCAGGGCATAGGCGCGGTAACCAAGCTGCGAAAGCAGAAACACCGCACTGCTGCTGCGCTTGCCACTGTCGCAATAGCACAGATAGCTGCGCGTCTTATCCAGCAAGCGGGCCTTCAGGCGCAGCAGTTGCAGCGGCATGTTGAGTGATTGCAGGGCATGGCAGCGCTCGTATTCCTCCTGTAGACGCACATCCAGCCACTGCGCGCCCGCAGCGAGCAAACGCGAGGCTTCGCCGAGCGATACTTCATCGACCACCGGGGCTTTCAGCAAAGCGAAGAAGTCCTGGCGATCCAGGCGCAGCACCACGCCATCTTCCAGCATGGTCACCGTGGCATTGCGCGGGCTGTCAGCCAGCAAGGCTTCTTCGCCGAAGCAGGCACCGATCTCCAGTTCGGCCAACACCTGCTGCGCACTGTCTGCACCGCGGATCACCTCGGCCCGGCCATTTTTCAGGAAATAGCAGCTGTCACCGACATCGCCTTCCTGCAGCACGGTACTACCGGCGGCCAGCTCGATGCGTTGCAAACGCTCCAGCATGGCGCGCACGTTGGATGGTGGCACCTTGGCAAACAGGGGGTTTTCCAGCAGGCGTTCCAACCACTCGACATCCTCATGAGTCTGCCCCAGTTGCAGCAGCAGGTCCTGGTAGGCCAAGCGCCAGGTGAGCAAGCGATTGAGGGTCGCGGTGTCCAGTGCCAACACACTGGCATCGCTCAGCGCCCGCGCCTCATGCAGGCGCGGCAGGCTCGGTGACAAGGGATGACAACTGGCCTCGCTACCGGCCTGCACCCGTTGTTCCTGGCCATCGGCCGATTGCAGCAGCAACTCGCCCGCCAGCAGGTAATAGGTCATGCGCGCCTGATCCCCCGGGCGAAACAACAACTGTCCGGCCAGCAAAGGCTGTGGCACCAGTTGTGTACGCAGCTCACGCCACTGCTGCTCGGACAACACGTTAAGTGGTGTCAGGCTGCGTAACTGTTCAGGGTTAAGGGGTTCGTTCATGGAATGTCCAGGCTCCGCTGGTTAACTTCAGTGTAGCCGGGTTGATCGGCTGAGCATGCTTTGGCAGCCTGCCAGATGGCCGCAGCTCGGCCCTGCAAGCCACCCGTGTGGACAAATACCAGGCGGCTGCCGCGAGCAAAGTAACCGGCCTCGACCTGCTGGCGCAACGCCATTAAGGCCTTGGCGGTATACAGCGGTTCCAGCGGCACGCCGCTGTGTGCTTCAGCCGCTTGCATAAACTCAAGCAACTCGCCGTCCACCTTGGCAAACCCACCACGGCTGGCTGCATGCAGCTGATATCGCCCAACGGGCATAGCGGCCGCCTGGACAATCGCCTGCACCTGTTGCTCAACCCCATGGTCCTCCGGCACGGCCAGCGCCGCATGCAGCGGATGCGCGCCGGCCTCACCTAACAGCAGGCCAGCCAGGGTGGTGCCCGTGCCTGCCGCCAGCCACCAGGCGTCGTAATCGCTCCAACCCAGGCTTGGCAGCTGCTGGCGAACCTGCTGCACCAGGCTCATGCACCCCAGTGCCCCCGGCAGGCCACCACCGCCCTCCGGCAGCGGATAAAAGCCCGGATAGTGCGCCAGCCAGGGCAACCAGAAACCGGCCGCATGCCGAGCCCGGTAGCCCGCGTATCCGAGCCAGTGCAGCTGCATACCGAAGGCTTGCAGATCAACTACAGTCGGCGTCTGCTGCGGGTGGCCGCGCAAAAGCCCGACCGTCTGGAAATTGAAGCGTTTACCGGCGGCAGCCAGGGCATGCAGGTGATTGGAGTGCGCGCCGCCCAGGCTGATCACACCAGTGGCATCACCGGCCTGTGCGGCGCGAAGATGTTCGGAAAGCTTGAACCATTTATTGCCACTGATCAGTGGATCAAGCAGGTCCAGGCGCAGCACCGCCAGTTCAACCCCGGCGGCGGCTAACCACGCAAAGCGCCAGGCTTGCAACGGCGCGCATGGCAACCAGTCAGGCAGGACAACAGGCAAGGTTAACTAACAGTACGCAAACGGCTGTTGGCCTTGTGCCGCGCACAGCAATTGGATTCACCCAGAGCAAATCGGCTTGGCGTGTCGATACGGTCGATGGGGATGGCGCAACGCTCGCCACTTGGCAGCAGAGCCTCGCAACTCGGCTGCTGGTAATGCGCCAGCCACTGACGGTACTGCTCTTCACTGACAAAACACTTGGCCGCGGCATAGGCCAATGGGTTGTCCTGGTAGGCGGCAACATCCTGCAAGGGAATGGTCAAATGCCCGGCCCCAGGGTGATAGACCACAAACACCACGCCGAGCTTGGCCAAGCGCTCGAGAATCTGATCCCCGCCCTGGCTGACCAGTTCGGTATAGGCGCGCTTGAGGCGATTAATCTCCTGCAGCGCCTGGGTTTCCTGCTCGCCGCGATAAGCCAGCTCGACATCGCGAATGGCAATCTGCTCTTTGTATTCGGCTACCGCAGAGGCGATCTTGGCCTGCATCTCGCCCTCGAACTGGGCACGCAGGCTGTCGCTCTCACTGCGGCCATCAGACTGCAGTGCACGCAGCTGTTCGGTCATATCCTCGCGGGAGGTCTGGAAACTCGCAGCCTGAGCGGCCAGTTGCGCCTTCAACGCAGCATTGTGCTCTTCCTGCTGGCGCAGAGCCTGATGCAGGCCTTGGATTTGCGCCTGGAGACTCTTGCTCTGTTCGTCGCTGGCCAACTTAAACTTGGCCAGTTCTTCTTCGTGCTGCTGGGTCAGGCTGCTAATGCGCAAACGTTGCTGTTTGATCAGTTGCGCAGTTTTTAAGCGGTGGGCTTGATCGCGTTTATCGCTCGCTTTGACCGCTTCATCCTGAGCCGGATCAGGGGCATACCACTTGTCTTCGGACGCCATTTGCAGGCGCTCAGGGGTAACCGCTTGAGCCCCGTCATCCTCGACCAGCAGGCCTAGGCTGTTGCGCTTGATAACATCGCGCAGCAATGCCAGGTCATTATTGCCAGGAGCCAAGCTGGGGTCCCAGAGATGCATTTGATGCCAGGACACCGGGCATTGGCTGCGGCAGGCCAGACGAATCGGCCCTGCGCCCAGATCAGGGCCACGTCCGGCGCGCTCAGCCAATGCCTGCAGGGGGATATTCCAACCAGAGTCCGGCGCACCCTTTTCATCGAAATCCAGGTAAAAGAACACCAGCGCCTTGATCAGCAAACGCGGGTTGATCAGCGCGAAAGCGATACGCATCTGCTGGTCGGCGAACTCGGGCATATTCACAACGCCATCGAGCAAGGCTTCGAACTCAGTGAAAAACATTTGCTTGCAGATGCCGCCGCGCTCACTGAAGAACAGTACGGCCTCAACCATCTTCGGCTTGTTCTGCATGCTCATCGCTTTTCCTCTAGGCCGAAACGGGCGCAGCGCTCAATGCGTGACGCTTGTCCATGCTGCGCAAAAACTAGCGCACATGGCAAGACCGTCAACATTATGACGAGCCATACAAGACTTCGGTTGCAGGCGCCACACCCTTGTTTCTGCAAGTCTAGGGGAAAAACCAAGCTCGGCAATGTGACTGGGTTGGCAGTCACCCTGCCAACCCGCCACTAAAAACCGGCTTACCGGGCGAAACTGTGATGGATTTGGTGCAACGCTTCAGGCTTTGGCCGCCGCCAGAAAAGGCGCCAGGCGCCGGCCCATTTCTTCGCCCAGGGCCTGCAGGCCACTCATGGGGCGAACCATCACTTCAAACTCGACAATCTTGCCGGCTTGGTCAAAGCGAATCATGTCGATACCCTTGAGCTCGCGCTCGCCCACCTTGGCACTGAATTCCAACACTACGTTAAGGCCATCGGCGCTGGCCAGTTCACGGTGATAGGCGAAGTCGACGAACACCTTGCTCACGGTATTGAGAATCAGCGACACCATGGGCGCACCGGCATAGGGTTTGTGCGCCATGGGCGAGCGGAACAGCGCCTGCGGGTGCAACAATTCCGGCAGGCTGCGCAGGTCGTTGGCCTGCATCAGAGCATGCCATTGCGCGAGGGTGGCGGCAGCGGCCGGTTGTAGCTGAGGATTCTCGGACACGGGCTTCTCCTTATTGTTGTCAGCCACATACAAAACGGCCCGCACTAGGCGGGCCGTTGTTCGATCAGAGTTCGGCGGCGAGGCGCGAGCCCTGGTTGATCGCGCGTTTGGCGTCCAGCTCGCTGGCCACATCGGCACCACCGATCAGGTGCACATTCTGCCCGGCGCTTTCCAGGCCTGCCTGCAGCTCGCGCAGCGGGTCTTGCCCCGCGCAGACGATCACCGTATCCACCGGCAATACCTGCGGCTCGCCACCGGCGATGCTGATATGCAGGCCAGCGTCGTCGACTTTGAGGTACTCGACCGAGTTGAGCATCTGCACGTTCTTGTTCTTCAGGCCGGTGCGGTGGATCCAACCAGTGGTCTTGCCCAGGCCGTCGCCGACCTTGGATTTCTTGCGCTGCAGCAGGAACACCTCACGCGCCGCCGGGTGCGGATGGGCCTGAATCCCCGCCACGCCGCCACGGGCCTCCAGTGCACCATCGATACCCCACTCCTTCCAGAACTCCTCGCGGTTAAGGCTGGTGGCCTCGCCCTGGTGGGTGATGAACTCGGACACATCGAAGCCGATACCACCGGCACCGATCACCGCGACCTTCTGGCCAACCGGTTTGCGTTGCAGGATGGCGTCCAGGTAGCTGATCACCTTGGCGTGCTCGATCCCCGGAATAGCCGGAGTGCGCGGCGCAATACCGGTGGCCAGGATGACTTCGTCATAACCGCCCTTGGCCAGGTCATCGGCCGAAACACGGGTATTCAGGCGCAGATCGACGCCGGTGGTTTCCAGCTTGCGCTTGAAGTAGCGCAGGGTCTCGAAGAACTCTTCCTTGCCTGGTACGCGCTTGGCCACATTGAACTGCCCACCGATTTCGGATGCCGAATCGAACAGGGTCACGCTGTGACCACGCTCGGCCGCCACCGTGGCGGCGGACAGGCCTGCAGGACCGGCACCGACCACGGCAATCTTCTTCACCGCAGTGGTCGCAATGTAGTTCAGCTCGGTCTCATGGCAGGCGCGCGGGTTGACCAGGCAGCTGGTCAACTTGCCGCCGAAGGTGTGGTCCAGGCAGGCCTGGTTGCAGCCGATGCAGGTGTTGATTTCATCGCTGCGACCGGCAGCGGCCTTGTTGACGAAGTCCGGGTCGGCGAGGAACGGACGGGCCATGGAGACCATGTCGGCGTCGCCTTCGGCCAGTACCTGCTCGGCCACTTCCGGGGTGTTGATGCGGTTGGTGGTGATCAGCGGGATCGACACTTCGCCCTTGAGCTTGGCGGTGACCTTGGTGAAGGCCGCGCGCGGCACCTTGGTAGCGATGGTCGGGATGCGCGCCTCGTGCCAGCCGATGCCGGTGTTGATCAGGGTCGCACCGGCCTGCTCGATGGCCTTGGCCAACAGCACGATCTCGTCCCAGGTGCTGCCACCCTCGACCAGGTCGAGCATCGACAGGCGGTAGATGATGATAAAGTTCGGCCCCACCGCTTCCCTGACACGGCGGACGATTTCCACCGGCAGGCGCATACGGTTTTCGTAGCTGCCGCCCCAGCGGTCGGTGCGGTGGTTGGTGTGGGCGGCGAGGAACTGGTTAATGAAATAACCTTCCGAACCCATGATCTCAACGCCGTCGTACTCGGCCTGCTGGGCCAGCACGGAGCAGTTGATAAAGTCCTGAATCTGCTTCTCGATGCCTTCCTCGTCCAGCTCTTTCGGCTTGAACGGGTTGATCGGCGCCTGGATGGCGCTCGGCGCTACCGATTTCGGGCTGTAGGCATAGCGACCGGCATGCAGGATCTGCATGCAGATCTTGCCGTCCGCCGCGTGCACCGCGCGGGTGACGATCTTGTGCTTTTCGGCTTCTTCGGCGGTGGTCAGTTTGGCCGCACCGGAATACACGCCGCCTTCCTCGTTCGGGCCGATACCGCCCGTCACCATCAGGCCAACACCGCCACGGGCACGCTCGGCGAAATAGGCCGCCATGCGCTCAAAACCATTGGCCTTCTCTTCCAACCCGGTGTGCATCGAGCCCATCAGGGTGCGGTTCTTCAGGGTGGTGAAGCCCAGATCGAGCGGGGCCAGCAGATTGGGGTACTGAGCAGTCATGGGAATCTCCACATCGGGTGTTGGCTATCACGGGTGCCGCAACCTCTTGGCGGGTCGCGGTCGAATATGGTCTAGACGATAATCAGCCGCGCCGAACAGCTCAATGACCTAAAGTAACAACCTAATGATCAAAAAGCGCAGCAAGCCTTGGCAAAGTCCCAGCGCCTGCCTACCCTGACGCCTTAGCTAAATGCCCAACCCTGAATGGGCGCAGACGGGATAACCTTGCAATGCTGAAAAGCACACGGGTCAAACTCGGCGATCTGTCGGTCGGCTTTGTCGACAGCCTGGCCGATGCCATGCGTCATTGCGCCCAGGATCCGCAACCATTGCTCGACAGTTACGGCCTGGATGCCGCACGCCTGGCCGAACCGCGCGCGCGACTATCAATTCCGCGCTATATGCGCCTGGGCCATAGCGCCATCCAGCAATGTGGCGAACCCGGCCTGGGCCTGCTGATGGGGCAAACCAGCCGCCTGAGCCAACTGGGTCTGGCCGGCGTTACAGTCATGCAGGCACCGACGGTGCGCGAGGCGGCGCGTGCGCTGATTCGCTTCGAACCGCTGTATGCCAGCAATTACCGCGGCCAGTCCAGCCTGCACGAAGACAGTCGGGGCGCCTGGCTGCGCTTCTATTCGATCAGCCCGTATAACGCCTACAACCGCTTTGTGATCGATTCGGTACTGGCCAGCTGGGCACAACAACTCAGCAAGCTGGCGCAGCAAGTGCTGCCTGTGGAGAAAGTGCAGATCGAATTTCCCGCGCCCGACTATGCGGCGCAGTACGGCGAGCTGTTTAACTGCCCGGTGGAGTTTGCCAGTGAGCACAACCAGCTGCGTCTGAGCCAGCAGAGCCTGAATCTGCGCAACCCCGAGCACTGCCCCAGTACCTGGCGGCACCTGCTGGAAATCTGTGAGCGGGAACTGACGCAGCTGACCCGCACCCGCAACCTGCGCGAGCGCATCACTCAGCTGCTTGGTCCTTTACTGCATGGTCGCGAACCGGACCTGGCAGAAGTGGCCGCGCGCCTGCAGCTACCGACCTGGACCCTGCGGCGCAAACTGGCCGAGGAAGGCACGCAGTTTCGCAGCATCCTCAACGACACCCGCCGCGACCTGGCCATGGCCTATATCCGCGACACCGAACTGGCCTTCGGTGAAATCGCCTACCTACTCGGCTTTGCTTCGGCGGAGGCCTTCCAGCGCGCGTTTAAACGCTGGAACCAGCAAACCCCAGGCGACTACCGCCGCGAGCAGCGCCGCGCGCTTTAGCCGCTCTAATACGGATCAGAGTTCGGTGGCGTCTTCGTCACGCTCCGGCACATCCTGCTCGCGGGCACGGGTTTCCAGCAGCTCTTCTTGATAATCGTCCATTGCCTATTCCTCCCACTCGATATGTCAGCAACCGCTCATTGCATAAACAAAGAGCATGCCAATCAAGCTAGAGCAGACAGATGAACACAAGATGACAGTTTGTCGCGCTAGAGGCTCAGGGCAGCCTCAAAATAAATTGCAGGCCATAAAAATCGTCTGGAACGATTTTTTAACGTCGCGAAGCGACGGCCCGAAGGGTTGCCGCCAGGGATGGCAGGCAATAAAAAACCCGCTGATATCGCTATCAGCGGGTTTTCTAATATGGCGCAGCGGACGGGACTCGAACCCGCGACCCCCGGCGTGACAGGCCGGTATTCTAACCGACTGAACTACCGCTGCATGTCGGTGGACTTGCGTCCGTACAACTCTTGCTTCGTCTGATGAAGCAGCCTGTAGGGCTTTTCCATCTCAACTTAAGCGAACTCAAGCTGGAAAATATGGCGCAGCGGACGGGACTCGAACCCGCGACCCCCGGCGTGACAGGCCGGTATTCTAACCGACTGAACTACCGCTGCGCGTCGGTGGACTTGCGTCCGGTTTCACAAGAGTGGTGGGTGATGACGGGATCGAACCGCCGACCCTCTGCTTGTAAGGCAGATGCTCTCCCAGCTGAGCTAATCACCCGCTGCTTGCGAGGCGCGAAATTTACGCAAGGGCCGCACCTAAGTCAACACCCTGCTTCAAGTTTTTCTAAAAAAGCGGAAAAACAACCGTCCGCCCCAGGCGCCATCACAGGGCACGCCGCACCATTATTGCGCCACCCGCAGGCTTAACCGAGCAGCCACCTTATTGTCCTCGGCGCGGTCCAACCCGGCTTCGGCGATTTGCACGCCCTGCTCTTGCAGCACGGTGAACCAACGCAGCAACTGGGCAAAAGGTGCCGGTTGCAGGTTGAGCTGCACGGCGCCGTCGCCGGCGTTATCCAATCGCTCGATGGTCAGACCCTGGGTCGCCGCAGTGGCCGTGACCATGCCTTGCAGCCGCTCGGGGTCAATCGCCTGCTGCGGGGTACTGGCCAGATTGCGCGCCGCCGGCGCCTGGCTATGCAGGTAGGCATTCAATTCGCGCTGCGCGGCAAATGCACTACGCGCTGCGGCCAGACGCTCCTGCGCCGGCTGCCAGAGCGTCAGATAGAGCAGCACCAGCAGCAGAAACGCCGCCAGACTGCCGAGCGAGAACTGCTCACGCGGCGCCAGCGCACGCCAGCGTTGCAGCAACAGCGAATTATCCAGCTGGAAGCCTTTGCCTTGCGAAACCATGTTCATCCTCCGATCACCACGCGCGCACTGACCCCTGCACCTTCCCGGCTGGCCGAGCCCAGTTGCACCGCCAAGCCGCTTTCCTGCAAACGCTCACGCAGACGCTCCAGCTCGGCAAAACCGGCGGCCTGTACCTGCATGGCCAGATCGCCGCGCGCCTCGCTGAAATCCACCTGACTGATCTGCACCTGGCCGCCCTCGGCAGCCAGCGCGCCACTGACCTGGGCGAGCAGGCCGAGCAAGCGGGTTTGTCCGCTGCCCGCGCCGGCCTGCAGGTGCTGATCAAACTGCGCACGCAGGTTGACCAGCTTGCTGTCCTGGGGGAACAGTTCCTTGTACAACGCGGCGCTGGCGGCAGCGTATTCATCGGCCTGACGCTGCAGGTGCCAGCCCTGCGCCAGATTGAAGCCCCACTGCAGCACCAGCCACATGCCGACCAACCCCAACACCGGCCGCCAGCGCTGCCACTGGCCGTTACTGCTTTGCACGGCGAACTCGCCCTGCGCCAGGTTATTGCGCAGCGGCTGCTGGGTCAGCCAAACAAAGGGCTCGGCCACCGCCATGCTCTCACACACCGGTTGTGGCGTCGGCTGCTGCGGATCACCCCAGGCAACCTGCGGCTGCTCACACAAGGGACTCAGCAGCGGCCAGTCCTGCGCCTGCAGCGCCATCCGGGTGACATTCTCGCCGCCGAGCAACCAACGACCGTGCAGCGGCAAGAGCGCAGTGCCAGGCCCAGGCAACAGGTCGGCATCCACGGCAATCGCCTGCGGCGCTGTGGCGCACAACGCCAGCCAGCCGGCCAGCCAGCTGCGGCGCACGGCAAATACCCGATGGCGGCCATCGGCCAGTTGCTCGCCCAAGGCCAGGTGCATCAGCTCGACTTCCTCGGCGAGCAGCTCTTCCACCGCAAACGGCAATGCCTGACGCAGCCAGCGCGCCTTGCGCGTCGGCAGATTGACCGCGCAGGCCGTCACCGCCTCAACGGGCAGGACCAGGGTCCAGCTGGCGCCAAGCTGCGTCTGCGCCTCGCTGAATGCCAGGGTTTCGCTCACCCCGTCGGCCACCCACTGCACGGGTAGCTCCGCCTGCGCGCCGGCACAGGCGGCGGGCGGCAGAAATACATAGGTCTGACTCATGGCTCGATTTCCTCAACGGGCGTGGGCGGCATACCGCCCTGCCCCAAATCACGGGCTAGAACATACACTTGGCCATCACTGGCGCGCTGCAAGGTGCTGCGTAAAACCTGACGGCGCTCACCCACAGTGACTTCGCTGAGCACCTGAAAATACTGACTTTTGACGTCCAGACCCTGGCTCTGAGGCTGCAAACCGCTGAGCCGCGCGGTAAAGCTCGGTACATCACGATAGCCCTCGGCCCCTCGGGCGGCGACCAGGCCCTGGGCGGTACTCAGGGGCAACCCTTCAGCCACGCTGGCCAACACCCGCGCGCTGGCGGTATTGACGTTAAGCGTGGCGTCCGCCGGCAAGGCGCTGACATAGGGCGACAGGCGCTGGTAGTCCGCCTCGCTCATGTCCAGCAACAGGCGCAGCTCCGAGACATCCTTCAACTCCCGATTGCCCGCGCGATAAGGCGGCTGCGCCAGCAGGTATTGGTTGTCTTCCGCGCCGTAACCGCCGCTGGGCTGATCGTCGGTATCCAACCAATCAAGCAGCCGCTCGGCGTAGGGTGCTTCGATCTGCAGCCCCAGCAGCAGACGGCGAAACTGCGCCACGGCGGCCTCATTGGGCTGGCCCTGACGCAGCAGGCTGTTGAGGTTGAAACGCCCGCTCGGATCGCTGATCTGCACCCGCAAGGTGCCACCCTCATCCAGGGCAAAGGGCGCGCGCGACTTGGCCCAGGCCTCGCCCGGATGATCCACCGATGCACGCGGATCACCCTCACGTAAATCCCGCAGCAGAATAGCCTTGGCCAGGGTCTCGCCGCCCAGGGCGTAATGCCAGGCCTGACGCACGTGCAGCTGATTGGCGCTGCTGCGGATCGACAGTTGCTGGCGGGCGATTATCCCCGCGCTGACCACCGTGACCACCGCCACCACCAGCAACACGGTGATCAGCGCCATACCGCGCTGCCGATTCATAAGCGCGGCTCCTCGGAAATATCTTCACCGGGATCATCTGGACTCGCTTCAGGCGCTTGCTGCAGACGCTCCGGCAAGCCTTCGGGCAGGCGCAGCAGACGGCGCAGTTCACCATAACGGCGATGCTCCAGCACCAGCTCAACAGCCTGCGGCAAGAGCTTGAGGGCATCGTCCGGGTTATTGCCCAGCGGCGGCCAGCTGGTCTGCCAGGTGCCCTGCTGATCCAGATAGCGCAGTTGCAGTCGAGTCACCCCATCCAGCGCTTGTTGCATCTGCGGCTGGCTGTCCTGCGCCTGATCCAGCACCGTCCAATACTGGCGCTGCCACAGTTCGCCACTGAGTTGCCAGCGCACGCGCTGCAGGCCGGAGCGCGACTGCCCTAGCGGGTTGCGCCAGCCACTGCGAGTCAACTCCAGGGCCGGGTTACCCAGGTCATCACCAATCAAAGCAGCGCGTGGGTCGCCAAAGGGATCGCGCGTAGGCCTGGCCTGCACCTGCAGCACATCACGTTCGAATGCGGCCATGGCGCGCACCAGTTCGCGCAATTGCAGTTCATGGGCGCGGGTGACCTTATCGGTTTGCAGCACGCTGTCGAGCATGCGGTAGGTGCCCAGCCCCAGCAGCGCAAAGATGGCAATGGCGATCAGCAATTCGAGCAGGGTAAAGCCGCGCGCCGCCCTCATGGCATCACCCCGAGAAAACCATTGAGGCTGACCAGCGCACGCTCGCGCACATCGCCAGCCAAACGCCCCTGCTCTGCGGGCGCGACCCACAGGGTGACCCGGCGCATATCTGCCTCGCTGGTGGCCTCAACCTCGCTTTGCCACTGCCAGCGCCGCCCGGCGAACTCCACCTCGCCCTGGTCACGGCCATCGGCAACCGGGGTCTTCGACAACTGCAATTCAGCCAGCTGATTGTCGGCGATCCACATGGCCAGGGTCTTTTCTTCCAAACGCGCGGCGGTTTGCAGGCTGCGCGCGGTGGCGGTCAGCACGCTGGCGGCGACCAGGGCGAAAATCGCCAGGGCCACCAGCACTTCCAGCAGGGTAAAGCCGCGCGCGCGCCTCATCGTTTGCGCCCTGCCGACAGCTCGCTCTCGACCCTGGGCAATTGGAAACCATCGCTAACCAGTTGCAGGCGCAGCCCATCGGCGCGGCGCTCGGCCAGGCGTAAGCGAAACGGGCTGATCTCACCGCTGGACAGCAGCAGCAGCTGCGGCGTCAATGCGCCTTTGCTCGGCTCTTCGCCCTCTGGCAGCGGCAGCTCCAGCGCGGCGCCTTCCAATTCGACGCTCAGTTCGGCCCAGTCGGGCAGTTTATGGGGCTTGGCCGACAAGGCCTGCCAACTCTGCTTCGCCGAGTCGTAGCGCAACACCTGATAGGCCTCGCGGCTGAGCAGCAGGCCGTATTCCTGGTTATCCAGCACCGCTTCCTCGGCCAGCACGCCAATCAGTCCGGCCAGCCGTTCGGCTTCGTTATGCAGCTCGCGCCCCGGACCGGCGATGCCGACGCTGAGCACCGCAATACCGACCAGGCTGCCGAGGATCACCAGCACCACCAATAGTTCGATCAGGGTAAAGCCCCCGGCCGGGCTCGGTTGCTGGCGCATGGGGATCAGAGGTCCCAATTACCGATATCAGTATCCTGATCACTACCGCCTTCTTTGCCGTCGGCGCCCAGGGAATACAGGTCGAAAGCCCCCTTGGTGCCCGGCGCCAGGTATTGGTAGACGTTGCCCCAGGGATCGATCGGCAGGCGCTTGAGGTAGCCATCGCGGTTCCAGTTCTTCGGCTGCGGGTTACCAGAAGGCTTTTTCACCAGCGCTTCCAGCCCTTGCTGGGTACTCGGATAGGCTTGGTTGTCCAGCTTGTACATATCCAGCGCGGCGGCCACGGCCTTGATATCACCCTTGGCCACGGTGACCTTGGCCTGATCGGGCCGGCTCATGACCTGCGGCACCACCAGGGCAGCCAAAATCCCCAGAATGACCACCACCACCATAATTTCGATCAGCGTAAAACCGGATTGACGCTTGTTCACTGCTTACCCCACCAACTGATTGAGAGACAGAATCGGCAGCAGAATGGCCAGTACAATCACCAGCACCACCGCCCCCATAAAGACCAGCATAAAGGGTTCGAACAACCCCACCAGCAATGCCACCTGGGCACCCAAATCGTTTTCCTGATTGCGCGCGGTGCGCGCCAGCATCTGGTCCAGCTCACCCGAGCGTTCGCCGCTGGCGATCATATGCAGCATCATCGGCGGGAACTGGCCGCTGGCTTCCAGCGCGCGGGTCAGGCTGCCGCCCTCGCGCACCTTTTGCGCGGCGATCACCACCTCGGCGCGAATCACCCGATTGGCGATCACCTGCGCGCCTATACCCAGGGCTTCAACCAGCGGCACGCCGCTGCGGGTCAGAATTGCCAGGGTCGAGGCAAAACGCGCGCAGTCGGTGGCACGAATCAAGCGCCCCACCAGCGGGATACGCAGCAAGAAGCCGTGCCAGCGCGCCTTGAGCGCATCATCACGCAGCGCCCAACGCAAAGCGAACACGCCCAGGATGGCGACAATCACCGCCAGCCAGCCCCAGCCCTTGACCCAATCACTCAAGGCAATCAGGCCGCGCGTCAGCGCCGGCAGGGTCTGCCCGGAGTCGACAAACACCCGCACGACATCCGGCACCACATAGCCGAGCAGGAAGCCGACAATCAGCAGGGAGGCGCACATCAGAATCAGCGGATAGAGCAGCGCCAGCTGGATTTTCTGCCGTGACTGCTGACGTTGCTCGGTGTAATCGGCCAACTGTTCCAACACCGGGCCGAGGTGGCCAGCATGCTCGCCCGCCGCCACTGTGGCGCGGTACAGCTCGGGAAAGGCCGAAGGAAACTCTTTCAGGCTGCTGGCCAGGTCATGGCCTTCCAGCACCCGCGCACGCACCGCCAACAACATGCTTTGAATACGCGGCGAACTGGCCTGCGCAGCCGCCGCGCGCAGGGCTTCCTCAATTGGTAAAGCCGCCTGCACCAGGGTCGCCAACTGGCGGGTGATCAGCGCCAGATCACGGGCGGAAATGCCCCGGGCAAAACTGAAGTGCGAACCTGCACCCGCATGCTCACGGGTGCGGGTGGCTTTGACATCCAGCGGCGCCAGTTGCCGCTCGCGCAGAATCTGCCGCACCTGGCGCGCGCTGTCGGCTTCCAGCACGCCTTTCTGCTGGCGGCCCTTGCCGTCGAGGGCGAGGTATTCGAACGCGGCCATTATTCTTCTCGGGTCACGCGCAGCACTTCCTCGACCGTGGTCGCCCCTTCCAGCACCTTGCGCCGGCCATCCTCACGGATGCTCGGGCCGAGGCTGCGGGCATGGCGGGTCATGTCCTGCTCGGAAGCGGCGTTGTGAATCAGCGTACGCAGGTGATCATCGAACACCACCAGCTCATAGATACCGGTACGGCCGCGATAACCCTGCTGATGGCACTCGGCGCAGCCGCGGGCGTGGTACAGAGTCGGCGGCTGGGCGAAGGGTACGCCAAGCAATGTGCATTCGGCTTCGTCGGCCTGGTAGGCCTGTTTGCAATGCGGGCAGAGCACCCGCACCAGGCGCTGAGCCAGCACACCGAGCAAGGACGACGACAGCAGAAACGGCTCGATACCCATGTCCACCAGACGGGTAATCGCGCCGATGGCACTGTTGGTATGCAGGGTCGAGAGCACCAGGTGGCCGGTCAACGAGGCCTGCACGGCGATTTCGGCGGTTTCCTTGTCGCGAATTTCGCCGACCATCACCACGTCCGGGTCCTGGCGCAGAATGGCGCGCAGGCCACGGGCGAAGGTCATATCGACCTTGGAATTGACCTGGGTCTGGCCGATGCCCTCAAGGTGATACTCGATCGGGTCTTCGACGGTAAGGATATTGCGCGTGCGGTCATTCAGGCTGACCAGGCTGGCATACAGCGTGGTGGTCTTGCCCGAGCCGGTAGGCCCGGTGACCAGCAGAATGCCATGGGGCTTGCGCACGGTGGCTTCCATCTGGTCGCGGTCACGTGCGCTCATGCCCAGGTGCTGCAGGTTGAGGCGGCCGGCCTGCTTGTCGAGCAGACGCAACACCACCCGCTCGCCATTGGCCGACGGCAGGGTCGAAACCCGCACATCCACCTCGCGCCCGCCGACCTTCAGGGAAATACGGCCATCCTGCGGGATGCGCTTTTCAGCGATATCCAGCCGCGCCATCACCTTGATCCTTGAGACCAGCAAGGCCGCCAGCTCGCGCTTGGGCTCCAGCACCTCACGCAGAATGCCGTCCACCCGGAAGCGCACGACCAGGCGTTTCTCGAAGGTTTCCAGGTGAATATCCGAGGCGTTTTCCTTGATCGCCTCGCCGAGGATGGCGTTGATCAGGCGGATGATCGGCGCGTCGTCTTCCTGCTCCAGCAGGTCCTCGGTCTCCGGCACCTGCTCGGCCAAAGCGGCCAGATCCAGGCTGCCACCGATGTCCTCGGCCAGCTGCATGGACGCCGAATCATGTTGATAGGCCTTGGCCAGGGCCTGTTCGAAGGCCTCCAGCGACAATGCATGCAGGGACAACTGCGCACCGACAAAACGCTGCGCCTCGGCCAGCGCCACCGGCTCGATACCCGGACGATAGGCCAGCCCCAGCACACCATCTGCTTTCAGCAGAACCACGCCATGACGACGGGCAAAGCTAAAGGGCAATCGCCTTAAGGGCTCTTCTGTAAGCAGCGCATTCATTCGTAACATGCCTTAAGCACAGTAACCCGGGGCAACCCTAAAGGACGCTAAGCGAAGCCTGGGAGGCCGGAGTTCTGTGAATTAATTGTTGTAAGTTGCTCGCAGTAGAGCGAAAACAGCACGCTATCTTTAGCACATTGAGCTGACCGATACACTACCCCAACAGGGGGCTGCCAAATGCCCGGCAAGTGTCTATCATCAGCGCGCGACCCACGCCTCATAATAATAAGTTTCGGAGTGACGCCCCTTGCCCCTTTTGGCTCCCCAACGCTGGCTGCAGCGGCACGCCACCACCTTGGTGGGCATTGTCCTGATCCTGGCCATGAGCGTCAGTCTGGCCTGGCAGAGCGCCGACTGGCTGCGTTTGCTGCGAGCGCCGGTAGTTGCCAGTAACAGCAGCACGGATAAAGCCCCGGTGGTTGCACTCAACCCCGAGATTAGCCAACTGTTCGGCAGCAACAGCGCCGCCAGTGACGGTATCGCCCCCAGCACCAACCTGCGCCTGACCCTGCTCGGCAGCTTCGTGCATGCTGACCCCAAGCGTTCCAGCGCCATTATTCGCAGCGAAGGCAGCACCGCGCAGCGCTACATCATCGACAGCGAAATCAGCAGCGGCGTGCGCCTGCATTCGGTGGCCGCCGACCGCGTCGAATTGCTGCGTAACGGCCGCCGCGAAAGCCTGAGCTTTCCGCTCAACGATTCGGGTGCCGGCAGCCTGCAGAGCAATACCCAGGACGCCATGGCCGACCCGCTTGAGCAGCTCAGCGAGATGGAATCTGATGATCTAAGCCAATTGCGCGAGCGCATGGACGCCCTACGCCAGCAGATGCAGGATTCTGGCACTGTACCCAGCGACGCAGAACCCACCGAACAACCCACGGACAACAACTGACACGATGACCCCGACTCTCTCGCGCCTCACCATCGCCCTGCTGGCCGCCGGCCTGGTTTTTAGTCCGCTACCACTGAGCGCTGCCGTTACTGCCGTCGCACCCAGCGCCAGCCAGCAGGAAGAAAGCTGGACCATCAACCTCAAGGGTGCCGACATACGCGAGTTTATCGACCAGGTGGCGCAGATCAGCGGGCAGACCTTTGTTGTCGACCCACGGGTCAAGGGCCAAGTCAGCGTGGTGTCCAACAGCCCGCTGACACTGACTGAGGTCTATCAGCTGTTTCTCTCGGTAATGGCCACCCATGGTTTCAGCGTAATCACCCAGGGTGATCAGGCGCGCATCGTGCCCAACGCCGAGGCCAAGGCCGATGCGGATGCCGGCCGCAGCGCCCCGGACCGCCTGGAAACCCGATTGATTCAGGTACAACACGGCTCAGCCACCGAGCTGATTCCGCTGATTCGCCCGTTAGTGCCGCAATACGGTCACCTGGCGGCGATCAGCAGCGCCAACGCGATCATCATCAGCGACCGTACGGCCAATATCGAACGCATCGAAGACCTGCTACGCCAGCTCGACCAGAAAGGCCAGAACGACTACAGCGTACTCAACCTGCAGCATGCCTGGGTCATGGATACCGCCGAGGTGCTGCGCAGCGCCGTGGATCGCGGCCAGGCCAAGGGGGCATCCGGCACCCAGGTGATTGCCGATGGCCGCAGCAACCGCCTGATTCTGCTCGGCCCACCCGCCGCGCGGGCCAAACTGATGACCCTGGCGCAATCGCTCGACACCCCCACCAGCCGCTCGGCCAATACCCGGGTGATCCGCCTGCGCCATGGCGATGCCAAGAGCCTGGCGGAAACCCTGGGCGAGATTTCCGAGAAGCTCAAACCGGAAACCAGCGGCGAAACCACCAGCAAGCCGCAGACCGTGCTAATCCGTGCCGACGAGAGCCTCAACGCCCTGGTGCTGCTGGCCGAGCCCGATGTGGTGGCGACCCTGGAAGACATCGTGCGCCAGCTCGACGTACCGCGCGCCCAGGTGATGGTGGAAGCGGCGATTGTCGAAGTGTCCGGCGATATCAGCGACGCCCTGGGCGTGCAGTGGGCCGTGGATGCCCGTGGCAGCACCGGCGGCCTGGGCGGCACCAACTTCAGCGGCACCGGACTGTCGGTCGGGCGCATTCTGCAGGCGATTCAGGACAAAGACAGCGACACCGCCAACACCAACCTGGGCAACCTGCCGGACGGCGCCATTATCGGCCTGGGTACCGACAGTTTCGGTGTGCTGATCACCGCGCTGTCAGCCAACAGCAAGAGCAACCTGCTGTCCACCCCCAGCCTGCTAACCCTGGATCACCAGAAGGCAGAAATCCTGGTCGGGCAGAACGTACCGTTCCAGACAGGTTCCTTCACCACCAGCGCGTCCGGTGCCGACAACCCCTTCACCACCATTGAGCGTCAGGACATCGGCGTGACCCTCAAGGTCACCCCGCATATCAACGAGGGCGCCAGCCTGCGCCTGGAGATCGAGCAGGAAATCTCCTCAATCGCCCCCACCAGCCAGGGCGTCAATGCAGTGGACCTGATCACCAACAAACGCTCGATCAAGAGCACCATCCTCGCCGAAAACGGCCAGGTCATCGTACTCGGCGGGCTGATCCAGGATGACGTGACCCAGGCCGACTCCAAGGTGCCGCTGCTCGGCGATATTCCCCTACTCGGCCGACTGTTCCGCTCGACCAAGGAAACCCGCATCAAGCGCAACCTGATGGTGTTCCTGCGCCCGACTGTGATCCGCGACGCAGCTGGCATGGCGGCATTATCCGGGAAAAAATACAGTGATATCCGTGTACTCGGCGATGTACGCGAGGACTACCGCCCCGGCATCCTGCCGAGCAACCCGGTGCAGCTATTCGACCAGGCCGAGCCTGAGGCTATCGATCTGCGCGAATAACCCAGCAACAATAAAAAGGCCCTGCTTGATAAAAGCAGGGCCTTAGCTGGCAGCGACTGGCAATACGCGCCAGAACCTCAGAGTACGGCCAGCCCTCGGGCCAGGTCCGCCTGCAGATCCGCCAGGTCTTCCAGGCCGACCGCGACGCGGATCAGGTTGTCGCGAATACCGGCGTTGGCCCGTTCGGCTGGGCTCAAACGCCCATGCGAAGTGGTCGCCGGATGGGCGATGGTGGTTTTGGTATCACCCAGGTTAGTGGTGATCGAGATCACCCGCGTGGCATCGATAAAGCGCCAAGCCGCCTGTTTGCCACCCTTGACCTCGAAGCTGACCACCGCACCGAAGGCACTCTGCTGGCGCTTGGCCAACTCATGCTGCGGGTGGCTGGGCAAACCGGCGTAGTACACATGCTCGATACCGGGTTGCTGCTGCAACCACTGCGCCAGTTGCAGCGCGCTGGCGCAATGCGCCTGCATGCGGATGCGCAGGGTTTCCAGGCCTTTAAGGAAGATCCAGGCATTGAACGGGCTGAGGGTCGGCCCGGCGGTGCGCAGAAAGCCCACCACTTCGCTCATCAGCTTGGCTGAGCCGGCGACTACGCCGCCCATGCTGCGGCCCTGACCGTCGATGTATTTAGTCGCCGAATGCATCACCACGTCGGCACCGAGCTTGAGCGGCTGTTGCAACGCTGGGGTGCAGAAGCAGTTGTCCACCGCCAGCAACGCGCCCTTGCTATGAGCAATCTCGGCCAGTGCAGCAATATCCACCAATTCGGCCAACGGGTTGGACGGCGACTCGACAAACAACAGTTTGGTATTGGGCTTGAAGGCAGCGGCCCAGCCGTCGAGATCAGCCAGCGGCACGTAGTCGACCTGCACGCCAAAGCGCTTGAGGTATTTCTCGAACAGGCTGATGGTCGAGCCGAATACGCTGCGCGACACCAGCACATGATCGCCGCCGCTGCACAGGCTCATGACCATGGCCAGAATTGCCGACATGCCAGATGAGGTCGCGACCGCCTGCTCGGCGCCTTCCAGCGCGGCGATGCGTTCCTCGAAGGCGCGCACCGTCGGGTTGGTGTAACGCGAATAGACGTTGCCCGGCACTTCGCCAGCAAAACGCGCGGCGGCATCGGCCGCAGTACGGAATACATAACTGGAGGTCGGGTAGATCGCCTCGCTGTGTTCACCCTCTGGCGAGCGGTGCTGACCGGCGCGCACCGCCAGGGTGTCGAAGCCGACGCCGTCGAGATCGCTGTCCAGACGCCCGGCTTGCCATTCAATCGTCATTGCCAATCCCCTCAACCGGCCCGCGCAGCAGGCCGGACTGCAACCTAGTTGTTGTACAGGTCGATAATCGCGCTGACAGCCTGGGACTTGACCTTCGAGGCATCGTTGCGGGCCTGCTCGATCTTGTCCAGGTAAGCCTCGTCGACATCGCCGGTCACGTACTTGCCGTCAAACACCGCGCAGTCGAAATTGTCGATCTTGACCTTTTTGCTACCACTGACTGCTTCGATCAGATCCGGCAGATCCTGGTAGATCAGCCAGTCGGCGCCGATCAGCTCGCAGACTTCCTCGGTGGTGCGGCCGTGCGCGATCAGCTCATGGGCGCTGGGCATGTCGATGCCGTACACGTTCGGGTAACGCACCGCCGGCGCGGCCGAACAGAAATAGACGTTCTTCGCCCCGGCTTCGCGAGCCATCTGGATGATCTGCTTGCAGGTGGTGCCGCGCACGATGGAGTCGTCCACCAGCATCACGTTCTTGCCGCGGAACTCCAGCTCGATGGCGTTGAGCTTCTGCCGCACGGATTTCTTGCGCGCTGCCTGGCCCGGCATGATAAAGGTGCGGCCGATATAACGGTTCTTGACGAAGCCTTCGCGGAACTTCACACCCAGATGGTTGGCCAGTTCCAGCGCCGCAGTACGGCTGGTATCCGGAATCGGGATGACCACGTCGATATCATGCTGCGGACGTTCGCGGAGGATCTTGTCAGCCAGCTTCTCGCCCATGCGCAGGCGCGCCTTGTACACCGAGATGCCATCCATGATCGAATCCGGGCGCGCCAGATAGACGTGCTCGAAGATGCACGGTGCGTATTTCGGATTCGCCGCGCACTGGCGGGTAAACAGCTTGCCTTCCTCGGTGATGTACACCGCTTCGCCCGGCGCCAGATCGCGAATCAGGGTGAAACCGAGCACGTCCAGCGAGACGCTTTCCGAGGCGATCATATATTCCACGCCTTCGTCGGTATGACGCTGGCCGAAGACAATCGGGCGGATGCCGTTGGGGTCGCGGAAACCGACGATGCCGTAACCGGTAATCATCGCCACCACCGCATAGCCACCCAGGCAGCGCTCGTGCACGTCCGTCACGGCGGCGAACACGTCTTCTTCAGTAGGCTGCAACTTGCCGCGCTGGGCCAGCTCGTGAGCAAACACGTTGAGCAGCACTTCCGAATCGGAATTGGTGTTGACGTGGCGCAGGTCAGACTCGTAGATCTCCTTGGCCAGCTGCTCGACGTTGGTCAGGTTGCCGTTGTGCGCCAGGGTGATGCCATACGGCGAGTTGACGTAGAACGGCTGCGCTTCGGCCGAGCTGGAGCTGCCCGCCGTCGGGTAGCGCACGTGGCCGATGCCCATATGGCCAACCAGCCGCTGCATGTGGCGCTGCTGGAACACGTCACGCACCAGGCCGTTGTCCTTGCGCAGGAACAGGCGGCCATCATGGCTGGTGACAATACCGGCAGCATCCTGGCCGCGGTGCTGGAGGACGGTGAGCCCGTCATACAGCGCCTGATTGACGTTCGATTTACCGACGATACCGACAATGCCGCACATGTGACGCAACCCCTACTCAATGAAACACGATGATTCGCAATGCACTTACGGCAGTTTAGGCTGCTGCAGTGCCTCTTTGAACGGTAACTCCACCGGCGCAGTCACGCCGCTGGCCAGCCACTCACTGGACAGACCCAGAATCAGGTTTTTCGACCAATCAGCAACCATCAGAAAATGCGGCACAAGGGCCGACTGCTGCCACCAGCTGTCTTGCTGCACCGGCGCCAGGCTGATCAGACCGACCAGCACCACCACCAGCAAGCCGCCGCGCGCCGCGCCGAAGACCATGCCGAGAAAACGATCAGTCCCTGACAGCCCGGTCACCCGGATCAACTCACCAATCAGGTAATTGACCAGGGCACCGACCAACAGGGTGACCACAAATAGAATCGCGCAACCTGCAATCACGCGCGCCGAAGGCGTTTCGATAAAATCCACCAGGTGCTGCGACAGGGCGCCGCCGAACATCCAAGCGACCACGCCAGCAATGATCCAGGTAAGCAATGACAGGGCTTCCTTGACGAAGCCTCGGCTCAGACTGATCAGACTTGAAACGGCGACAACGGCGATAATCGCCCAATCGACCCAGGTGAATGCCACGATGCAGGTTACCGACGAGAAAGGCGCTGCATTTTAGCAGAGCACCTGTGCGAGGCGTAAGCAAAGGATTCGCCAACCGCTGAAATGCCCGTCCCGCTTAGCGGCGGGCCAGTCAGCTCGGCTTGGCGAGGCACGCCAAGCCGCTTGCTCAGCCGGCTTCGGGCTGAAAACGTACCACGAAGCCATTGAGCTTGTGCTGGCGATTGAGCTGATCACGCAGACGATCCGCCTCGGCACGCTCAATCAGCGGCCCGACAAACACCCGATTCATGCCATCGACGCTGCGGATATAGGCGTTGTAGCCCTGGCTGCGCAGGGTTTTCTGCAACTTCTGCGCGCCCTCGCTGCTGGACAGACTGGCCAACTGCACCGACCAACTGATTGGCAGACTATTGGCATCCAGCTTACTCGGCGCAGGCTGAGGCGGCGTTAGCACAGGTTCAGGCATGGCCGCTGGTGTCGCTGGAGTGATTGGCGCGGTCGGCAGCTCACTGACAACCGGCTCGCTGGGCTCCAGGCTTTGCGCAGCGCCGGCGTCGGCGTCGATAGACTCATCGGGCAATAACTGCGGCTCAGGCACGACCACCGGCTGCAATTCGACCTCAGGGGCCTCGGGAGCCGCCGGAATTGCCGGTGCATCGACCTGAACCCGCTGCGACTCATCTTCACGCGACAGCAGCATCGGCAGGAAAATCACTGCCAGCGCCAGCAATACCAGCGCACCGACCATGCGCTGCTTCAATCCCTTATCCAGCAAAGCCATCCTGCACGCCCCCATTGGCTTGGCGGGCCAGCCAATCCAGGGCCTCGGCCACGCAGTAGAAAGATCCAAACAGCAGCACTTCATCGCCAGCCGAAGCCTGCTCACACTGAGCCTCCAGCGCTGCCTGCACACTGGCATAAGCCGCCACTCGCGCCCCGCTGTTATGCAGATGCGCCTGCAACTCGGCGGCAGCACGGGTGCGACTGGTCGGCAAAGCCGCCACCGCCCAACTGTGCACTTCGCTTAATAACGGCGCCACTACACCAGGCAGATCCTTATCAGCCAGCAAACCGAACACGGCCAGGCGCTTACCTGATAGCGAACGACGGGCCAAACGCTGAGCAAGGTACTCGGCTGCATGGGGATTATGCCCAACATCGAGCAGCAGCGTGAGTGACTTGCCCTGCCAATTAAGCATTCTGCGATCCAGTCGCCCGGTCACCCGCGTTTGCTGCAGTGCCTGGCTGATCACCTCTGGCTGCCAGGGCAATTGCATCACCGCATAGGCCTGCAGAGCCAGCGCAGCGTTTTCCATGGGCAGATCGAGCAACGGCAAATGCGCCAGACTCAGCACTTCGCCCTGATGGTTGAGGCCGTACCAGGACCAATCCTGCGCCGTGATGCTCAGGTCATAGTCACGGCCACGCAGGAAGAAAGGAGCATCGAGCAGCGCCACCTGATCAAGCAAGGGCTGCGGCGGCTCAAGATCGCCGCACAGGGCAGGCTTGCCGGCGCGGAAGATGCCGGCCTTCTCGAAGGCGACTGACTCACGGGTATCACCCAGCCACTCGGCGTGATCGATACCGATACTGGTGACTAGGGCAATGTCGGCGTCCAGCAGATTGACCGCATCCAGCCGACCGCCGAGGCCGACTTCCAGCACCAGCGCATCCAAACCGGCCTGCTGGAATAACCAGAATGCGGCCAGGGTGCCCATTTCGAAGTAGGTTAACGAGGTGTCACCACGCGCGGCCTCAACCACGGCGAAGGCTTCGCAGAGCATGGCATCAGTGGCTTCAACGCCCGCGATCTGCACCCGCTCGTTGTAACGCAACAGGTGCGGCGAGCTGTAAACACCGACCTTGAGACCCTGCGCTTGCAACAGCGAGGCAATAAAGGCGCAGGTCGAACCCTTGCCATTGGTGCCAGTGACGGTAATCACCCGCGGCGCCAGCTTGGCCAGACCAAGGCGCTGCAGCACTACCCGGGAACGCTCCAGCCCCATATCAATGGCGCTGGGATGTAGCTGCTCCAGATAGCTCAGCCAGTCGGCGAGGGAGCGCTCGGTCATGCAGTCGCCGGCAAGGCTACAGGCGACGGCAACCCCATCAGCTGAGCCAACAGACGCGCCAGGCGCGGACGCAGTTCAGCGCGGTGAATGATCATGTCGATGGCGCCGTGCTCCAGCAGGAATTCGCTGCGCTGGAAGCCTTCCGGCAGTTTCTCGCGCACGGTCTGCTCGATCACCCGCGGGCCGGCAAAGCCGATCAGCGCCCGGGGCTCCGCAACAATCACATCACCGAGCATGGCCAGGCTGGCCGACACGCCGCCGTACACCGGGTCGGTCAGCACGGAAATAAACGGAATACCTTCTTCACGCAGACGCGCCAGCACAGCCGACGTCTTGGCCATCTGCATCAGCGAGATCAGCGCTTCCTGCATACGTGCGCCGCCGGATGCGGAGAAGCACACCAGTGGGCAGCGCTGTTCCAAGGCGGCATTGGCGGCGCGAACAAAGCGCTCACCCACGATGGCGCCCATCGAGCCGCCCATAAAGGAGAACTCAAAGGCACAGGTCACAATCGGCATGCCTTCCAGGGTGCCACGAATGGCCACCAGGGCATCTTTCTCACCGGTCTGCTTTTGCGCGCCAGCAAGGCGGTCCTTGTATTTCTTGCTATCACGAAACTTCAGGCGATCAACCGGCTCAAGGTCGGCACCCAGCTCTACACGCCCTTCGGCATCGAGGAAGATATCCAGGCGCGCGCGGGCGTCGATACGCATGTGGTGATTGCACTTGGGGCAAACATCCAGGGTCTTTTCCAGCTCAGGCTTGTACAGCACCGAATCACAGGACGGGCACTTGTGCCACAGGCCTTCGGGCACCGAACTCTTTTTGACCTCAGAACGCATGATCGATGGGATCAGTTTGTCTACCAACCAGTTGCTCATGCTCTTGACTCTCCAAAGCTGTTAACCGGACGGGCTGCGCTGTATGCGACCAGGCCTAACCGGGAAAATTCATGGGTACAGTCGTTTCAGGGGCCGGTGCACCGCCATCAGCATTGACGCACCCGCCGCCCGAACGACCGCCTGCAGCGTTTATCCAACCTGCAACAGGGTTATGGACGGCCAAGCCAGCAGCGCCGTCACATCCCCCCTGCACACCTCAAGCAGCCTTTACTGCCTGCATAAAAGCGCGAATCTTCTCAGCATCCTTGATGCCCTTGGCCTTTTCGACGCCACCACTGACATCCACGGCATAGGGACGCACCTGAGCAATGGCCTGCGCAACGTTCTCAGCCGTCAGGCCACCCGCCAGAACAACCGGCTTACTCAAACCTTCAGGCACCAGCGACCAATCGAACGCCTCACCCGTGCCACCCGGAATACCTGGGACATAGGTGTCCAGCAGCACACCGTTGGCATTTTTGTAAAGCGCCACCTGCGCGGCAATGTCATCACCTGGCTTGACCCGCAGTGCCTTGATATAGGGACGGTGGTAGCCATCACAGTCGTCCGGGCTTTCATCGCCATGGAACTGCAGCAGATCCAGCGGCAGTGCATCGAGAATTTCACCCAGTTCGCAGCGGCTGGCATCGACAAACAGGCCCACCGTGGTCACAAAAGGCGGCAAGGCAGCAATGATCGAGCGCGCCTGCTGCAGCGTCACGGCGCGCGGACTCTTGGCATAAAACACCAGGCCAATCGCATCCGCGCCTGCCTCGACAGCCGACAATGCATCCTCTATGCGGGTAATGCCACAAATCTTGCTGCGAACGGCTGACAACAGGATGACCTCGATAAATTCAATGAAAGCCGGATGCTAACAAATAGCCTTTCAGGCGTCAGCCGCCACATCGGGCAGGCCGGAAAGAAAGTGCGGCCCCAAATAGCGCTTGGGCAAGTCGAACTCCTCGGGGTAATCGACCTGCACCAGGTACAACCCGTAAGGGTGCGCAGTCACTCCGCCGGTACGCCGCACGCGGGTTTCCAGCACTTCCTGGGCCCACTCAACCGGCCGCTCGCCCGCGCCAATGGTCATCAGCACCCCGGCGATATTGCGCACCATATGGTGCAAGAAGGCATTGGCGCGGATATCCAGCACGATAAACCGCCCATGTTGCAGCAACTCCAGGTGATGCACGGTCTTGATCGGCGACTTGGCCTGGCACTGGCGCGCGCGGAAGGCACTGAAATCATGGGTGCCGATAAATGCACGAGACGCCTGACGCATGCGTTCGACATCCAGCGGTCGATGGTTCCAGGTCACTTCTTCGGCCATATGTGCCGGACGAATCTGATCGTTGTAGATCACATAGCGGTAGCGCCGCGCCTGAGCGCAAAAACGCGCATCAAAGTGCGCCGGCATCGACTTGGCCCAGGTCACGCTGATATCACCGGGCAAGTTCATATTCGCCCCCATCACCCAGGCATGCATGGAACGCTCGACCGGCGTATTGAAATGCACCACCTGGGCGCTGGCATGCACCAGCGCATCGGTACGCCCGGCGCAGCTCAAGGTCACGGGAACACCACCGGCGACTTTCGCCAGGGCTTTTTCCAGCGACTCCTGAATGGAAGGCACACCGGCACGCTGGCGCTGAAAGCCGCGATAGCGCGAACCTTTGTACTCGACACCCAGGGCTATCTTGAAAACGCCAACGGCAGCCGAATCGGCTGCCGTTGTAGTAAGACCATCAGACATGTATCAAACCAATTTAGCGATCAGCTCACGCGCTTCATTTTGCTGACCTTCATTACCTTCGGTGATGACTTCATCGAGGATATCGCGAGCACCTTCGGTATCACCCATGTCGATGTAGGCGCGAGCCAGATCGAGCTTGGTGGCCGTCTCGTCGGTACCCGAAAGGAAGTCGAAGTCATCGTCATTATCCATATTGGACGAGGCGACACTGGCCGGCGCATCCAATTCACCCGGCTGATCCAGGCCATCAGACAGCAGGTCCAGCTCAGCGCTGACTTCATCCAGTTGAGCAGCAAAGCTGTCGCTGGATGGCTGCGCAGGCGCCTCATCACTGAGCGACAGATCGAAATCAGCCGACAGATCAAAGTCACCGCCCGCCTGCTCATCCGGCAGGTCAAAAGCTGACTCAGCCACAGCTGGCGCTGCACTTGGCTCGTCATCCAGGCTCAGCAGGAAATCATCTTCGGCGGCTGCCGCAGGCTTGGCCGGAGTATCCAGATCCAGGCTGAAATCGGCCAGGTCGCCGCTCAGTTCCAGACCGCTATCGCCGCTATCAGCCAGGCTCAGGTCAAAATCCAGGTCGTCGTCTTTGTTATCGGCTTGTTCAACCGGTGAGGTGAAATCCAGGTCGCTATCCAGCGACAGGCTGTCCAGATCATCCAGCGAAGCACTGTTACCGGCAGCCTGCAGATCACGATCCAGCTCGGACTCTAGATCATCCAGGCTCAGATCGAATGCATCGTCCTGATCGCCAGTGGCGGCTTGCGGGCTCGGCTCATCCAGCGCCAGATCGTCCAGGCTGAAGCTGTCCAGACTTTCCTCAGCGGCTACCGCCGCAGTAAAGCCAGCACCGGCCGCAACAGCCATGGCCGGGTAACGGGCGTTGATCTGATCAAGCTCAGCGGCACTGCCACCGATCTCACGCAATTCATTGTCCTGTCGGGCGAAACCATTGCGGTCACCCATCTCGGCATAGACTTCCATCAATTTCAGGCGCAGATCACTGCGCTGCGGCTCATCATTGATCGCGGTTTGCAGCAGTTCGGCAGCCTGAGGGAAGCGACCATAGGCGATGTAGATATCCGCCTCACCCATTGCATCACCGGTTTGCGCGGTCACGCGCTCTTCGTTCGGCAAATCGGTTTGCTGACCATCCAGGTCATCAGCCACACCGGCAAAGCTGTCATCCGGCAGATCCAGGCCAGCGCCCAGATCGGACGAGCCGTCATCAGCGGCCAGACTTTCCTGTAATTCGGCTTCTTTCAGTGCATTGCGGCGCGACAGCATCATCAGCGCCACCAGCAATACCAGCAACGCACCACCGCCTGCGGCGCCCAGCAACATTGGGTTGGCCAACAGATCGTCAATGGCACTGCTCTCAGGCTGTGGCTCGGCCACTACCGGCGCTTTGGCAACTGGGGCAACCGGCGCTACCGGAGCGGGTGCGGGTGCGGGTGCAGCAATCGGGGCTGGCTCAGGCACCGCCACGGGTGCAACGGCTTCTGGCTGGGCGGCAGGTTCTTCGCTGTAATTAAAATCCGTCTCGCCAGTTGCGGCAGGTACTACCGGCGTCGCAGCAGCAGGGGCTTGTGGCGCGGCCACAGGAGCAGGCTCAACCGGAGCAACCGGGGCGGCAGCTACCGGGGCTGCTGGGGCGGCAGGGGCAACAGCTGGAGCCTGACCTTGCGCTGCAAGATCAGCCTGCAGCTTGGCCATCTGGTCGTCTTTCAACTGAATCAAGCGCTGCAGCTTATCGAGCTGGCTCTGCAGATCCGTCATACGGCCTTTCAACTCATCGTTTTCACGACGGCTGGAGTCCAGGCTTTCCTGGGTCACGGCCAACTTGTCCGTCAGTGCCTTGCTGTCAGCTGCACCCTTGTCGCTGCCGGCAGTGGCTTTACCACTGTCAGCGGCAACCAGTTTCAGGCTATCACCGGTTTCAACCTTGGCTGGCGTTGCTGCGGCGCTGGTGCGCTTGGTGGCATCCAGCTGACGAGCGCTGGCGGCGACACTGCGGCCTTCACGCCAGGCGGCATTCTGTTCGGCAACCTGGGCCAGAGCTTCGCCCTGAGCACGGCTCTTGACCTGCTGTTCATCAGGCAGACGCAGTACCTGACCGTTTTTCAGACGGTTGATGTTGCCGCCGATAAAGGCATCCGGGTTCAGGTCCTGAATCGCCAGCATGGCCTGATGCACGCTACCGCCGGCACGCGCACGCTGGGCAATTTCCCAGAGGGTGTCGTTGGCCGTGGTTTTGTATTCATTGCCTTCCAGTGGCCTGGCCGCGGGAGCGGTGGGTGCTGCTGGCGCCACCGGAGCTGCTGGCTGAGCCGCAGCAGTCACTGGGCGCGGCGCTGGGGCTGGGGCTGGGGCTTGTACGCGTGGCGCAGGAGTCGGTGCAGCCACAGGCATCTGCGCTGCAGCAGGAATAACGCTCTGCGGGGTATACAGCGGCGGATCAAGCAACAGGGTGTATTCACGCAGCAAACGGCCATTCGGCCAGAGCACTTCAACCAGGAAGTTCAGGTAAGGCTCACGCATGGGTTTGCTGGAGGTCACCCGAATGACGCTTTTGCCATTGGGTTTAAGTACCGGGGTGAATTTCAGGTCAGTCAGGAAGTACTGACGATCAACGCCGGCCTTATTGAATGCTTCCGGGGACGCCAGGGTCGGTATAACTTCATTGGAAGCCAGGTCACGCACCTCCAGCAACTCAATCTCAGCCACCAGCGGCTGATTGAGCGCCGATTGCAGGGTCACCTCACCCAGCCCCAGCGCGTGCGCCATACCGGATGACAGCGCCGAAGCAGCTGCAATTGCCAGCACCAGTTTGCGAACCCGAACCATAGCGTTATCCCTTGTTTTATCTTTTTTTCTCGACCAGCGAGAGGATCTTGGAAATTGCTGCCTGCTCCACCCGAAGGCGTAACCCCACTCAGCAATCAACTCAGCCAGTATTGCCAAGCTCGAAAGATTCTTCAAATTTCTAGGTAAGTATCTTTTACAGATAGTGTTTTATCAACAACTCGGCTAATTGCACAGCATTTAGCGCCGCGCCTTTTCTCACGTTATCAGACGTAATCCACAAATTAAGTTCGGCTGGATCACTTAAACCGGCGCGCACGCGGCCAACATAGACCACATCCTGGCCGACAGCGTCGCCGACTGCGGTTGGATAATCATCCAATTCCACCAGCTCCAGAGCCGGCGCGGCGTCCAGCGCGGCATACACCTGTTTCAGGTCGATGGCCGCTGCGGTTTGCAGCGAAACACTCAGGCTGTCGCCAAAGAACACCGGAACCTGAATACAGCTCACCGCCACCTGCAACTCAGGCAAACCCAGTAACTCCTTGAGTTCAGCGGCAATCTGCCGTTCCAGCGCAGCATGCCCTGCACTATCAGTCTGCTCAACTTGCGCCAGCAGATTAAAGGCCATTTGCCGATCAAACAGCTGCGGCTCGAACGCACGGCCATTGAGCAGCTCGGCGGTCTGCCGCGCCAATTCTGAAACCCCTTCCCGCCCGCGACTGGACACGGCCAAGCAGGCCGTCACGCTCACCCGGCGAATACTGACCTGTTCAGGCAACGCCGCCAGTACCGCAGCCAGGGCAATACCGGGGGCACTTGGGCTGGTCATCAGATAGGGCGTCGCCAGGCCTGCCAATACGCCAGGATTGACCTCGGGGATCACCCGTGGCGCCTGCGCGGCAGGCAAACCGCTGGCCAGATCAATCACCGCGCAGCCGGCTGCAGCGGCTTGCGCCGCATATTTCTGGGTCACCTTGCTGCCGGCAGCCAAGAACACCAGCCGCACGCTGGCAA
Source organism: Pseudomonas sp. (assembly GCF_049301935.1). Taxonomy (GTDB): domain Bacteria; phylum Pseudomonadota; class Gammaproteobacteria; order Pseudomonadales; family Pseudomonadaceae; genus Aquipseudomonas. The sequence continues at coordinate 2,456 of NZ_JBAQLP010000053.1, read as the reverse complement.
AATCGAAGGTCTGTAGATCCCGTACGCGCAGGTTCTTGCCTTTGTAGGACAACGAGCGCCCGGCCGACTCATCGCTGGCCACCACATGCAAATTAGCCACCGGGAACTTACGCTCCTCCAGCAGCTGCACCAGGGTTTCGCCGACGCTGCCGGTGGCGCCAATGACGGCAATATCGAAGGTACGGGTCATGACAAGGCTCGAAGAAATAAGCCCTGTACTGTATAGCTGCACCCGCCAAATGCAAAGGAGCGGACTGCTGAGTGCTCGATTTGACTCGAACACCCAACAGCCCGCCCCTCTTAGACAGCCTGTTTGCGTATCAGCGCAGCGCGATCAACGCTCCAGCAGGATACGCAGCATGCGCCGCAGCGGCTCGGCCGCACCCCACAACAGCTGATCACCGACGGTGAACGCGCCGAGGTACTGCGAGCCCATATTGAGCTTGCGCAGGCGACCGACCGGCACGCTCAGGGTGCCCGTTACAGCAGTCGGGCCCAGCTCGCGGATGCTCGCTTCGCGCTGGTTCGGCACCAGCTTGACCCAGGGGTTATGCTGACTGATCAGGCCTTCGATGTCGGCCAGCGGCACATCCTTGTTCAGCTTGATGGTCAGCGCCTGGCTGTGGCAGCGCATGGCGCCGATGCGCACGCACAGGCCGTCGACCGGGATCGGGTTCTTGAAACGGCCAAGAATCTTGTTGGTTTCCGCCTGGCCTTTCCACTCTTCACGGCTCTGGCCGTTGGGCAGTTCCTTGTCGATATAGGGGATCAGGCTGCCAGCCAGCGGCACGCCGAAGTTGTCGACTGGGAAAGACTCGCCGCGCATGGCCTCGGCCACCTTGCGATCAATATCGAGGATGGCGCTGGCGGGGTCGGCCAGCTCATCGGCCACCGAAGCGTTGATCGCGCCCATCTGCTTGATCAGCTCGCGCATATTCTGTGCGCCAGCGCCGGAAGCTGCCTGATAGGTCATGGCGCTCATCCACTCGACCAGACCGGCTTCGTACAGGCCGCCCAGGGCCATCAGCATCAGGCTGACGGTGCAGTTGCCGCCGATATAGTTCTTGGTGCCGGCATCCAGCTGCTGGTCGATCACCTTGCGGTTAACCGGGTCGAGCACGATGACCGAGCTGTCGTCCATGCGCAGCGATGAGGCGGCGTCGATCCAGTAACCCTGCCAGCCAGCTTCGCGCAGCTTGGGGAAGACTTCGCTGGTGTAGTCGCCGCCCTGGCAGGTCAGAATCACGTCGAGACTTTTCAGCTCGTCAATGCTGTAGGCGTCCTTCAAAGGCGCCGTTTCCTTGCCAATCGCCGGGCCCTGGCCGCCGACATTGGAGGTGGTGAAGAACACCGGCTCGATCAAGTCGAAATCCTGCTCTTCCAGCATGCGTTGCATCAGCACGGAGCCGACCATGCCGCGCCAACCGATCAGACCTACACGTTTCATAACCACTACACCTTTATAAACAGTCCACCGGACAACTCCGGCGGGCCAGGAAGATTACAGACTACGCAGCGCTTCGACTACCGCATCACCCATTGCTGCGGTGCCGACCTTGGTCGTACCGGCGCTATAGATGTCGCCAGTCCGCAGGCCTTGATCGAGCACCTTGCTTACGGCCAGCTCGATGGCATCGGCAGCAGCCGTAAGGTTGAAGCTGTAACGCAGCATCATCGACACCGAGAGAATGGTCGCCAACGGGTTGGCAATGCCAAGACCTGCGATATCCGGCGCGCTGCCGTGGCACGGCTCGTACATGCCCTTGTTGTTGGCATCCAGAGACGCCGACGGCAGCATGCCGATGGAACCGGTGAGCATCGAGGCTTCATCCGAGAGGATGTCGCCGAACATATTGTCGGTAACCATCACGTCGAACTGCTTCGGCGCACGCACCAGCTGCATGGCGGCGTTGTCGACATACATGTGGCTCAGTTCGACATCAGGATAATCCTTGGCCACTTCAATCACCACGGCGCGCCAGAGCTGGCTGGAGGCCAGCACGTTGGCCTTGTCCACCGAGCAGAGCTTCTTGCCGCGCACACTGGCCATGTCAAAGCCGACGCGGGCGATACGACGGATTTCGCTCTCACTGTACGGCAGGGTGTCGTAGGCCATGCGCTCGCCGTTTTCCAGCACCTTGCTCTCGCGCGGCTGACCGAAATAGATGCCGCCGGTCAGCTCACGCACGATCAGGATATCCAGACCGGCAACGATTTCACGCTTGAGGCTGGAGGCATCGGCCAGTTGCGGATAGAGAATCGCCGGACGCAGGTTACCGAACAGGCCCAGCTGCGAACGAATCTTCAACAGGCCACGCTCCGGGCGGATGGCCGGATCAATGGTGTCCCACTTCGGCCCGCCAACAGCACCCAACAGAATGGCATCGGCCGCCTTGGCGCGCGCCAGGGTTTCATCGGCCAGCGGCACGCCGTAACGGTCGATGGCTGCGCCACCG
>NZ_JBAQLP010000052.1:0-14298 GCF_049301935.1 Pseudomonas sp. | reverse complement strand
GACGCGGGCGCGCCAGGTGGGTTTTTTGCCCGGACAGGTTGTGCTCGGTGGTGTAGCTGATCAGCCCTTTCGGGTAGTTCATCTTGTCCATGATGCTGTCGCAGGCATCGATGCAGGCGGCGCAGCCAATGCACTCGACTTGCAGGCCGTCGCGGATGTCGATGCCAGTAGGGCAGACGTGCACGCACATCTTGCAGTCGATGCAGTCGCCGAGGCCTTCGGCCTGGTAGTCGGCATCGCGCTTGCGCGGGCCACGATGTTCGCCGCGGCGCGGGTCGTAGGACACGATCAGGGTGTCCTGGTCGAACATCACGCTCTGGAAGCGCGCATAGGGGCACATATAGATACACACCTGCTCGCGCAGGTAGCCGGCGTTGCCGTAGGTGGCGAGGGTAAAGAAACCCACCCAGAACAGCGCCCAGCCGCCGGCTTGCAGGGTGAACAGCTCGGGGAGCAGGTCGCGAATCGGCGTGAAGTAGCCGACAAAGGTGATAGCCGTGAGCAGCGATACGCCGACCCAGATACCGTGCTTGGCCAGCTTGCGCAGAAATTTCTGCGAGGTCATCGGCGCCTTGTCGAGCTTTATGCGCTGGTTGCGATCACCCTCGGTGACCTTCTCCGCCCACATAAACACCCAGGTGAATACGCTTTGTGGGCAGGTGTAGCCGCACCACACGCGGCCAGCGAACACGGTGATAAAGAACAGGCCGAAGGCGGCGATGATCAACAACGCCGAGAGCAGGACGAAATCCTGCGGCCAGTAGGTGGAGCCAAAGATATAGAACTTGCGCTCCGGCAGGTTCCACCAGACGGCCTGACGGCCATTCCAGGTCAACCATACGGTACCGAAGTACAACAGAAAGAGGGCTGCGCCACCGAGCATGCGCAGGTTGCGGAAGATGCCGGTGAAGGAGCGGGTATAGATTTTTTCGCGGTTGGCGTACAGGTCAACAACTTCGACCTTGGCCGGGGCAGGGGTGACGTCTTTAACGGGGATCTGTGCGCTCATCAGTTCGTACCACGGCGGTTGATTGCTGCCCTGGTCGATACGTGCCGGCCGGGGTCATACGGGCTCTTGCGCTATGGTACGCCTGACGATTGCCCAGCAGGTGCGACCCGCGGTCGCGCCTGCCGAGCAGGAGAATTACTTCTCGAGTTTTGCCTGCGACAGGCTGTACACATAAGCCGCCAGCAGATGCACCTTATCGTTGCCGAGGAAGTCTTCCTGGGCTGGCATCTTGCCGTTGCGGCCATAGCGCAGCGTTTGTTGAACCTGAGCGAAGCTGGAGCCGTAGAGCCAGATTTTGTCAGTCAGGTTGGGTGCGCCCATGGCCTGTTGGCCCTTACCTTCAGCGCCATGACAGACTGCACAATTGCTGGCAAAGATGTCTTGACCTGCAGCAAGGTCAACCTCGATACCTTCCGGATTTTTCAAACCAGACAGCGTGCGAATGTAGCCGGCCACATTGCGTATGCCTTCTTCGCCAATGCTGTCTTTCCACGCTGGCATGGCCGCCTGGCGACCTTTGAGCAGGGTGGTCTTGATGGTTTCCGGCTCGCCGCCATACAGCCAATCATTGTCGGTCAGGTTGGGGAAGCCATACGCGCCCTTGGCGTCGGAGCCGTGGCAGACCGAGCAGTTGGAGGCAAACAGGCGACCGCCCATTTTCAGCGCTTGCTCGTCCTGGGCCACTTGCTCGATCGGCATGGCGGCATATTTGGCGAAGATCGGCCCGTATTGGCCTTCAGCCTTGGCCATTTCCTTTTCCCACTGGTGCACGCCGGTCCAGCCTGCATTGCGCTCTACACCACCGGCAATTTGGATATTGGTGGCGAAGGGCGTTTTAGCCTCGGTGTCGAGGTAGTCGTAGCCCGGCAGCAGACCTTTCCAGTTACCCAGGCCCGGGTAGAGAGCCAGGTAGCCGAGGGCAAAGATGATGGTGCCGACAAACAGCATAAACCACCACTTTGGCAGCGGGTTGTCGAACTCTTCGATACCGTCGAACTCATGCCCGACGGTTTCTTCGGTGGTTTCTTCGCGCTGGCCCTTACGGGTGCCGAAGATCAGCCAGGTCAGGGCAAAGATGGTGCCCAGAGACAGAATGGTTACGTACCAACTCCAGAACGTGGTCATTGGTTATTGCTCCTGGAAGATTGCTCGTCACGCTCAGTGGGTTTGGGATCGTCGGCGAAGGGCAGGTTAGCGGCCTCGTCGAAGCTGGATTTACGCTTGCTGCTGTAGGCCCAGAGCACCACGCCGATAAAGGCGATAAAGACGATGGCTGTGCCTATGCCGCGAATCATCCCGATATCCATAGTGCGTTACCGTTTGTTCTTGATGGAGGTGCCGAGAACCTGCAGGTACGCGACAAGCGCGTCCATTTCGGTCTTGCCTTTTACCGCGTCCTTGGCCCCAGCGATGTCCTCATCGGTGTAGGGGATGCCAAAGCCACGCATGACTTCCATCTTCTTGGCGGTGTCCTTGCCGTCGAGTTTGTGCTCGACCAGCCAGGGGTAGGCCGGCATCTTCGACTCAGGCACTACGTTGCGCGGGTTGTACAGGTGCGCACGTTGCCATTCATCCGAGTAACGACCGCCGACGCGAGCCAGGTCCGGACCGGTACGCTTGGAACCCCACAGGAACGGGTGGTCCCAGACGCTTTCACCGGCTACCGAGTAGTGGCCGTAGCGCTCGGTTTCAGCACGGAACGGACGGATCATCTGCGAGTGGCAGCCGACACAGCCGTTGGCGATGTACACATCGCGGCCTTCCAGTTGCAGCGCGGTGTAAGGCTTGAGGCCCTCCACCGGCTCGTTGGTCACGTCCTGGAAAAACAGCGGCACGATTTGAGTCAGGCCGCCGATGCTGACGGCCAGAACCATCAGCAGCGCCATCAGGCCGATATTCTTCTCAATGATTTCGTGTTTCATCAGTGCGCGCTCCCAGCAGTGAGGTGGGCGGCTGGAATCTGTGCGGCCGCTTCGTATTCAGAAGCCTTGGCGGCACGCACGGTGCGGTAGGTGTTGTAAGCCATCAGCAGCATGCCGGCGACGAAGAAGGCGCCACCAATCATGCGCACCACGTAACCCGGGTGGCTGGCTTCCAGCGCTTCAACGAAGGAGTAGGTGAGCGTGCCGTCTTCGTTGACTGCACGCCACATCAGGCCCTGGGTGATGCCGTTGACCCACATGGACGCGATGTACAGCACGGTGCCGATAGTGGCCAGCCAGAAGTGTGCGTTGATCAGGCCGATGCTGTGCATCTGCGGGCGACCAAAGACCTTCGGCAGCAGGTGGTACAGCGCGCCGATGGAGATCATTGCGACCCAGCCGAGGGCGCCGGCGTGTACGTGGCCGATGGTCCAGTCGGTGTAGTGGGACAGGGCGTTGACGGTCTTGATCGCCATCATCGGGCCTTCGAAGGTCGACATGCCGTAGAACGCCAGGGAGACGACCAGGAAGCGCAGGATTGGGTCGGTGCGCAGCTTATGCCAGGCGCCCGACAGACTCATCATGCCGTTGATCATGCCGCCCCAGCTTGGCGCGAGGAGGATGATCGACATCGCCATACCCAGGGACTGTGCCCAATCCGGCAGTGCGGTGTAGTGCAGGTGGTGCGGGCCGGCCCAGATGTACAGGGTGATCAGCGCCCAGAAGTGCACGATGGACAGGCGATAGGAGTAGATCGGGCGCTCGGCCTGCTTGGGCACGAAGTAGTACATCATGCCGAGGAAGCCGGTGGTCAGGAAGAAACCCACGGCGTTGTGGCCGTACCACCACTGGATCATCGCGTCCGTTGCCCCGGCATAGGCCGAGTAAGACTTGAACAGGCTGACCGGAACGGCTGCGCTGTTGACGATGTGCAGCATCGCAGTCACCAGGATGAAGGCACCGAAGAACCAGTTGCCGACATAGATGTGCTTGGTCTGGCGTTTGACGATAGTGCCGAAGAACACCACGGCATAAGCGATCCAGACGATGCCCAGGAGGATATCGATTGGCCACTCGAGCTCGGCGTATTCCTTGGAACCGGTGAAACCCATTGGCAGGGTGATCACCGCAGCGACGATCACGGCTTGCCAGCCCCAGAATACGAATGCGGCAAGGCCATCGGAGACCAGGCGTACCTGGCTGGTGCGTTGCACCACATAGAGCGAGGTGGCCATCAGCGCGCAGCCGCCGAAGGCGAAGATCACCGCGTTGGTGTGTAGCGGACGCAGACGGCCGAAGCTCGTCCACTCCATGCCCAGGTTGAGTTCAGGCCACACCAGCTGTGCGGCGATGAAAACACCCAGGCTCATGCCAATGACTCCCCAAATCACCGTCATTACGGCGAACTGGCGAACCACCTTGTAGTTATAAGCAGTCGGACTGATTGCTGTGCTCATTATGGGTTCCACGGTTAATGGATTTTTTAGGGGCAAAAATCGGCGGCAAGTATGGAGAAAGCGGGTAGCCATTGCAACGATACAAGCCGGCGCGATAAGGCTTTCAGGGCTGTTGGCAAGCATGCATAGCCGCTTATGCAGGGCATTGCCGCGAGCATAAATACCTTAAACAGGCGTAGCGCAAAGACGGGAATCGCCTTGGAGTTATGACAGTTGGCGACTGTCGACAAGATTAGCTCAAGTCAAACGTTGCGCGTGCACTTGGTCGTAAGGGTGCGACCTTGGGTCGCACGGCTCGGACGGCTGTCCGGGCGCGGCAGGGACTTGGTTAAGGGGCTGGCGACCTGAGGCCGCCAGCCGGGTGCTGCGGTTTTAGCGATTACTGCGCGGTGGTGTTGTGCTGTTGCTGGCTCAGGCTCAGTACATAAGCGGCCAGCAGATGCACCTTGTCGTTGCCCAGATACTGCTGTTGCGCCGGCATCTGGCCGTTGCGGCCGTGGCGGATGCTCTGTTGCAGCTGCACCAGGCTGCTGCCGTAGATCCAGCCGGCCGGGCTGGTCAGGTCCGGGGCGCCGAGCATGGCCATGCCTTTGCCTTCTGCGCCGTGGCAGGCCAGGCAGTTGGCGGCATAGATGGCGGCGCCTTTTTGCAGATCGAAGCGCTTGTCGGCCGGCAGCGGCAGCCCGGCCAGGTCTTTGCGCACATAGGCCGCAACCTGTTGCACGCCATCTTCACCAATCACCGCCGCCCAGGCCGGCATGGCGCCCATGCGGCCATTGAGGATGCTGGTCTTGATCACATTAGGCTCGCCGCCCCAGCGCCAGTGGTTGTCGGCCAGGTTGGGAAAGCCCACTGCACCCTTGGCGTCGGAACCATGGCACACCGAGCAATAGGTGGCAAACAGGCGCCCGCCCATCTTCAGCGCTTGCGGGTCTTTGGCCACTTCTTCCAGGGGCATGGCCGCGTATTTGGCGAAAATAGGCCCATACAGCGCGTCAGCCTTGTCGACTTCGCGCTGCCATTGCTTGACCTGGGTCCAGCCGTCTTCATAGCCCGGCAGCAGGCCTTTCCAGTTGCCCAGGCCGGGGTACAGCACCAGGTAGCCGATCGAGAAGAGCAGGGTGCCGAGGAACAACATAAACCACCACTTGGGCAGCGGGTTGTCATATTCCTCGATGCCGTCGAAGGCATGGCCCATGGTCTGCTCGGTGGGATTCTTGTGCACTTCGCTTTTGCGGGTGGCGAAAATCAGCCAGAACAGGGCGAGCAGGGTGCCGACGGTCAGCACTGTGATGTACCAGCTCCAGAACGTGCTCATGGGGTGTTGCTCCTCGGTGCAGCCAGCTTGGGTTTATCGGCAAAGGGCAGTAAGGCGGCCTCATCGAACGCCGCGCGGCGCTTGTCGCTGTAAGCCCACAGGGTCACGCAGACAAACGACAGCAGAACCGGTGTCGTGCCGATGCCGCGCAGCGTGCCGATTTCAATAAGTTCGAATGCCATGGTCCTACCTCTTGTTCTTCACAGCAGTGCCGAGCACTTGCAGGTAGGCGACCATGGCGTCCATCTCGCTCTTGCCTCTCACGGCCTCGGTTGCGCCGGCAATGTCTGCCTCGCTGTAAGGCACGCCAACCAGGCGCAGAGCCTGCATCTTGGCCGGGGTGTCCTGGCCATCCAGGGTGTTTTCCACCAGCCAGGGGTAGGCCGGCATCTTCGACTCGGGCACCACGTTGCGCGGGTTGTACAGGTGCGCGCGCTGCCATTCATCCGAGTAGCGACCGCCCACCCGAGCCAGGTCCGGGCCGGTGCGTTTGGAGCCCCAGAGGAACGGGTGGTCGTAGACGCTTTCGCCGGCCACCGAGTAGTGGCCGTAGCGCTCGGTTTCGGCGCGGAACGGGCGAATCATCTGCGAGTGGCAGCCGACGCAGCCTTCGCGGATATAAATGTCGCGGCCTTCCAGTTGCAGTGCGGTGTAGGGCTTGAGGCCGGCCACCGGCTCATTGGTAACGTCCTGGAAGAACAGCGGAACGATCTGGGTCAGACCGCCGATGCTCACGGCCAGCACCATCAGCAGCGCCATCAGGCCGATGTTCTTTTCGAGTAGTTCGTGTCTCATCAGTGCGCTCCCTCAAGCGAAAACTGCGCGGCGGCGTCCATCTCGGCGGCCTGGGTGTGACGCACGGTCTGCCAGACGTTCCAGGCCATCACCAGCATGCCGGCGAAGAAAATCGCGCCGCCGATTACCCGCACCACAAAGCCGGGGTGGCTGGCTTCCAGCGCTTCGACGAAGGAGTAGGTGAGCGTGCCGTCCTCGTTGACCGCGCGCCACATCAGGCCCTGGGTGATGCCGTTGACCCACATCGAGGCGATGTAGAGCACGGTGCCGATGGTGGCGAGCCAGAAATGCAGGTTGATCAGGGCGATGTTGTGCATCTCGTCGCGGCCAAAGACTTTCGGCAGCATGTGATACAGCGCGCCGATTGAGACCATGGCGACCCAGCCCAGCGCGCCGGCATGCACGTGGCCGATGGTCCAGTCGGTGTAATGGGACAGCGCGTTGACGGTCTTGATCGCCATCATCGGCACCTCGAAGGTCGACATGCCGTAGAACGCCAGGGATACCACCAGAAAGCGCAGGATCGGGTCGCTGCGCAGCTTATGCCAGGCCCCGGAGAGGGTCATCATGCCGTTGATCATGCCGCCCCAGCTGGGGGCCAGCAGTACCAGTGACATCACCATGCCCAGGCTCTGTGCCCAATCCGGCAGCGCGGTGTAGTGCAGGTGGTGCGGGCCAGCCCAGATGTACAGGGTGATCAGCGCCCAGAAGTGCACAATGGACAAGCGGTAGGAGTAGACCGGGCGTTCGGCCTGCTTGGGCACGAAGTAATACATCATCCCCAGAAAGCCGGCGGTGAGGAAAAAGCCCACGGCGTTGTGGCCGTACCACCACTGGATCATCGCATCGGTGGCCCCGGCATAGGCCGAGTAGGATTTGGTCAGGCTGACCGGTACTTCCAGGTTGTTGACCAGGTGCAGCAGCGCCACGGTGAGGATAAACCCACCGAAGAACCAGTTGCCGACATAGATGTGACTGACCTTGCGCTTGATCACCGTGCCGAAGAACACCACGGCGTAGCTGACCCAGACGATGGTGATCAGAATGTCGATCGGCCATTCCAGCTCGGCGTATTCCTTGGAGCTGGTCCAGCCCATGGGTAGGCTAATGGCCGCCAGCAGGATAACGGCCTGCCAGCCCCAGAAGGTAAAGGCGGCGAGCCTGGGGGCGAACAGAGTGGCCTGCGAGGTGCGCTGCACCGCGTAATAGCTGGTGGCGAACAGCGCGCAACCACCGAAGGCGAAGATCACCGCGTTGGTGTGCAGCGGGCGCAGACGGCCGAAGCTGGTCCACGGCAGGTTGAAGTTGAGCTCGGGCCAGGCCAGTTGCGCGGCGATAAACACGCCTAGGCCCATCCCGACAATGCCCCACACCACCGTCATGATGGCGAATTGGCGAACCACCTTGTAGTTGTAGGCGGAACTGGTTGCGGTGTTCCCGGTTATGTTCATTTCAGGGGCTTCCATCCACGGTTATTGGCAGATCATCGAAAATCAGCGGCTGCGCGCCTGTACCATCAGCGCCGCAGTCGGACCGATTCTTTAAGCGAGGCAAGCATGGGCAAAGGACAGGCGGCGGGTATTGACGGGGATCAATACGTGCAGGGGCAGGCTGAGGGTGCTTGGCTGTGGGACAGGCCGCTGGGCGAGACGCGTGCGACCCTGATCCTGGCCCACGGCGCTGGCGCGCCGATGGACAGCACGTTTATGCAGCAAATGGCGCAACTGCTGGCCGCGCGCGGGGTCGCGGTACTGCGCTTCGAGTTCGCCTACATGGTGGCGCGGCGGCTTGACGGCAAGAAACGCCCGCCTAATCCCCAGGCGCAGCTGCTCGAACAGTGGCGCGAGGTCTACACCCGGGTGCGGCAGGTGCGCCAACAGGTCGCAGGGCCGCTGGCCATTGGCGGCAAGTCCATGGGTGGGCGCATGGCCAGCCTGCTGGCGGATGAATTGGGGGCGGACGCGCTGGTATGTCTGGGCTATCCCTTTTATGCCGTCGGCAAACCGGAAAAACCGCGTGTCGCGCACCTGGCCGAGCTGCGCACGCCGACGCTGATTATCCAGGGCGAGCGCGATGCCCTGGGGGATCGCCAGGCGGTGGCAGGTTACGCGCTGTCTGAGGCGATCAAGCTGCACTGGCTGACCGCCGGCGATCACGACCTCAAACCGCTGAAAAGCTCGGGTTTCACCCATCAGCAGCACCTGCTCGCGGCGGCCGATGCGATCGCGCGGTTTCTCTGCATATAAGCCGTCGAGGGCTGGCATTTAGCGAATAGCTGTTATTCCTACTAAAACACTAGGACTTTGCCGGCGCTGGCGAGTGGCGTACACTGCGCGCATGTTTGCGAGGAGTTGCCATGAGCACCATTACCATTACCGACGCTGCCCACGATTATCTGGCTGACCTGCTGAGCAAGCAGAACACCCCAGGCATCGGCATTCGCGTCTTTATTACTCAGCCAGGCACCCAGTACGCTGAAACCTGTATTGCCTATTGCAAGCCGGGCGAGCAGAAGGCCGAAGACACCGCGCTGGGCCTGGCCAGCTTCACTGCCTGGATCGATGCCGTCAGCGAGCCTTTTCTTGACGACGCCGTTGTTGACTACGCCACCGACCGCATGGGCGGCCAGCTGACCATCAAGGCGCCGAACGCCAAAGTGCCGATGGTCAACGAAGACAGCCCGCTCAACGAGCGCATCAGCTACTACCTGCAGACCGAGATCAACCCCGGTCTGGCCAGCCACGGCGGTGAAGTCAGCCTGATCGATGTGGTCGATGACGGCATCGCCGTATTGAAGTTTGGCGGCGGTTGCCAGGGCTGCGGTCAGGTCGATCTGACCCTCAAGGAAGGTATCGAGAAAACCCTGCTTGAACGCATTCCCGAGCTTAAAGGCGTGCGTGACGTGACCGACCACACCAACAAGGAAAACGCCTACTACTAAGTGCCGGCGTTGTGCTCGACTCAATAAAAATGCCCGCGCTCTGCGGGCATTGTCATATTTGCGTGCGTGATTTACGTCGATCCAGCACCTCGGTCGCCCGTGCGCGCAGCTGACCGCAGCCGCCATCAATATCCTGCCCCGCCGAGTTGCGCACCTTGGTCAGCACACCGCGGCTGTGCAGGTAACGCACGATCTGCACGATGCGGTCGCCATCGGGGCGCTGGAATTCGTCGGCTTCCAGGCTGTTGTAGGGGATCAGGTTCATGATCGCGTACTTGCCCTTGAGCAGGCGCAGGATGCCGTCCATTTCGGCCTGGCTGTCATTGATGCCCTTGAGCAGCGTCCACTGGTATTGGATCGGGTAATCGATCTGCCGCGCGTAGGTTTCGCCCAGCTCGACCAGCTCTTCAGGATCGATACGCGGTGCACGCGGCAGCAGTGCCTGGCGCAGCTCGGCATCGGTGGTATGTAGCGACAGCGCCAGCGCCGGCTTGACCTGCTGCTGCGGCAGGCGCTCGAATACCCGTGGATCGCCGACGGTGGAGAACACCAGGTTACGCTGGCCGATACCGCCCTCGGTGCCGAGCAGGTTGATCGCGTCGAGCACGTTATCCAGGTTATGTGCCGGCTCGCCCATGCCCATAAACACCACTTTCTTCACCGCGCGAAAGCGCCGCGCCAGGGCTACTTGGGCGACGATTTCGGCGGTGCTCAGCTGGCGCAGCAGGCCGCTCTTACCGGTCATACAGAATACGCAGCCCACCGCGCAACCGACCTGACTGGACACGCACAGGCCATCGCGCGGCAGCAGCACGCTTTCCACCATCTGCTTGTCTGCCAGCTCCACCAGCAGGCGCGCCGAACCATCCGTCGCTGGGTGTTCGGAGCTCAGGCGCGCCAGCCCATCGAGCTCGCGGCTTATCTCGGGCAGGGCGTTGCGCACCGCCAGCGGCAGGAAGTTCTCGGTCTTCTGGTTGCGCGTACCGGTATCCAGTGGCATGCCGCGCAGCCAGGCACGGGTAATCCGCCCGATGTGCATGGGCTTGGCACCGAGGTCGGTGAGGCGTTGGTGAAAATCGTGAATATGCATGGGGCGCGCATGCTACCACCGGCCAGGTTGCGGTGGTATGCGTCGCGGCGGGCCGCAGACAAAACCGCTTAGCCTTTGCTCAAGCCGCGCCTGGCACTCATACTAGCGGCCTGATTGGCCTGACCCAGCTGTGCGGAGCGGTAGATGAAATTTATACACCAGCGCGAACACCTCAACGAAGACGACGTGGTCGTGATCGAGTGCTCGCAGACCTGCAACATTCGCCTGATGAGCGATGCCAACTTTCGCAGTTTCAAGAATGGCGGCCGGCACACCTACCACGGCGGCGCGTTCGACACCTTCCCGGCGAAGATCAGCGTACCCAGCAGCGGTTTCTGGAATATCACCATCGACACGGTGAGTCGCAAAGCCATCAGCGTCACGCGCAAGCCAACGCTCAAGCATTCGATCAAGATCGTCCGCAAGTCGACATCACGTTTAAGCTGACGCCCAGTGAGAGTGGGCTTTTGCAATTAGCCCGGCATCGCGCCGGGCTAATTAATGCTGACCTTGGCAGGCTGTTGAAAAACTACCTGCGTTGGCAAGACTGCGTTAACAACGGTCTGTTAGACCGGAGCTTTAGCGCGGGACTTGTACTCGCCGGTACGGGTATCAATCTCGATCCAGTCGTCGATGTTGCAGAAGTCAGCGACTTTGATCTCGGTACCGTTGCTCAGCTTGGCTGGCTTCATTACCTTGCCGGAAGTGTCGCCACGGGCGGAACCTTCGGTGTAGGTGATCTGACGAACGATGGTGGTCGGCAGGTCAACCGAAACCACTTTGCCTTCAAAGAATACGGCTTCGCAGACGTCGCTCATGCCATCAACGATGTACGGCATTACGCTTTCCAGATCGTCTTTGTTCAGCTCGTACTGGTTGAATTCTTGGTCCATAAAGACGAAGTTCGGCTCGCTGTAGTACGAATAGGTCACGTCTACGCGATCGAGGATCACCGGCTCCATTTTGTCGTCGGCTTTGTACACGGTTTCAGTCGAGGAACCGCTCAGCAGGTTCTTCAGCTTCATTTTAACGATGGCGCTGTTACGACCGGATTTGGTGAATTCGGCCTTCTGGATCAGCCAAGGTTGGCCGTCGATCAGGGCCACACTGTTGGGCTTCATTTCTTGTGCGGTTTTCATACGAATATCCGGGTTTGGATGGAATTACAAAATTCTTGGCCGCGTATCATAGCCAATTTTGGTAAAACTGCACCAGCGCCTCGGCAAGATCGGCCTGAGAGGCCCGTTGCAGACACCACTGTTCGGCGTGCGCGTGCAGCTCAGGCGCGTTTTGCAGCAGCTGATCCCAGCTTTCCTTGACCGACTGACCGGTATTCCAGGCGTGCCACAGCTCGACCAGGGCACGCTGCCCATCGGCTGATAAGCCCTCCTTATAAAGAGCCAGAAAGGCGTCGAGCTTTTCCAGGTGGGCGTTATCCGCCTGCGGGTAGATATGCCAGAGCAGCGGCCGCCCGGCCCATTGCGCGCGGACGAAGGAGTCCTCACCGCGCACCGCATTGAAATCGCAACTCCACAGCAATCGGTCGTACTGGTCCTGCTGGATAAATGGCAGCACCTGGATATGCAGCTGGCCGTGTTGCTGCACATCCCCGGCGCTCAGGCCCGTGCAGCCAAGCCAGGCTTGCAGGTCCGCCAGAATGCGGCCCTCGGGCACGAGCAGCTGGCTGGTTTGGGTATCGGCGGCCAGCACATTCAGCCAGCTGCCCAGCGCGGCATTCTCGTAGGCAAACAGGGAAATCAGTCTCGCCCCTGGTAACGCGGTTACGCCAATGCTGCGCAAGAATGCCGCGCGCGCGCCGCTATCAGCCTGAAACGCCCGGCGTTGTGCCAGTAACTCACGCTCACGCAACAAGCCGCCACTGCCTGCAGTAAACCCCGGAAAGAAGAAGAACTTCGACAAGCCATTGGACTGCAGTGAAGGCAAGCCGTGGCAACCCTCCACCCAATCCTCGGCGCTCAGGTACTCCAGATTAAGCCAGAGGGGTTTCCGCAAACGCTGCGCCATTGCGGCTATGTAGGAGGCTGGCAACTCGCAGGCAAACGCCTCAATTACCACATCCGCCGGCGCGCTCGCCTGCCAATCGTCACCCCACCAACAGACCTCGACGCCTTGCTGGCTTTGCCGCTGCGCCTGTGCGTCCGCCTGCGGACACAAACGCACAAACGCGCCCAGATCATCCACCCACAGGCGCACCGCCAGACCGTGCTCGGCCACCAACTGCCGTGCCAGTCGCCAGGTCACTCCGATATCACCGTAGTTATCGACAACGCTGCAGAAAATGTCCCAGGTCGCGCGCATGCGCTGCTCCGTTATTTGCCGAACACAGCATAAATGCCGCCGAGCCACCGGCAAACAGCGCAAACGAAAAAGCCCGACGCAGGGTCGGGCTTTTCGTCAATCTATCTGGCGGTGAAGGTGGGATTCGAACCCACGATACGATTTCTCGTATACACACTTTCCAGGCGTGCTCCTTCAACCGCTCGGACACTTCACCGGGTCTCGACGGGCATTGCTGTCTGTCGAGGCGCGCTAATCTAGCCGAACAGCCCGCCAAAGGCAAAAGCTTTTTTCAAAAGATTCATGTGCTTATGCCCAATGCGAATCTTCGGTTTAGGGGCTGGCCGGGCTCCGCACGAATCGCAGCTGGTCGGACAGGACAAGGCCTGGGGCGATAGCAGACTGAAGCCAAACAGCACCCACACACTTGCAGGGCATTGGCTGTGCGGGTTACTTGCCGGCCAGAGCAGGGCGCCCACCATGGCTGACCAGCCAGTCAGCCATGGTGCTTTACCTGGACGGTGCGGATGAGTAACGTCTGCTGCACTTCAGCACAAGGAACCCGACCATGAGCGACCTGATCAGCTACCAACTCGACGACGGCATTGCCACCCTGACCCTGTGTAATGGCAAGGTAAATGCCATCTCCCCGGATGTGATCACTGCCTTCAACGCAGCTCTGGATCGTGCCGTACAGGACAAGGCCATCGTGATCATCACCGGCCAGCCGGGCATTCTCTCCGGTGGTTACGACCTCAAGGTGATGACCTCCGGCCCGCAGAATGCGATCGACTTGGTGGCCTCCGGCTCCACCCTGGCGCGCCGCATGCTTGCTCACCCGTTCCCGATCATCGTCGCCTGCCCTGGCCATGCGGTGGCCAAGGGTGCCTTTATCCTACTCTCGTCGGACTACCGCATCGGCGTCGAAGGCCCGTTCAGCATCGGTCTCAATGAAGTACAGATCGGCATGACCATGCACCACGCTGGCATCGAACTGGCCCGCGATCGCTTGCGCAAATCGGCCTTTCACCGCTCGGTGATCAACGGCGAGATGTTCGACCCGCAAGGCGCGGTAGATGCCGGCTTTCTCGACAAGGTGGTGCCGGCCGAGCAGCTGCACGCCACCGCTCTGGCAGTTGCCCAGCAGATGAAGAAAATCAACATGAGTGCGCACAAGAACACCAAGCTGAAAGTGCGCAAGGCGCTGCTCGAAGCCCTTGATCAGGCGGTCGAGCTGGATAAGCAACACATGCTGTAAAGCACGCCCAGCAACACCACAGAGCCCGGCCCATGTGCCGGGCTTGTGCATGTTGTGGCCACGCAGAGCCACTACAAACCCTATTACGACCTCTGATCAGCATCAATTGCCGAAAGCAGTGCACGCCCGTACACTGCGCGCCTTTTTCCTATGACGGGCGTACCAAATGCTTTTTCTTCTGCGCATGCTGGCGATGGGCGTGCACTTTAT
>NZ_JBAQLP010000051.1:0-15306 GCF_049301935.1 Pseudomonas sp. | reverse complement strand
GAAGGCGTCGAGTTCATCTGCGCCAACACGGATGCACAGGCACTGAAAAACATCGGCGCACGTACCGTGCTGCAACTGGGCACTGCGGTGACCAAGGGCCTCGGCGCGGGTGCCAATCCAGAAGTCGGCCGTCAGGCGGCCATGGAAGATCGCGAGCGTATCGCCGAAGTGCTGCAGGGCACCGATATGGTCTTTATCACCACCGGCATGGGCGGCGGTACCGGTACCGGTGCAGCCCCAGTAATTGCTCAGGTGGCCAAGGAAATGGGCATCCTCACCGTTGCGGTGGTGACCCGTCCGTTCCCGTTCGAAGGCAAGAAGCGCATGCTGATCGCCGAAGAAGGTATCCGCGCGCTGTCGGAAAGCGTCGACTCGCTGATCACCATCCCCAACGAAAAACTGCTGACCATCCTCGGTAAGGACGCCAGCCTCTTGTCGGCTTTCGCCAAGGCCGACGATGTACTGGCCGGTGCCGTGCGCGGTATCTCCGACATCATCAAGCGTCCAGGGATGATCAACGTCGACTTTGCCGACGTGAAAACCGTGATGAGCGAAATGGGCATGGCGATGATGGGCACTGGCTGCGCCAGCGGTCCGAACCGTGCACGTGAAGCCACCGAGGCGGCGATTCGTAACCCGCTGCTGGAAGACGTCAACCTGCAAGGTGCGCGCGGCATTCTGGTGAACATCACCGCCGGCCCTGATCTGTCCCTGGGTGAGTACTCCGACGTCGGTAACATCATCGAGCAGTTCGCCTCCGAGCACGCCACCGTCAAGGTCGGCACGGTGATCGATCCGGACATGCGCGACGAGCTGCACGTCACTGTAGTTGCCACGGGTCTGGGTGCGCGTATCGAGAAGCCGGTCAAGGTTATCGACAATACTGTGCAAGTTTCTGCCAGCACTGCTAGCCACGCGGCAGCCCCGGCGCGTGCCGAGCAGAGCGTCAATTACAAGGACTACGAGCGCCCTACCGTTCAGCGTCAAAGCCACGGCGGCGCTGCCACGGCGGCCAAGCTGAACCCACAGGATGATCTGGATTATCTGGACATCCCGGCGTTCCTGCGTCGTCAGGCCGATTGATGAAATGTATCAGGAGTATTAGGGTGATTGGTGTTCAGCAAAGGCCGGTTCTGCTATCATCGCCGGCCATTGTTGAAAACTATTCGCAACTAGTGCTATAGCGGCCAAAGCCATGATCAGACAACGCACCCTGAAGAACATCATCCGCGCCACTGGCGTAGGCCTGCATTCCGGGGAAAAGGTATACCTGACCCTGAAGCCGGCACCGGTGGACACCGGTATCGTGTTCCGTCGTACCGACTTGGACCCTGTCGTGGAAATTCCCGCGCGTGCAGGCAATGTTGGTGAAACCACCATGTCGACCACCTTGGTCAATGGTGATGTCAAGGTGGATACGGTAGAGCACCTGCTTTCGGCCATGGCTGGCCTGGGCATCGATAACGCCTACGTCGAGCTCTCCGCGTCCGAAGTCCCGATCATGGATGGCAGTGCGGGTCCCTTTGTATTCCTGATTCAATCTGCTGGTTTGCAAGAGCAGGAAGCCCACAAGCAGTTCATCCGCATCCTTCGTGAAGTGACAGTCGAAGAGGGCGACAAGCGCGCCACCTTCGTGCCTTTTGAAGGGTTCAAGGTGACCTTCGAGATCGATTTCGATCACCCGGTGTTCCGCAATCGCACCCAGTCGGCCAGCGTGGACTTCTCCAGCACCTCGTTTGTGAAGGAAGTCAGTCGCGCTCGCACCTTCGGTTTTATGCGTGATATCGAGTTCCTCCGTTCACAGAACCTGGCACTCGGCGGCAGCGTAGATAACGCCATTGTGGTAGACGAGTTCCGCGTGTTGAACGAAGACGGCCTGCGTTACGAGGACGAGTTCGTCAAACACAAGATTCTCGATGCGATCGGTGACCTTTACCTGCTGGGTAATAGCCTGATTGGCGAGTTCAAGGGTTTCAAATCGGGGCATGCGCTGAACAATCGCCTGCTGCGCGCCCTGATCGAGCAAACCGATGCCTGGGAAGTCGTCACCTTTGACGACCCCAACACCGCGCCAATCTCTTACATGCGCCCGGTTGCGGCCGTGTAACGCAATACCCTCCTTCTTTTCTTTCAAAGGCCACCTTCGGGTGGCCTTTTTTTATGGCTATGTGCCAATTAAGAGTTGTCGACAATGCTGGAGGGTTCTGCGGAACCGTAGGAGCGGCCTTGGCCGCGATGTTTCTCTATTGACTTCGATTCGCGGGCAAGCCCGCTCCTACAGGGGCTGAGCATGTCGGCAACAGCCAACTGAGACATAGCCTTTTTTATAACCTGGATTTGCCCCAGTGTTGCGCGGCCAAGGTGCTTTATTCGCTGGGCTTAGCGTGTTTGGCCAGCCGTTCCAGGGCGGCGCGTAGCTTGGGGTCGCTGATGCCGTCGGCGGTGGCCTGGATGTTTTCTGCGGCGCTGCTGGACAGGCTGATTGTGCGACCCGGTGCACGCCTTTCGGCAGTCGGAGGTTGCACCTTGAACAGGATCTTGGTTAAGGTCGCGAACTCTTCGAGTGCCTGCAGCTGTTTCAACAAGCGTTTTTGTTGATAGCGCAGGCGCGTGGCCCAATGGCCATCGGTGATGATCAGCAGCAGGCAACCCTCGCGCCATGACGCTACATGGCAGTGTTCGCGAGCAGCAGGCTGTAGCTGGCTTGCCAGTAGGTGCTGCAGGCGATCAATACGTTGCGCTTGATTGAACAGCGCCTTCAGGGGTTTCGCTTCGCGCAACAGCGCGGCGGGAGCCCGGGCCGGCAAAGGACGAAATGTCATGGCAGGACGCCTGAAAAAGTGGAGCCGCCATGGTAGCAGAATCGCTGCTGCCGACCGTGGCTTCACCACTAGGGGAACGCCTTGCACATCATTTTACTTAGTCGGCAGCATGCTGCCGCGCGCTCGCTCAGTCTGGATCTGCGCTGGATATTGCTGGCGTTGCTGCTGGCACTCGGCGCAGCGCTGGCCAGCGGTGTGGCCGTTGGCGCCTGGTGGGCGCCGGCTACCGTGACGGTGCATGACGACACCCAGCTCAATCAGGCGATGGATCAACAACGCGCCGAGGTTGGCGAAGTGCGTCGCGACGCGCAGCGGCAGTTGGACGCCTTCGCTGCGCATGTGGCCGAGCTGCAGGCACGCCTGACCCGTCTGGATGCCTTGGGTGCACGCCTGACCGAACTGGCGGATCTGGATGCCAGCGAATTCGATTTCTCCCTCAATGTTGGCCAGGGCGGTGCGGAAGACGCCCTGGGCGATGCCGCGTATGCGCCGCCGCCGTTTATGGACGAGCTCGATCGCCTGAGCTTGCGCCTGGACAGCCGTGAGCAGCTGCTTGAAGTGCTGGAGCAAATGATCGGCGAGCGTCAGCTGAGTGAGGCTGAATACCTGTCCGGCATGCCGGTGCGCCATGGCTATATGTCCTCGCCCTTCGGTCGCCGTGTGCACCCGCTGACCGGGCGCAACACCCAGCATAAAGGGGTCGACTTTGCCGCCAAACCGGGCAGCGACGTGGTGGCTGTTGCGGCCGGGGTGGTAAGTTTCTCCGGGGTCAAATCGGGTTATGGCAATGTTGTGGAAATCAGTCATGCCGATGGCTACACCACCCTCTATGCGCACAACAAGAGCAATGAGGTGCAGATCGGTGATCTGGTGCAGCGCGGTCAGACCATTGCCAAGGTCGGCCGCAGCGGTCGCGCCAGTGGTTACCATGTGCACTTCGAGGTCACCAAGCATGGCCGGGTGGTCAATCCAGCCAGCTATATAGCCCGGGTTAACGACGTCGAATAACGCCGCTTTCCTCGTTTGCGTTTCCGGGTAGAATGCCCCCTTCGCACGCAGCCCTAAAGGCTGCATGGGTCGCTGTTCAGCCGCCCTCAATCCATACGCCTGGAAGATCCTGTCGATATGTTTGCGCCTTTGTTGAAAAAACTCTTTGGAAGCAAGAACGAGCGTGAAGTCAAACGCATGCTCAAGGCGGTACAAGCCGTCAATGCCTTCGAGGAGCAGATGCTTGCCCTGTCCGATGAGCAACTGCGGGCCAAGACGGATGAGTTCAAAGCCCGTCTGGCCAAAGGCGAAACCCTCGACCAGCTGCTTGCCGAAGCCTTTGCGGTCGCCCGCGAAGCCGGCAAGCGGGTAATGGGCATGCGCCACTTCGACGTGCAGCTGATTGGTGGTATGACCCTGCACGAAGGCAAGATCGCCGAGATGCGCACCGGTGAGGGCAAGACCCTGGTGGCGACCCTGGCGGTGTACCTCAATGCGCTGTCCGGCAAGGGCGTGCATGTGGTCACGGTCAACGATTACCTGGCCCGCCGCGATGCCAACTGGATGCGTCCGCTGTATGAATTCCTCGGTATGAGCGTGGGTATCGTCACCCCCTTTATGCCGCCGGAAGAGAAGCGTGAAGCCTACGCCGCCGATATCACCTACGGCACCAACAACGAATTCGGCTTCGATTACCTGCGCGATAACATGGCCTTCAGCCTGGAAGACAAATTCCAGCGCGAGCTGAATTTCGCCGTAATCGACGAAGTTGACTCCATTCTGATTGACGAAGCACGCACTCCGCTGATCATCTCCGGCCAGGCCGAAGACAGCTCGCGCCTCTACACCGAGATCAACAAACTGATCCCGCGCCTCAAGCTGCATGTTGAGGAAGAAGAGGGCGTGGTCACCCAGGAAGGCCACTACAAGGTCGACGAGAAGGCGCGCCAGGTCGAGCTGAATGAATCGGGCCACCAGTATGTTGAAGAAATGCTCACCGAAGTCGGCTTGCTGGCCGAGGGCGAGAGTCTGTATTCGGCGCATAACCTGGGCCTGCTGACCCACGTTTACTCCGGCCTGCGTGCGCACAAGCTGTTCAACCGCAACGTTGAATACATCGTGCAGAACAATCAGGTGCTGCTGATCGACGAACACACCGGCCGCACTATGCCGGGTCGTCGTCTGTCCGAAGGCCTGCACCAGGCGATCGAGGACAAAGAAAGCCTGCCGATTCAGGCCGAGAGCCAGACCCTGGCCTCGACCACCTTCCAGAACTACTTCCGCCTGTACAGCAAGCTGTCCGGCATGACCGGTACCGCCGATACCGAAGCGTTCGAGTTCCATCAGATCTACGGTTTGGCGGTGATCGTCATCCCGACCAACCGTGCCCTGGCGCGTAAGGACTTCAACGACCTGGTCTACCTGACGGCGGAAGAGAAGTACGCCGCCATTGTCACCGACATCAAGGAAAGCCTGGCGCTGGGGCGTCCGGTGCTGGTCGGTACGGCCACCATCGAAACCTCCGAGCACATGTCCAAGCTGCTCAATCAGGAAGGCATCGAGCACAAGGTACTTAACGCCAAGTTCCACGAGAAGGAAGCGGAAATCATTGCCCAGGCCGGTCGCCCGGGCGCGCTGACCATTGCCACCAACATGGCCGGTCGCGGTACCGACATCCTGTTGGGCGGCAACTGGGAAGTCGAAGTGGCCAGCCTGGAAAACGCCACACCCGAGCAGATCGCGCAGATCAAGGCCGACTGGCAGAAGCGTCATCAGCAGGTGATCGAGTCGGGCGGCCTGCATGTGATCGCCTCCGAACGTCACGAATCACGCCGTATCGACAACCAGCTGCGTGGTCGTGCGGGTCGCCAGGGTGACCCAGGCTCCAGCCGGTTCTACCTGTCGCTGGAAGACAGCCTGATGCGCATCTTTGCCTCGGACCGGGTAAAGAACTTTATGAAGGCCCTGGGCATGCAGTCCGGTGAAGCCATCGAACACCGCATGGTCAGCAACGCCATCGAAAAGGCCCAGCGCAAGGTTGAAGGCCGTAACTTCGACATGCGTAAGCAGCTGCTGGAGTTCGACGACGTGGCCAACGAGCAGCGCAAAGTGATCTACCACATGCGCAACACGCTGCTGGCTGCCGACAACATCGGCGAAACCATTGCCGAGTTCCGCCAGGAAGTCCTGGATCACACCATCAACCAGCACATCGCGCCGCAGTCGCTGCCTGAGCAGTGGGATATCGCTGGTCTGGAAGAAGCGCTGTACAGCGGCTTCAACCTGCGTCTGCCGATCCAGCAGTGGCTTGACGATGACCACAAGCTGTACGAAGAGACCCTGCGCGCGCGCATTCTCGAAGAGCTGGTCAGCGCCTACAACGAGAAAGAAAACCAAGCCAGCGCAGAAGCCCTGCGCACCTTCGAGAAGCAGATTCTGCTGCGCGTGCTCGACGACCTGTGGAAAGACCACCTGTCGACCATGGATCACCTGCGTCACGGCATTCACCTGCGCGGCTATGCGCAGAAGAACCCCAAGCAGGAATACAAGCGCGAGTCTTTCACCCTGTTCCAGGAGCTGCTGGATTCGATCAAGCGTGACACCATCCGTGTGCTCTCGCATGTGCAGGTGCGCCGTGAAGACCCGGCCGAAGAAGAGGCCCGCCTGCGTCGTGAGGCCGAAGCCTTGGCCGAGCGCATGCAGTTCCAGCACGCCGAAGCCTCGGCGCTGCTGCCGCAAGCCGCCGAAGAAGACGGTGATGTAGCGGTTGCCGTGGCGCCGGTGCGCACCGAGCCGAAGATTGGCCGCAACGAGCCGTGCCCCTGTGGTTCCGGCAAGAAGTACAAGCACTGTCACGGTCAGGTTAGCTAACCTGGCTGATGCCGACTAAAGGCGGGTTAAGCCGACAGGCAAGTTGGCTATGCTTGACCCAGCTTGAATAACGCCGCGAACGGTCTGACCGCTCGCGGCGTTTTACCATCGCAAAAAATCCTACCCCCTCAAGGAGCGTTCTCTATGGCTGTTGGTCTTGGCCCGTTGTCTACCCTGCATCCGGTTCCAGGTTTTGAACTGGGCATCGCCTCGGCGGGCATCAAGCGCCCAGGGCGCAAAGATGTGGTGGTGATGCGCTGTGCCGAAGGCTCCACGGTGGCCGGGGTGTTCACCCTCAATGCGTTCTGCGCCGCGCCGGTGATCCTGGCCAAGAAGCGCGTGCTGGGCAGCGTGCGTTACCTGCTGACCAATACCGGTAACGCCAACGCCGGCACCGGCGAGCCGGGCCTTGCGAATGCCATGCGCACCTGCGCCGCTCTGGCGCAGTTGACCGGTGTGGATGAAGGCGCGGTGCTGCCGTTCTCCACCGGGGTGATTGGCGAGCCGCTGCCGGTCGAGAAGATCGAAGGCGCGCTGCAAGCGGCTCTCGACGACTTGTCCGAGAACCACTGGGCCGAAGCTGCCACTGGCATCATGACCACCGACACCCTGCCCAAGGGCGCCAGTCGCCAGTTTGTCCACGATGGCGTCACCGTCACGGTGACCGGCATCAGCAAAGGCGCCGGGATGATCAAGCCGAACATGGCGACCATGCTCGGTTATATCGCCACCGACGCCAAGGTCGCCCAGGCCGTGCTGCAGGACCTGCTGCGCGATGCGGCAAACAAGTCGTTCAACCGCATCACCATCGACGGCGATACGTCGACCAACGACTGTTGCATGCTGATCGCTACCGGTAAGGCCGCCCTGCCGGAAATCACCCAGGCCAGCGGCGACCTATTCGCCAAGCTTAAGGAAGCGGTGTTCAGCGTGTGCATGGAAGTGGCCCAGGCCATCGTTCGCGACGGTGAAGGCGCGACCAAGTTCGTCACCGTACAGGTCAACGGCGGTGCAACCCATCAGGAATGTCTGGACGTCGGTTACGCCGTGGCTCACTCACCGCTGATCAAGACTGCACTGTTTGCCTCCGACCCGAACTGGGGGCGTATCCTCGCGGCCGTCGGCCGTGCCGGCGTGGCGCAGCTGGATGTCAGCTTGATCGATGTGTTCCTTGGCGATGTGTGCATCGCCAGCCGTGGTTGCCGCGCCGCCAGTTACACCGAAGAGCAGGGCGCCGCGGTGATGACCAAGGAAGAGATCAGCATCCGCATCGAACTGGGGCGCGGCAGCTGCAGCGAGACCATCTGGACCACCGACCTGTCCCATGAGTACGTGAAGATCAACGCCGAGTACCGCACCTGATCCGCCACGCCCCTGTTGTTTGACTGCTCTGCATTCCCGGTATTCATGGACCCATGAATACCGGGAATTTGCTATTCGGAGAGTCGCCTTTTAAGGTCTCTTGACCTTCCCGTATCGAGCGCTGCCCATGTCTCTTACTCTGGTTATCGGCGATAAAACCTATTCGTCCTGGTCGCTGCGTGCGGCGCTGGCCCTGGAGTTGACTGGCGTGGCCTACGCCGAACAGCTGATTACCCTGGACCGCCCCGACACCCGCACACTGATTCTGCAGCACTCGCCGACCGGCAAGGTGCCATTGCTGATCAGTGATGACGGGGCCATCTGGGATTCCCTGGCGATTGCCGAGTACCTGGCCGAATGCTTCCCCGCTGCTCAGCTTTGGCCGCAGGCGCGGGACGCCCGCGCGTTGGCGCGCAGTGCCTGCGCCGAGATGCACAGCGGTTTTGTCGCGCTACGCAGTCACCTGCCGATGGATCTCAAGCGCAACCAGGCGTTGGCTGAAATACCCGCCGATGCCGTGGCCGATATTCAGCGTATCTGCGCCTTGTGGGCCGAGTGCAAGCAGCGCTTTGGAAAGGAAGGCGGCTTCCTGTTTGGTCAGCCCTGCCTGGCCGATGCCTTCTTTGCCCCGGTGGCGGCGCGTTTGCGCAGTTATCAGGTGGCGCTGCCGGCCGCGGCTGCCGCCTATGTCGAGACGATTTATCAGTGGCCGGCGTTTCAGCGCTGGTACCAAGCTGCCCAGGAGGAACATCTGGCGTGAAGCGTATTCATGTAGCCGCCGCAGTTATTCGTGGCGTGGACGGGCAGATCCTGCTCGCCAAACGGCCCGAGGATAAGCATCAGGGCGGCCTTTGGGAGTTTCCCGGCGGCAAGGTCGAGCCCGGCGAAACGCTGCAGACATCCCTGGCCCGTGAGCTGGAAGAGGAGCTGGGCATTCGTCCCAGCGCCGCGCGGCCGTTGATTCAGGTGCGTCACGATTACCCGGACAAGCAGGTGCTGCTGGACGTCTGGGAGGTCTCGGCGTTTACCGGTGAACCCCATGGCGCCGAAGGTCAGCCGCTGGCCTGGGTCAGCCCGCGGCAGTTGGGTGACTATGAGTTTCCCGCCGCCAATCGACCGATTGTCGCCGCCGCACGTTTGCCCGAGCATTATCTGATCACCCCCGAGGGGCTGAGCGGGCCTGAGCTGCTGCGCGGTATCCAGGCTGCCCTGAAGAGCGGCATCCGCCTGCTGCAACTGCGCGCCCCGGCGATGTTTGATGCGCAGTACCGCGATATTGCCGTGGATGCCCTCGGCCTCTGTGCCGGCAAGGCGCAGCTGATGCTCAAGGGTCCGTTGGAGTGGCTGGGCGACTTTCCCGCCGCTGGCTGGCACCTGACGGCGCAGCAGCTGCGTGAGTTGAGCGCCGGCGGCCGGCCGTTTCCAGCGCAACGCTGGCTAGCGGCCTCCTGCCACAGTGCGCAGGAGCTGGCGCTGGCCACGCAGATGGGCGTGGACTTCATCACCCTGTCCCCCGTGCAAGCCACCCAGACCCACCCCGCTGCGCAGCCACTGGGTTGGGCCCAGGTTGCCGAGCTGCTGCAGGGTTTCAATCAGCCGGCCTACCTGCTGGGTGGCGTTACCCCGGCCGCTGTAGAGCAGGCCTGGCAGGTCGGCGCCCAGGGCGTGGCGGGGATTCGCGCGTTCTGGCCGGAGTAACTGCCACCTCTGGGCAAAGGGCGTTATAGTCGCGCCCTCAAATGGTGCGCGGCAGGTGAGCGGTTGACGGTGCAAGGCATTAAAGCGTGGTTGAAGGGCTTCTGGCCCGCGCCCATGACGGTCAGTCTGAGCGAGCGGGCGCTGAGCTGTGTGGGCGCGGTGCTGGGGTTGCTGTTCAGTGGCTGGCTCTGTCATGAGGTGCTGGGCAGTGCCAGCCCCTGGCTGATCGCACCCATGGGCGCCTCTGCCGTGCTGCTGTTTGCCGTGCCAGCCAGCCCTTTGGCACAGCCCTGGTCAATCTTCGCTGGCAACCTGATCTCCGCTCTGATTGGTGTGACCTGCGCCAGCTGGCTCGGTCACGACGCATGGGTGGCCGCGTTGGCCGGTGGCCTGGCGATTGCCGGAATGTTTGCCCTGCGCTGCCTGCATCCACCGGGTGGCGCGGTGGCCCTGACCGCCGTGCTGGCCGGGTCGGAAGTGGCCCAGCTGGGTTATCACTTCGCCCTCTACCCGGTGGGGCTGAACTCCATTGGCCTGCTGCTGATCGCGCTGCTGTTCAATAACGTCTTGCGCCGGCAGTACCCGCACCGCCCGCTTGAACATGGCAACGTGCACAAGACCCGCGACCCGATCCCCCGTGATCGCCTGAGTTTCACCCCGGCGGACCTGGATGCGGTGCTCAAGGCGCGCGGCGAGTTGCTCGATATTTCCCGCGAAGACCTGGAAGAGATTCTCCTGCAAACCGAGGCGCGGGCGTATCAGCGCCGCTTTGGCGAGGTGCGCTGCGCCGACATCATGTCCCGTGATGTGCAGAGCCTGACGGAGTACAGCAGCCTCGCCGAAGCGCGTTTGAGCCTGCATAAGCATCGGCTCAGCGCCATGCCGGTGCTCAACCCGCAGGGTGAACTGCAGGGCATGCTCAGCCTGCATGATCTGTTGCTGGCAGACGCCGATACGCAGACCGTCAGCCAATGCATGCGCCGGCAGGCGCCGACCTGTCGCGCCGACTGGCCAGTGACCTATTTGCTGCAGATGCTCACGGATAGCGACGTGCATCGGCTGCCCGTGGTGGATGATCAGCGTCAGTTGCTGGGTATCGTCAGCCAGTCCGACCTGCTGGCGGCGCTGTTTCGCATGTCGCTGCAGAGCTCAGCGTCGGGCACGGGTTAAGCGCTGCTCTGGGTTATCCTGTGTCTTTCCGCTGCCTGGCTGCCGAGTGTGTTCATGTCTGTTGAAGCCCGTTCCCCCTCGAATATGCGCCCCAGCACCCTGCACCTGCCCCATGGCAACTGGGCGACGGTGTTCGAGTGCCTGTGCGCGCATTTTCCGGCGATTGCACCAAAGGTGTGGCAGGAACGGATCGCCCGTGGCCGGGTGCTGGATGCCCAGGGCCAGCCACTGGGGATGACGGCGACGTATCGCGAAGGGCTCAAGGTGCATTATTTTCGCGAGGTGGCGGCCGAGACGCCGATTCCCTTTGAAGAGGCCCTGCTGCATCTCGATGAGCACCTGCTGGTGGCCGACAAGCCACATTTTCTGCCGGTGATGCCGGCCGGCGCATACGTCGAGCAGACGCTGCAGGCGCGGCTGGCCAAGCGCCTGGGCAATGCCGACCTGGTGCCGCTGCACCGGATTGATCGGCACACCGCCGGCCTGGTGCTGTTTTCCACCAATCGCCAGAGCCGTGGCCAGTACCAGGCGCTGTTTCGCCTGCGGCAGATGGACAAGTGCTACGAGGCGCTGGCGGCGGCCTTGCCGCAGCTGGACTTTCCACTGCTGCGGGCGACCCGGCTGGAGGGCGCCGAGCCGTTCTTTCGCATGCAGGAAGTGGCCGGTGAGGCCAACACGGAAACCCGCATCGAAGTCGCCCAGCGCCTGGGCGAGCACTGGCTGTACCGGCTGTATCCGGTCACGGGCAAGAAGCACCAGCTGCGCGTGCACCTGGCCGCGCTGGGTGCGCCGATTCTCAATGATCCGTTCTATCCCGAGGTCACCGATGCACCGGATGCTTTGGATGACTACAGCAAGCCGCTAAAGCTGCTGGCCAAGGGCCTGAGCTTTATCGACCCGCTAACCGGTGAGCGGCGTAGTTTCGAAAGCCAGCTTAGCCTGCTCTGAGGTCGTAGGGTGGATGGCGTTTTATCCATCCACCAGCCTGCGATGGTGGATGAAAAAAGCGTCATCCACCCTACATGGCTGCTTTAGCTTTACGGCTCTTTGGCAGCCGCCTGCCAGAGCACTTCAGCGATCCCCTGGCGCTTGGCGATCAGCCGCGCGGCGACAAACAGCAGGTCGGACAGGCGGTTGACGTAGGCCAGGCCAACGCCGCGAATCGGTTCTACGGCGTTGAGATGCTGACAGCGGCGCTCGGCGCCGCGGGCCAGGCTGCGGCACACATGCGCCTGGGCGATCAGGCGCGAGCCGCCGGGCAGGATGAAATTCTCCAGCGGGCCAACTTCTTCATTCCAGCGGTCGATAGCCGCTTCCAGTCGCTCGATTTCCGGCGTCTGCAGGGCCTGGTAGTCAGGCATTGCCAGTTCACCGCCGAGGTCAAACAGGCGGTGCTGGCAGGGCGCGAGCACCTCGATGATCTCATTCAACCCAGGGCATTCGGTTGCATGCTCGGCTAGGTCAGCCAGCAGCAAACCGATATGGCTGTTCAGCGTATCGACCTCGCCCATGGCATCCACCCGAGGGTGGTCCTTGGTCACGCGGCGGCCATCGGCCAGGCCGGTTTCGCCGGCGTCGCCAGTGCGGGTGTAGATTTTCGAGAGGCGGTAACCCATGTTCAAAGACCTGTGTCAGGGGTGGCGGTGCTCAATGGTAGACGCAGGGTAAAGCAGGTGCCCTGGCCTGCTGCGGACTGCACTTCCATCTGTCCTTTGTGGTTGTTGGTGATGATGAAGTAGGACACCGACAGGCCGAGCCCCGTGCCCTGGCCGACTTCCTTGGTGGTGAAGAACGGCTCGAAGATGCGCTTGCGCACCGACTCGGGCATGCCGACGCCATTGTCCTCCACCTGGATTTCCGCCCAGGGCGGCGCCAGGCGTACGCGCAGGGTGATCTGCCCGGGTGTCGTGCTGTCGTCGCGCTGGTGGATGGCCTGGGCGGCGTTTTTCAACAGGTTGAGCAGCACCTGTTCCAGTTCGTTGGCGGTGGCCGGCACAGGCGGTAGGTCGGCGGCGAACTCGCGCTGGATGCGCAGGCTCTTGAAGTCGAAGCTGTCGGTCAGGTCGAAGTCATTGCTGGCGATTTCCACAGCCTGGTCGACCAGTGCCGGCAATTGACACGGCGCCAGCTGGCGGTCGCTGCGGCGGCTGAAATTGAGCATATGGCTGACGATCTTCGCCGCCCGGCTGCCGGCCTGCTGGATGCCGTCGAGCAGGCGCGGGATTTCCCGGGCATTCAGGTAACGGTCGATGGCTTCCAGGCTGATGCCGGCCTGCTCGGCCTGCTCACGGTTCTTTTCCAGCTCGGGTGACAGGCGCCTGCGGATGTTCTGCACGTTATGCAGGATGGCCCCCAGCGGGTTGTTGATCTCATGCGCCATGCCGGCGGCGAGACCACCGACCGAGAGCATCTTCTCTGACTGCACCATCATTTCTTCCAGATTGAGGCGCTGGGTGATGTCGTCGATCCGGATCACCACGCCGCGGCCACTACCGCCTGTCAAAGGGTAGAAGGTCAGGGCGAAGTGCCGTGGCTGCTCGTTGCTGCCCCAGGTGACCCGTTCGATCTTTTCCACCTGATGCTGCTCGACGGTGCGCCTTAGCTGCGGCAGAAAGGGCTTGAGTGGCGGGAAGGCGAGGAAGATCGGCTGGTTCAGTGCTTCGTCCAGACGGGTGCCGGAGAGGCTACTGGCTTCCTGGTTCCACTGGGTGACGTAGAGTTGTTCGTCGAGGGCGATCAGCGCCGAGGGCATGGAGTCGATGATGCTGTTGAGGTACTTCTGAAAGCCGGTGAGCTTCTTCTCGATCTTGCCGCGCACCTGCACTTCCAGCTCCAGCTTGCGGTTGGAATGGCGGGTTTCCTCGGCCAGGTGCTGGGCCTGATCGAAGGCTTCCTGAGCGTCGTCACGGGCGCGTTTGAGCTGCTGTTCGCGGGCTTCGATGCGCACCAGCATGGTGTTGAAGGCGTCGGCCAGGTTGCCGATTTCGTCGCGATTACCCCGGCGTGCGCGCAGGGCGTAGTTTTCTTCGCGGGTGACTTGGCGCGAGAGTTCTTCCAGGCGGCGGATGGGACGGGTGATCAGGCGGCGCACCTGGCGCGAGACGATCAGCCAGAGCAGCACGCTAAAGGCCAAAATCACCAGGCTGGCGGTCAGGGTGCCGGTGTAAAACACCCCCGGCAGTTCGCTGGAGGCCACCAGCAGCAGATGGCCAGACTTGCCCGTGGCTTGCGGCAGTTCGACCAGCTGGTTGATGCGAAACTCGCTATGGCGCCAGGACTCGACCTCTTCGACGCGTTGCGGCAGTTGTAGTTTGGTGCCGCGCTGCAGCTGCGCCAGGTTCAGGCCCTTGGCGTCATAGATCACCGCCGCGCGCAGCGGTGCGTAGTCGTCCAGGCGCCTAAGCAGGGCCTGGGCGGCAGTGGGGGAACTCAGCGCTTCCTGGCTCAGTGGCGGGCTGGCAATCAGCCTGCCGAGGGTGTGCAAGGCCTGGGGCGCTACGCTTTCCTGAGAGATCCAGTAGGCCGCGCTGATAAAGGCCAGGTTGGCCACCAGCAGTACGGTGGCGAGCAAAGCCAGCAGGGCGACCAGCAGCTTGCGGCCGACCGGCAGGTTTTCGAGGCTTTGTCGCAGGGGCATGGCGAGCTGTCGCGGTGGCGGAAGTACGGGCAGGTTAACGCGGGCCTCAGTGGCTGGGCAATCCGCGTGCATTAAGGTGGGCCAGTAGTTGGCTGTGCAGTGCCTGTAGATGTGGCAGCACCAGTCGGTGACGTTGTCCGGCATTGCAGGCGTAACCCAGCAGGTAGGCGATTTCCGTGCGGCGACCCTGGCGGACATCCTGGTGCATGGATGAGTAGTTGGCGGCCGTGGCCTGGATCACCCGCTGCACTTCGTCATGCAGATCCGTGGCGGCTGCGCTGTGGCCACAGCGGTGCAGCAGCTCGCTGAGCTCGCTGCACAGGCAGGCGACTTGCGCCGGATGCTCACGCAGCCCGCCATTGCGGCAGTCATGCAGCACGGTCAGCGGGTTGATCGCGCAGTTCAGCGCCAGCTTGCGCCATAGCCGGCTGAGGATATCCAGGCTCCAGTCGTGAACAATGCCGGCCTGGTGCAAGTCCTCTAGCCAGGTGGGCGGCTGCAGCTCCAGTGGGTCGCCGAGCCAGGTATGGCCGTGGCCGGCAAATACCACCTGAAAGTCCGCCTGACGAAACGCGCCTTCGGTGCTGGAGGCAAAGATACAGCGCGCCTGGGGTACTGCGCGGGCGACCTCGTCCTGGCTGCCCAGGCCATTTTGCAGCAGGAGGATTTCGGCACCAGGGGCCAGGCGCGGCGCCAGTTGGCTTATCGCCGCGGCGGCGTCATAGGCCTTGCAGGCCAGCAGCAGGCGCTGGATCGGCT
>NZ_JBAQLP010000050.1:0-18176 GCF_049301935.1 Pseudomonas sp. | reverse complement strand
GGCATTTCGGGTGCGTGGGTGGCCATATGTTCAGTGCTCCAGAATTCGCTGGTGTTAGTGCGTGATGGGTATCGCTGTGCTCAACCCATCCTACGAAGGTGTTCGGTTCGCTTGCGCAGGGTGGGCCGCAGGCTTAACCCTCCGAGCGGCCCATCGGCTTACTCGCCCCATACGTTTTTCAATACGCGCACCCAGTTCTCGCCCATGATCTTGCGCACCACGCGCTCGGAATGGCCGCGCCCCAGCAGGGTCTCGGTGAGGTTGGGGAACTCGCCGACGGTGCGGATGCCCAGCGGGTTGATGATCTTGCCGAAGCTGGTCAGGCGGCGGGCGTAGCCCTTGTCGTGGGTCAGGTACTCGAAGAAGTCCTGGCCGTGGCCTTGGGTGAAGTCGGTGCCGATGCCGATGGCGTCTTCGCCGACGATATTCATCACGTACTCGATGGCCTCGGCGTAGTCGTCGATGGTCGAGTCGATGCCCTTGGCCAGGAAGGGGGCGAACATGGTCACGCCGACAAAGCCGCCGTGGTCGGCGATAAACTTCAGCTCTGCATCGGACTTGTTGCGTGGGTGCTCTTTCAGGCCAGACGGCAAGCAGTGGGAATAGCAGACC
The DNA here is from genome assembly GCF_049301935.1 of Pseudomonas sp. Lineage (GTDB taxonomy): Bacteria > Pseudomonadota > Gammaproteobacteria > Pseudomonadales > Pseudomonadaceae > Aquipseudomonas. Next base: position 17,564 of record NZ_JBAQLP010000050.1, on the reverse strand, counting down.
GGCTTTTTCGATTCGAGAATCACCTCTTCCGAGGTCTTGCTGCCGACGTGGGACAGGTCGCACATAATGCCGACGCGGTTCATCTCGGCGACTATCTCGCGGCCGAAGCCGGACAGCCCACCGTCACGCTCGTAGCAGCCGGTGCCGACCAGGTTCTGGGTGTTGTAGCACAGCTGTACGATGCCCACGCCGAGCTGCTTGAACACCTCGACATAGCCGATCTGGTCCTCGAAGGCATGGGCGTTCTGGAAGCCGAAGAGGATGCCGGTCTTGCCCTGGGCCTTGGCCCTGCGGATGTCGGCGGTGCTGCGCACCGGCATCACCAGGTCGCTGTTGTCGCGGATCAGCTTCTGGCTGGCGGCGATATTGTTCACCGTGGCCTGAAAGCCTTCCCATACCGACACGGTGCAGTTGGCCGCCGTCAGGCCGCCTTTGCGCATGTCCTCGAACAGTTCGCGGTTCCACTTGGCGATGATCAGCCCGTCAATAACGATGCTGTCGGCGTGTAATTCGGCTGGGCTCATCAGGCAGTCCCCTATGTAAAGTGAAAGTCGCGCAGCGACGCCTTCCTGATGCCCTTCTCCCTGCAGGAGAAGGTGGCGCGAGCGCCGGATGAGGGAGGCGGGCATGCCCGCTAGCTGTATCGCCAAACCCGTTGTTGGCGCTTTGGACTGAGCATATCCCCGAGGGCTCGGGCGACCGGGTGCAAAAACGACCGGGGTATTGCCGAAAGCGTCAAAGCCGAGTCGCCTATGGATAAGCCGCCGAATGTGCGGCCAGCCGACTGCATTGCCGAGAGGTCGAGAAGTCGAGAGGGGGTAAAGGGTGACGGAAACGCAGAAAGCACAAAGGGGAGCCTAGGCTCCCCTTCTAATTGGATGTGTGCTTTATTTTTATTATTAGGCGACTGTTATTGTTGTTTTTATCGCTTTCTATTGCGGCTATCGCTTTCGGTGATTCCAACTGGAATCAAGGGCAAACGTATTTTTTTGGTTGCTGATACAGCCATCGCCATCGCCTAAACCACTGCAATGATCCAACCGGCACACCGAGCTACCTCAAGGTAGTTTTATTCTTATCGGCCTGGTTGCGGGAAAACCCGAATCACATACCCTTTCCAAAAAAATCTGTTTGCGACCCATGGGTAATCTTGTTTTTGTTGTGCCTTGAGTCGAGACGATATTTCTGCTGATGCTTGTTGTTGTTTTTGTGCAATACACAAAGCATTCGGCATGCCAGTTTTTTAAAACCCTTTAAAATCAATAATATATAAAAATACAGGCAGCCTTGCTGACGCAGACAGTCACAATTTTGGGGTGCTGCTACTCGTTTGTGTTTCCGCTTTTGGCAGAGCGGTAACACTTGTGTGCAGTTAATGGCGCAAATAGGCGGGGGCTGAAAAAAACCCGCGGCAAGCCGCGGGTAACAAGGTGGCCGCTAGGGCCTCAGTGTGGAGCCGTTATGGCGGGCGACCAACCCGCCAGCCCCCGTTACTCGGCCGCAACGCCCCTCAAGTAGGGCGCGGGGGCGGCACCCAGGTTGTTGAGCAGACGCTCGCTGTACCAGTCGACAAAATTAACCACGCCGAACTCGTAAGTCTTCGAGTACGGGCCGGGCTGGTAGGCGGTGGAATTGATGCCGCGCTGGTTTTCTTCGGCCAGGCGACGGTCCTGGTCGTTGGTGGCGTCCCACACCTGGCGCAGGCGCGCCACGTCGTAATCGACACCTTCCACGGCATCCTTGTGCACCAGCCATTTGGTGGTGACCATGGTTTCCTGGGCGCTGATCGGCCAGACGGTGAAGACGATCAGGTGATCACCCATGCAGTGATTCCACGAATGCGGCAGGTGCAGGATGCGCATCGAGCCCAGGTCAGGGTCGGTGATGCGGCCCATCAGTTTCTGGCAGCCCTGCTTGCCGTCCAGGGTCATGGATACGGTGCCCTTGAGCAGCGGCATGCGCACGATGCGGTTACGCAGGCCGAAGCTGGCGTGGGCATAAGGGATCTTGTCCTTGTCCCAGCGGGTGGTGCACTCACTGACCTGATCCTTGAACGCCTGGGTGGCGCGCGGGTCGGTGACGTCATCCCACTCCAGCAGACTATTGAGCAGTTCCGGGTGTGAACCATTGCAGTGGTAGCACTCACGGTTGTTCTCCAGCACCAGCTTCCAGTTGGCTTTTTCCAGCAAGGTGGTTTGCACCGCCACCTTGGTGTTTTCCATGTCATAGGGCTCCATGTAGTGAGCCAGGGTGCTGAGGAAGTCGTCGATGGCCGGCGGATTTTCCGCCAGGGAGATAAAGATGTAGCCGCCCGCGACCTTGCAGTTGACCGGCTTGAGGCTGTAGTCATTCAGGTCGAAATCCGCCCCCATCTCGCTGCCGGCGAACAGCAGGCGGCCGTCCAGCTCATAGGTCCACTGGTGGTAATGGCAGACCAGCTTGGCCACCTTGCCCTTGTCGCTGGTGCACAGGCGCGAGCCGCGATGCCGGCAGACGTTGTGAAAGGCGTGCACCACACCCTCGGCGCCGCGGATCAGCATGATCGGGTTGTCGCCGATCTGCAGGGTCAGGTAATTGCCCTTGGCCGGGATCTCGCAGGTCATGCCGGCGATCAGCCATTCCTTGTGGAAGATCTCCTGCATATCGATCTGGAACAGGCGCTCGTCGTTGTAGAACGGCTGTGGCAGCGAGAAGGTACGCTCGCGGCTCTGCAACATCTCGGCGGTGGCCTTGCGTGCGGGCTCCAGTGGGTCGCCCAGGCTCAGGGTGCTCAGCGGTGTATGGGTGCAGTCCATCGGTAGATCCTCATGGCTGGACGCAGCAGCGGCCAGCGAAAAAGTGGCTAATCGGTTATCACGCAAGGTGGCGTCATTGCCCCGTTCTGCGCCTGCCGATGGCGTCTGGATGAAAGAGGAATTCGCTCGTGACCTTTTGCTTCGGCTGGCTGCGAGTGTGGCGCTGGGCGTGGGCCAAACCTTGTCTATGGGCGACATGCTCACATCCGTTTCCGACGCGGCAATCCAGGGCCTGCGCGGCAGGTCGCGATAAGCATGTAAATGTCGCTGGCAGATAAATGAGCCCTTCCGCCAGTGCGCACAATCCGCCCATACAAGGCCGATGTCCGGCCGCGCGGAGAGACGTCCATGACGACGAACGACTTCCTCAACCCGGTTACCACCCAGACCTGGAGCAACGGTCGGCATATGGTGCGCTGCGTCAAAGTCATCCAGGAAACCTGGGACGTGCGCACCTTCTGCTTTATGGCCGATCAGCCGGTGCTGTACTTCTTTAAGCCAGGGCAGTTCGTCACCCTGGAACTGGAAATCGACGGCCAGCCGGTGATGCGTTCCTACACCATTTCCAGCTCGCCCTCGGTGCCCTACAGCTTCTCCATCACCATCAAGCGGGTGCCGGGCGGCAAGGTCTCCAACTGGTTGCACGACAACCTGCAGGAAGGCCAGGAGCTGCCGGTACACGGCCCGGTCGGGCTGTTCAATGCCATCGACTTTCCCGCCGACAAGGTGCTCTACCTCAGTGGCGGCGTCGGCATTACTCCGGTGATGTCGATGGCACGCTGGTTTTACGACACCAACGGCAATGTCGATATGGTCTTCGTGCACAGCGCGCGCTCGCCCAAGGACATCATTTACCACCGCGAGCTGGAGCATATGGCCGCGCGGATCAACAACTTCAGCCTGCACGTGATCTGCGAGAAACACGGCCTGGGCGAGGCCTGGGCCGGTTATCGCGGCTACCTTAACCAGAAGATGCTGGAGCTGATTGCCCCGGATTACCTGGAGCGGGAAATTTTCTGCTGCGGGCCGACGCCCTATATGAATGCGGTCAAACGCCTGCTGGAAGCCAATGGCTTTGATATGCAGCACTACCATGAGGAATCCTTTGGCGCCACGCCAGCGGATGTACGCGAAGAGGTCAAGGAACTCGCCGCCGAAGCGGCCGAAGCCGACCCGGTGCCGGCCGCCGATCAGCATCAGGTGGCCTTTACCAGCACCGGCAAGAGCATTCGCGTCGACCCCGGCGAGACCGTGCATGCGGCCGCCGCCAAGCTCGGCCTGCATATTCCCAAAGCCTGCGGCATGGGCATCTGCGGCACCTGCAAGGTGCTGAAAACCGCCGGCGAAGTGAGCATGGAACACAACGGCGGGATCACCGATGAAGACGTGGCCGAGGGTTATATCCTCTCGTGCTGCAGCGTGCCGCAGGGGGATGTGGCGATCGAGTACTGAGGCACTCGAAGGAAGCCCGCAAGAGGACCAAACCCGTAGGCTGGATAACGCCTTTTTTATCCACCATTACCGCGCGGCATCGGTGGATGGGTAAAGCGCCATCCACCCTACGAACTGCAGCGCGCCCAAGGATGGTGTGTGCCCTTGCAGCCACACCACACAGCACAACGCCGCACTCGCCTTCAAGGCCGGTGCGGCGTTTTTGTTTGAGCGGCCAGGCTGGCTTTAGCAGGATGGATGGCGGCGCCTAGCTGACGCTTCACCCATCCACCGCTCGGCGATCACACCGGTGGATGAGAAAAGTGTCATCCACCCTACGCTCTGCGCTCGCAATCGCGGATATGCCCTCGACCTGTAGGAGCGGCCTTGGCCGCGATATTTCTCGACTGAACTGGATCGCGGGCAAGCCCGCTCCTACAGGGTATTCAGCACGACTTAGAGCCTGACACTGGCAAAGGTCGACTCCCCCTGTGCCCGCGTCAGCGCGGCCATGGCCGAGGATGGCGATGGCCGCATCAGGTCTTCCGGTATCGGCAGCAGCGCCACCACATGGCCGCCCTGCTGGCCGGCGCGTTCGTCGCGCGGCGGGATGCCGAAGTATTCGCGGTAGCACTTGGAGAAGTGCGGGGTGGAGACAAAACCGCAGACCGAGGCCACTTCGATGATCGACATGCTGGTCTGCTTGAGCAGCTGACGCGCGCGAATCAGGCGCAGCTTGAGGTAGTAGCGCGACGGCGAGCAGTGCAGGTACTTCTGGAACAGGCGCTCCAGCTGGCGGCGCGACACATCGACATACAGCGCCAGCTGATCCAGGTCGATCGGCTCTTCCAGGTTGGCTTCCATCAGCGCGACGATTTCCTGCAGCTTCGGCTGGTTGGTGCCGAGCATATGCTTGAGCGGCACGCGCTGGTGATCCTGCTCGTTGCGGATGCGCTCGTAGATAAACATCTCGGAAATCCCGGCCGCCAACTCGCGGCCATGCTCGCGGCCGATCACGTGCAGCATCATATCCATCGGCGCGGTGCCGCCGGAGCTGGTATGACGGTTGCGATCAATCGAAAACAGACGGGTGCTGACGGCCACACGCGGAAAGGCTTCCTGCATCGAGGCCAGGCATTCCCAGTGCACGCTGCAATCGAAGCCATCCAGCAGCCCGGCCTTGGCCAGCGCCCAGCTACCGGTACACACCGCGCCGAGCTGCGCACCATGGCGGGCCTGGCTTTGCAGCCACTGCACATGCTCGCGGGTGACGCTGTGCTGAATATCCACGCCGCCGCAAACGATCACCGCATCCAGACGCGGCGCAGTGGCCAGGCTGGCGTCCGGGGTGATCTGCAAGCCATCGCTGGCGCACAGCGGCAGGCCGCTCTGGGTCAGGGTATGCCAGCGGTACAACTCCTTGCCGGACAGCTGGTTGGCCATGCGCAGCGGTTCAATGGCCGACGCCAGGGAAATCAGGGTGAAATTCTCGAGCAACAGAAAGCCGATGGACTGCGGCGCACGGCTCTGGGGTTGTGCCCCTTGAGTGAACTGTGACATCAGGTAAACCCTCACGCGAAGCAAAGCACGGTAGTGAGCCCCCTCGTAGGACGGCTCTTCTTATGGTTCTGGGACTGCACAACGCCAGATCGATAGCCAGCACAAGGCAAAGGCCATGCCTAAATTGATTAGGCGTTCAATTAAAAATATGGGCGCTCGTCCGACTCTAGTGCCACTAGGCGTTGGCAGGAGCGACAGAAGCATTCTGATTACGACTGTAAACGCCCGTTTGACGGGCGTTTGAGCATTTCGGTAGCACTGCCGGACCGGTGCTTTGTCACCTCGCTACGCAGGGTAAAAACACCGCGGTAACGAACCAACGATCAGTCCCTATTCAGCAGCGTTGCGCTGCCCTGTTCTGCGGCGCCAAACAGCCATGCACCGCAATCGTGCACAGCTACCTGAGCGTGCACGTCAACATTCAACAGCGCTAACTGCCAACCCACCGCGCGAGGTTTCCTTGTACTTGTCATGCATATCGGCGCCGGTGTCGCGCATGGTGCGGATCACCCGATCCAGCGAGATAAAGTGCTGACCATCACCGCGCAAGGCCATCTGCGCGGCATTGATTGCCTTCACTGCGGCAATCGCGTTGCGCTCGATGCACGGCACCTGCACCAGGCCGCCGACCGGGTCGCAGGTCAGGCCGAGGTTGTGCTCCAGGCCGATTTCCGCGGCGTTTTCCACCTGCTCGGGGGTTGCCCCGAGAATCTCCGCCAACCCCGCCGCCGCCATGGCGCAGGCCGAACCGACCTCGCCCTGGCAGCCGACTTCGGCGCCGGAGATCGAGGCGTTCTTCTTGCACAGAATGCCGATGGCCGCTGCTGCCAGCAGGTAGTCCACCACATTGGCCTCGCTGACCGCCGGGCTGAAGCGCACGAAGTAATGCAGCACTGCCGGAATGATCCCCGCCGCGCCATTGGTCGGCGCGGTGACCATGCGCCCGCCGGCGGCGTTTTCCTCGTTGACCGCCAGGGCGAACAGGTTGACCCACTCCATGCCGCTCAAGGTCGAGCCGATCACATTGGGCTTGCTCATTTCCTGCAGGCTGCGGTGCAGCTTGGCCGCGCGGCGCTTCACATTCAGCCCGCCGGGCAGGATGCCTTCATGCTTGAGGCCCTGCTCGACGCACTCGCGCATGGCCTGCCACAGGCGCATCAGCCCGCTGCAGATTTCTGCTTCGCTGCGCCAGGCCTTCTCATTGGCCATCATCAATTCGGAAACCCGCAGGCCGTGTTCCTGGCACAGGCGCAGCAGCTCTTCGGCGCTGTTGAAGTCGTAGGGCAATACGGTGTGATCCTGATCCAGTTGGCCGCTGGCGGCCTGCTCGGCGTCCACCACAAAACCGCCGCCCACCGAGTAATAGGTGTTTTCGTGCAGCAGGCTGCCATCGGCGGCAAAGGCGCTAAGGGTCATGGCGTTAGGGTGATAGGGCAGGTTCTCGTCCAGCAGCAGCATGTCACGCGGCCAGTCGAAGGCGATGCCGACGCGCCCGCCGAGTTGCAACTGGCCGCTGGCCAACAGCTCGGCGATACGCGGCTCAATGCTGCTCGGATCGACCTGATCCGGCCACTCGCCCATCAGCCCCATGATCACCGCGCGGTCGCTGCCATGGCCCACGCCGGTGGCCGACAGCGAACCGTACAGGCGCACCTGCACCCGTGCGCTGCGTTCCAGTAAACGCCGCTCGGCCAAGGCACCACTGAACAGCGCCGCCGCGCGCATCGGCCCGACGGTATGCGAACTGGACGGGCCAATGCCGATCTTAAACAGGTCAAACACGCTGATAGCCACAACACTCTCCTGCACGATTGCTACATGCAGGCATGATCAGGATTTCCCCACGCCAGCGTCGCCCCACACCGACCCGCCCATGCCTAAATCCGTCAGCGGCTTATCCACACGGCGGATCGATGGCGCATAGGTTTCTGTAGCCCGGTCCCAGCAGGCATTGGCAGAGTTCGTTGGGCTTCGCTGCGCTTCTCAACGGAACGCCGCCCGACCCAACCCGCGGGTTATCGCCTCGCAACACGCAATAGGGACAAGGCGTAACAAAACTGAACAATCAATTAATAAAAACCGCCGGAAATCGCGTCAGCGGGCATTAATTTGTCATTTTTTTCGAACAGCGCGCAGCTCCCAGCTCATCGCACCTGCGGCCGACTCAAGGGCTGCAAACCATGGCCGGTGTGGCTTGCAGCCTTGGCCAAGGGGCGGAAAAGTCTGTTATGGTTTTTTTAGTCAAAGGCTATGTCGCCGCGTAACACGTCAGGGTCGCAAACCGACAATTGCGGCAAGCCGAAGACTATATCGTTGAGTCAGCCGATTTCGTCGCTGTCGCCTGAGCAGGGTCGACAGACCGGGTGCCCACAGCCCCGGACCGAAGAATAGATAAGTGCTGGCTCACCACGTAATGGGTGCCAGCCCAACAAGAAATTTCGGATGTACGCGCACCTCGGGTCGAGGTGGGTAAAACCCAAGGATGGGACTTCGTAACACTGCCAGAGGGTTTGGAGCGCGGTTTGCAGCACGGCACAGCAAGGTTGACTCGACAGTACGCCCGCATAGCGTCCATTGCCCACCAGGCAAGCGGAACGTTGCAGCGGGTGTGCCTGAGGACCCTGAATGTGTTGCGTGGCAAGGCACGACCCCAACCCCGGAACCCAGTAAACCCACACAGGCAAGAACAGTCGGCATCACCGTACGTACGCCAGCTGGCGCACGCCCGGTTCCGCAGCACTGATCTGGATGTCTACTGAAGGGGAATCATCCCATGCAGTCTGGAAAAATAGTCGTCGAAAACCTCTACAAGGTGTTCGGCGCAGAGCCACAAGAAGCCATCGACCTGCTCAAGCAGGGCTGGAGCAAGGAACGGATTCTTGCGGAAAAAGGCGCGGTTATCGGCGTCAGCGACGTGTCGTTCAGCGTCGAGGAAGGTGAGATTTTCGTGCTGATGGGCCTGTCCGGCTCTGGCAAATCCACCCTGATTCGGCTGATCAACCGCCTGGTTGAACCCAGCGGCGGCAACGTCTACATCGACGGGCAGAACGTTGCCAAGATGCCCAAGGCGGAGCTGATCGACCTGCGCCGCCGTGACATGAGCATGGTCTTCCAGTCCTTCGCCCTGATGCCCTCGCGCACGGTGCTGGACAACGCCGCATTCGGCCTGGAAGTCGCCGGCAAGAGCAAAAAGGTGCGCGAAGAGCGCGCCATGCAGGTACTCAAGCAGGTCGGCCTGGACACCTTTGCGCACAAGATGCCGCATGAGCTGTCCGGCGGCATGCAACAGCGCGTCGGCCTGGCCCGCGCCCTGGCGGTCGACCCGTCCATGATCATCATGGACGAGGCGTTTTCCGCCCTCGACCCACTCAAGCGCCGCGAGATGCAGGACGTGCTGCTGGAGCTGCAGAAGACCGACCGCCGCACCATCATCTTCGTCTCCCACGACATCGAAGAGGCCATGCGCATCGGTACCCGCATCGGCATCATGGAAGGCGGCAAACTGGTACAGGTCGGCACCCCGCAGGAGCTGATCGACAACCCCGCCAACGATTATGTGCGCAACTTCTTCAACACCGTCGACACCAACCGCTACCTCACCGCTGGCCAGTTGATGGCCGATAGCGTGCCGATCTACGTGCACAACGGCCGCGCACCGGATGCACAGAAGGTCTGCCAGGAGCTGCAGGCGCTGGACAAGCACTACGCCTTTATCGTCGACGAGCAGAATACTTTTCAGGGCTCTATAAGCCTGGAGCGGATCGCCCTGCTGGTCGAGGGCGGCGGCACCTGCGGCCTCGACGGCCAGGTGCTCAAGTCAATCAAACCGATCCCCGAAGACCTGCCGCTGGACCAGGTGATTGAACGCCTGGTGGACAACGAAGGGCCGATCCCGGTGGTCGACAGCAATGGCCGTTACAGCGGCGCCATCAGCAAGGGGCGCCTGCTGACGCGCCTGCAGGGAGAGTCCCATGAGTGAGAAACAGCTCGACCTGGGTAGCTGGGTCAATGACATGGTGCAGCACCTGCTGGACAACTACAGCGAGGGCTTCGACAGCGTCGGCGCCGTGGTTAACGGCTTCTCCGAAGGCATCGAATGGCTGCTGATGCTACCGCCGGCCTGGCTGTTGATCGCCATCTTCGTCGGCCTCGGGCTGTGGCGCATCAGCTACAAGTTCGCCATCTTCACCGCCGTGGCCTTTGTGCTGATCGTGCTCACCGGCTTCTGGGAACAGACGGTGGTGACCCTCGGCCTGACCTTCTCCGCCACCCTGATCAGCCTGTTGCTCGGCATCCCCCTGGGCATCTGGGCCGCGCGCAGCGAGCGGGTGGCGACCATCATTCGGCCGATCCTCGACTTTATGCAGACCATGCCGGCGTTCGTTTACCTGATCCCCGCCGCCATGCTGTTCGGCCTCGGCCGCGTGCCGGGGATTATCGCCACGGTGATCTTCGCCATGCCACCGGCGGTACGCCTGACCAACCTGGGCATCCGCCAGGTGAATAAAGAGATCATCGAAGCCGGCCAGTCCTTCGGCTGCACCCCGCGTCAGCTACTGTTCAAGGTCCAGCTGCCCAACGCCATGCCGTCGATCATGGCCGGGGTCAACCAGACCATCATGATGGCCCTGTCGATGGTGATCATCGCCTCAATGGTTGGCGCCGGCGGCCTGGGTAACGATGTACTGGCGAGCATCCAGCGCCTGGACATCGGCCTGGGCTTCGAAAGCGGCATGGCCGTGGTACTGCTGGCGATCATTCTCGACCGCATCACCGAGAGTTTCGGTACCCCGCAAACCGCCAAGCGCAGCAGTCTGTTCAGCTGGTTCAGCGGCAAGCTGCAACGCCAGTAATCTAAATTTAACCATCACAGGGAATCGCAGATGAAAACGCTTAAACAGCTCGCAGGTGTCGGCCTGCTCTCCATGGCCATGCTGCAAAGCGCCTGGGCGCAGGAGCCGGAGAGTTGCAAGATGGTGCGTTTCGCCGAAATTGGCTGGGCCGACATCGCCGCCACCACCGGTGTCGCCATGACCCTCAGCGAAGGCCTGGGCTACCAGACCCGCAAAATCATGGCCTCCGTACCCATCGCCTTTACCGGCGTGCAGAAAGGCCAGATCGACGTATTCCTCGGCTACTGGGCGCCCTCGATGGACGCCGTGATCGAGCCCTTCACCAAGGATGGCGGCGTTAAAGTGCTGCCCAAAGCCAACCTTGAAGGCGCCAAATACACCCTGGCGGTGCCGACCTACGCCGCCGAAGCCGGGCTGAAAAGCTTTGCCGACATCGCCAAGTTCAAAGACCAGCTGGGCGGCAAGATCTTCGCCATCGAGCCGGGCAACGACGGCAACCTGCTGATCGAGGGCATGATCAAGAGCAACCAGTTCGGCCTCGGTGACTTCAAGATGATCGAGTCCAGCGAAGCCGGCATGCTGGTGCAGCTGCAACGCGCGGTGAAGAAGAACGAACCGGCGGTCTTCCTCGGCTGGGCGCCGCACCCGATGAACACCCAGTTCGACATCACCTACCTGGAAGGCGGCGATGACGTGTTCGGCCCGAACTTCGGCGCCGCCCAGGTCTACACCGTAGTACCGGCGGACTACGAAGCGCGCTGCGCCAACGTCGGCAAACTGCTGAACAACCTGCAGTTCACCGTGGAGATCGAAAGCCAGCTGATGGAAAAGGTCCTGGATAAACAGAACCCAACCGAAGTCGCTAAAGAGTGGATCAAAGCCAACCCGGCGATCCTCGATCAGTGGCTGGCCGGCGTCACCACCTATGACGGCCAGGACGGCGTTACCGCGGTGAAAAAACACCTCGGCCTGTAAGCCACAGCGCGCCGCCCCAGTGGCCTGTGGGTGGCGCGTCTGATGGCCCGTTAAGCAGCGCACCAGCGAGGCCATACGGCCATCGCCGGGTTTGCTGCAGCCGCGATTTCTCTCACGGCTCCTGCACACAACTGCAACAGCAACATGTTTTACCCAGCTAGGCCCGCAAGAAGAACGCGCCAGTAACTCACTGAACTGCAACTCTCACTGACGGAGCACACCCTATGCGCAACCTGAAGAACCGCTGCCTGCAAAGCCTCGGCGTCGCCGCCCTGGCCCTCGGCATGAGCGCCGCCATGGCGGCGGACAAAGCCACCCTGAAAATCGGCTACGTCAACGGCTGGGACGACAGCGTCGCCGCCACCCATGTCGCCGGTGAAGTCCTGCAGAGCAAACTCGGCTACACGGTCGAACTGAAGCCCGTAGAGCCGGCCATCATGTGGCAGGGCGTAGCCCGTGGTGACCTCGACGCCACCCTCTCCGCCTGGCTGCCCGCCACCCACGGCGAATACTTTGCAAAGCTCAAAGACAAGGTCGAAGTGCTCGGCACCAACTACGCTGGCGCGAAAATCGGCCTGATCGTGCCTGACTACGTCGCCGCCAAAAGCATTGCCGACCTGCAAACCTACGCCGAAGACTTCGACGGCAAGATCACCGGCATCGACGCCGGCGCCGGCGTGATGCGCCGCGCCGAAGACGCAATCAAGCAATACGGCCTGACCGAGATCAAACTGATGCCAAGCTCCGGCCCGGCCATGGCCACCGCCCTGACCCGCGCCGAAAAGGACCAGGAAGCCATCGTCGTCACCGGCTGGATTCCGCACTGGATGTTCGCCAAATGGAAGCTGCGCTTCCTCGAAGACCCGAAAAAAGTCTTCGGCGATGAGGAGCATGTCGACACCGTGGCCAACCCCAGCCTCAACAGTAAAGCCCCCGAAGCCGCTGCCTTCCTGAAGAAATTCGCCTGGAGCGGTGAAGAAGTTGGCGCCGTCATGCTCGCCATCCGCGAAGGCGCCAAACCGCAAGACGCCGCCAAAGACTGGATCAGCAAAAACCCAGAGCGCGTCGCCGAGTGGCTGAAATAAGCCACGGCAGCGCTTCTGTTATGTAGAAGCGCACGCGTACCAAATGCCAGTCAGGCAAGCTGACTGGCATTTTTTTGTGCGCATACCTGGACGATTTTGGCCTGACCGCTGCGGCTGACCACGGGGCTAGCAGGCCGTTGACAAGCGTAAGCGAGGCCGGCGAGACCCGGCAGCCAGGAGGCTGCCGGGTGCTTCAACGAGATTGCCTGAGGGCGCTCAACATCGGCGGGGCGGGCCGGTTACCCTGTATACGGCAGCTACTCTTTGCCGTGCTGGGCCTTGAGCAGGTCGCGAATTTCGCTGAGCAGCTCCTGATCTTTGGTCGGGGCGGCTGGCGCGGCGGGGGCGGCGGCTTCCTCGCGCTTAAGCCGGTTGAGCACCTTGATACCCATAAAGATGGCGAAGGCGACGATCAGGAAGTCGAGCACAGTCTGGATAAATTTACCGTAGGCCAGGGTTACTGCGGCGGCATCGCCCTCGGCAGCCTTGAGCACGATGGCCAGTTCGGAAAAATCCACGCCACCAATCAGCACCCCCAGGGGTGGCATCACCACATCGCCGACAAAGGACGAGACAATCTTGCCGAAGGCCGCGCCGATGATGATGCCCACGGCCATGTCGACCACATTGCCCTTGACCGCAAAGGCTTTGAATTCACTGAGTATGCTCATGCTGCGTTCCCTGGTAGGTGAGGTTGCACAGAGTGTAATCCAGTGCACGCCGCTTGCCCGCTTCTACTCAGGCCGGGTAATTGACCTCGGGCAGCGACTCGAAACCCGGTTTGGCCAGCAGGTAACCCTGAAACAGCTCCACGCCCATGTCGCGCAATGCCTGCAGTTCGCCAAGGCTTTCGATGCCCTCGGCAATCACCCGGATATTCAGTTTGCGGCACATCTGCAGGGCGGCTTCGACCAGAATCTGCCGCACGCCGTCCTGGTCAATATTACGGATCAGCTGCATGTCCAGCTTGATCAGGTCGGGCTGAAAGTCGGCCAGCAAGTTGAGCCCAGCATAGCCTGCGCCGAAATCATCAATCGCCGTCATAAAGCCTTGCTTGCGATACGCACGCAGGATGCTGGTGAGGTGGTCGATATCCAGCACCTGCTCCTGCTCGGTGACCTCGAAGATGATCCGCTCCAGCGGAAAGTTGAAGCGCTGCGCGGCCTCCAGGGTCGCACGGATGCACGTCTCGGGCTTGTACACCGCGTTGGGCATAAAGTTGATCGAGACCATGGCCGGCACCTGCAGCTTGGCGGCCCATTCCAGAGCGGTAATCCGGCAAGCCTGGTCAAAGGGGTAGAGGTTATCTGCGTTGAGCTTGCTCAGCAGGCTACCGGCTGACTCGCCCGCGGTACCGCGCACCAGCGCTTCATGGGCGAATATATCCCCAGTGTTCATATTGATAATGGGTTGGAAGGCCATGCTGATAGGGAAACCCAACCCCTGGCCGTCACGACAAGCCGAACATCCTGATGCTGTACTCATAAGCAGTTCTCTTCGTAATTTGTAGCCTCTGCCAACGATAGCAGAAGTTGCCTGGCGTTCGTGTTCCTGGGCGTTTCGGCAGAGCCGGCACGACTGGACTAGGCTCAATGCACACCAGTCATGAGGATGCCGATATGCCACTGGAACATCACCCACTGCACCGCGAGTTTCCCGAGTTGAGGACGCAGCTGCACACCTTACTGTCACGTGATGGGCATTTCACCCGCCTGGCCGAGGAGTATGAAGAACTCGACAAGCGCATCTATGAGGCGGAGAGCGGTCGGGTGGCCATGGATGAGTTGCTGCTGCTCGGCTTGAAGATGCAACGCGTCAGCCTCAAGGACGAGCTGGCCGGTTTGCTGGGCAGCTCCGCTTAATGGCGTGTGCTTGATCCGGGTCAAGTGCTGGCCTCGGCTCAGGGGATAGTCTGCAAGCAGTGACTATCGCCGAGGAGTGCCCGCATGCATATTGACCATCATCCGCTGATCAAGGATTTCCCCGAACTGCGCGGCTCGCTGCATGCGCTGCGCGTGGGCGATGCCGACTTCGCCCGCCTGGCCGACGCCTACGAAACCCTGGATAAGCGCATCTGTCGGATCGAAGCAGGCAGCGAACTGTTGGCTGACGATGCGCTACTGGCGCTCAAGCAGGAGCGCGTCGGCATCAAGGATGATCTCGCGCGCCGACTCAAACGTGCTGCCGGGCAGTGTTGTGGCTGCGGCAATGGCTGCAAATCCTGAGAACCTGGCTACGCTCTGCTGCGTTAAAAACAGCCGAAGACTGGTAGTCGCCTGGGAGCCTGTCGGGCTTGACCGTTCGTAGCGAGAGCAAGCCCGGTTTGAGTCAGTTTTGTTGGTCTTTCGAGGCGAATAGCGGGCTATTTAACGAGCAAGAGCAGCAAAAATGGCCAAATCCGGCTTTTCCGCAGTAGAACAGTGTTAAGTCCGACAGGCTCCTAGCGCCTTGCCGGACTCTAGCTCGCCAGAGCCGTAACAGGTTCCAAAGGAGCATGACTGTAAATATATCCAGTTATTTCGTATGATCCGGGCTCAGCGTTTATAGGAGTCCGACATGGCCAAGGCCAAGCGCATGTATGGCTGCACCGAGTGTGGCGCGACCTTCCCCAAATGGGCTGGCCAGTGTGGCGAGTGCGGGGCCTGGAACACCTTGGTGGAAACCCTTCTCGAAGCCAATGCCGCCACCCCCAGCGGGCGTTCCGGCTGGGCGGGCGAGCAGGTGCAGATCAAGACCCTGGCCGAGGTCAGCGTCGAGGAAGTGCCGCGTTTCTCCACCGCCTCCGGTGAGCTGGACCGCGTGCTGGGCGGCGGCCTGGTGGACGGCTCGGTGGTGTTGATCGGCGGCGACCCCGGCATCGGCAAGTCGACCATTCTGCTGCAAACCCTGTGCGCTATCGCCACGCGCTTTCCCGCGCTGTATGTCACCGGTGAGGAGTCCCAACAGCAGGTGGCCATGCGCGCCCGCCGGCTGGGCTTGCCGGAAGACCAGCTCAAGGTGATGACCGAAACCTGCATCGAAAGCATCATCGCCACCGCACGCCTGGAAAAACCCAAGGTGATGGTGATCGACTCGATCCAGACCATTTTTACCGAACAGCTGCAATCGGCCCCCGGCGGCGTCGCCCAGGTGCGCGAGAGTGCGGCGCTGCTGGTGCGCTTTGCCAAGCAGAGCGGCACGGCGATCTTCCTGGTCGGCCATGTGACCAAGGAAGGCGCCCTGGCCGGCCCGCGCGTCCTCGAGCATATGGTCGACACCGTGCTGTATTTCGAGGGCGAGTCCGATGGTCGTCTGCGTCTGCTGCGGGCGGTAAAGAACCGCTTCGGCGCGATCAACGAACTGGGCGTGTTCGGCATGACCGACAAGGGCCTGAAAGAGGTCACCAACCCCTCGGCGATCTTCCTCACCCGCGCCCAGGAGGAAGTCCCCGGCAGCGTGGTGATGGCCACCTGGGAAGGCACCCGGCCGATGCTGGTGGAAGTGCAGGCGCTGGTCGACACCAGCCATATGGGCAACCCGCGCCGGGTGACCCTGGGCCTGGACCAGAACCGTCTGGCCATGCTGCTGGCCGTGCTGCATCGGCATGGCGGCATTCCCACCTATGACCAGGACGTGTTTCTCAATGTGGTCGGTGGGGTCAAGGTGCTGGAAACCGCCTCCGACCTGGCGCTGATGGCGGCGGTGATCTCCAGCCTGCGCAACAAGCCGCTGCCGCATGACCTGCTGGTGTTTGGTGAGGTGGGCTTGTCCGGCGAAATCCGCCCGGTGCCCAGCGGCCAGGAACGCCTGAAAGAGGCGGCCAAGCACGGTTTCAAGCGCGCCATCGTGCCCAAGGGCAATGCACCGAAAGATCCGCCAGCAGGGTTGCAGGTGATTGCCGTAACACGCCTGGAGCAGGCGCTGGATGCGCTGTTTGAGTAGCCAAACACGGAGCTTTACACGCAGCCGGCGGGCTTTGGCCTGATCTGCGCTGGATAGCTGCGCGATACTTGCGACACCAAAGCCGGCAACTAGCCGCATCGCCCCTTGCGCCAGGCTATATACCTGACCGACAGGTCATCCCTGGAACGCCTTGTTTGATTGATCGTTCAATAATAACCGGCCTAGACTGCGCGCATTCCGGGGACGCCCCCCATCGATGGAGAAGCAGATGCCCAAGGTCGGAATGCAACCGATCCGCCGCTCGCAATTGATCGCGGCCACCCTCGAAGCGGTTGATCAGGTCGGCATGAGCGATGCCAGCATTGCCTATATCGCGCGGATCGCCGGGGTCTCCAATGGCATCATCAGCCACTATTTCCGCGACAAGAACGGCCTGCTCGACGCCACCATGCGTCATTTGATGCAGGCGCTCAGCGATGCCGTGCGCGCACGCCGCGCCTGCCTGCCGCCGGATCAGCCGCGCGAACACCTGCGGGCGATGATTGCAGGCAACTTCGATGACAGCCAGGTCAACGGCCCGGCGATGAAAACCTGGCTGGCGTTCTGGGCCACCAGCATGCACCAGCCGGCGCTGCGGCGTTTGCAGCGGGTCAATGATCTGCGCCTGTATTCCAACCTGTGCGGGCAATTCTGCCGGGTATTGCCGCAGCAGCAGGCGCGCACCGCTGCCCGTGGCCTGGCGGCCTTGATCGATGGTTTGTGGCTACGCGGGGCGCTGTCCGGCGAAGGCTTCGACACCCGCCAGGCGATTGAAATCGCCTACGAATACCTCGACCTGCAATTGGCCAAGGCGAGGTAAACCTCTCCCACCTTCAACCGAGACGATGGCTGGATAGACCGCTGTGGGCATGCTCAGCTTTTGTGGGAGCGGGCTTGCCCGCGATCTCTTGCTGACTCAAAAGCATCGCGGGCAAGCCCGCTCC
>NZ_JBAQLP010000049.1:0-14730 GCF_049301935.1 Pseudomonas sp. | reverse complement strand
GCGTAGCGACGGCCCGAAGGGTGGCGGCCATGGATGGCCAGCCATAAAAAAACCGGCCCAACAGCAAAGCTGTGGGCCGGCGAAGCGCTATCGGGTCGCACGCACATCGCCACGGAGCAGGTCCGCGGGGCAACTGAGCGACCAGTCAGTTGCCAGGTATTCAAACCATCAGGCCGACTGGTATTCCTTCTCGGCTTCGTCGAAGCGCTTGATCATGCTGGCCGATGGGCCGTTGCCGATCTTGCTGAACACCAGAATGGCGACAGTGGCGAAGATAAAGCCTGGGATGATTTCGTACAGACCCAGGTGGCCGAGGAAGTTCTTCCAGAGGATTACGGTCATGGCGCCGACCAGCATGCCGGCCAGTGCGCCGTTGCGGGTCATCTGCTTCCATACCAGGGAGAGGATCACCACCGGACCGAAGGCTGCGCCGAAACCAGCCCAGGCGTAGGACACCAGGCCCAGCACGCGGTTTTCCGGGTTGGCCGCCAGCATGATGGCAACGACCGCAATCAACAGCACCATGCCACGGCCGACCCATACCAGCTCGGTTTGCGAAGCATCTTTGCGCAGGAAGGCTTTGTAGAAGTCTTCGGTCAGGGCACTGGAGCACACCAGCAACTGGCAGCTCAAGGTACTCATCACCGCAGCCAGGATGGCGGACAGCAGGATGCCGGCGATCCAGGGGTTGAACAGCAGCTTGGCCAGTTCGATAAATACGCGCTCTGGGTTCTCGGTCACCGGGCCAGCGAGGTCCGGGTTGGCGGAGAAGTAGGCGATACCGAAGAAGCCCACAGCCACCGCACCACCCAGGCAGAGAATCATCCAGGTCATGGAAATACGCCGGGCTGCCGGGATCGATTTCACCGAATCAGCCGCCATAAAGCGCGCGAGGATATGCGGCTGGCCGAAATAGCCCAGGCCCCAGGCCATCAGCGAAATCACGCCAACAAAGGTCGCGCCCTTGAGCATGTCGAAGCTGGTGGCGTCTTTCAATTCAATCGCGGCGAAGGTGGCATCGGCACCGCCGGTGGCAATAATCACCACGATCGGGGTAAGGATCAGGGCGAAAATCATCAGCGTGGCCTGCACGGTGTCAGTCCAGCTCACCGCCAGGAAACCACCGATAAAGGTGTAGGCGATGGTTGCCGCAGCACCGGCCCACAGCGCCGTCTCGTAGGACATGCCGAAGGTGCTTTCGAACAGGCGGGCACCGGCTACAACGCCCGAGGCGCAGTAGATGGTGAAGAACACCAGAATCACCAGCGCGGAGAAGATGCGCAGCACGCGGCTGCTGTCTTCAAAGCGGTGGGTGAAGTAATCCGGCAGAGTCAGGGCGTTGCCGTTGTGCTCGGTCTGCACGCGCAGACGGCCAGCGACGAACAACCAGTTCAGGTAAGCGCCGACGATCAGGCCGATGGCGATCCAGCCTTCGGACAGACCGGAGAGGTATACCGCGCCCGGCAAGCCCATCAGCAGCCAGCCGCTCATGTCCGATGCACCGGCCGACAAGGCGGTGACGAAACTACCCAGGCTGCGACCGCCCAGGATGTAATCGGAGAGATTCTTGGTGCGCATGTACGCGAACAGGCCAATCAGCACCATGAGCGCGATGTACACCACAAAGGTGACGAGCATCGGAGTATTTGCAGTCATTGGGGAGCTCCCCTCTTGATTGTTGTTATTCCAGCAACGGGAATAGACCCGTGCCCTGTTTGGCAAACCACGCCCGTTTATGGCGAGCGTTTATAGGGCAATACGCCTCACCGAGTACCCGCCAGGCAAACTGCGTTGCCCCTTGCAGCGCCCACTTCAGCCGAGCCGTATTACCACGTGCGGGGTTGCAAACACCCCAATATCGGCAGCTGTTGGTTATAGGTCTAGCTCAACTATGTAGGTCTGCCGCAAGAACCTGCCGGCAAAAACCGCTGCACTGCACGAGTGAAGAGCGGAATTTAGTGGCAGAGGCATGACCACTTCTTACAAAAGGCTCTGAAGTTTTTGCTGAAAACTCCAGGCCGGGGAACTAATGGAGAACGCTTGTTTGAATAGCCGCTGACTCGCCGCCAGTTGCGCACAAGGCGTGACATGGCGGGCGCGGCCCGCGTCACTGCTGGACCCTAGGGTTTTAGTGAGCGCACTTATGCATCCGTACAGAACCGCCCTGCACAACGAACTGCATGCCCGCCCCTCGCTGTATTTCAACGAGCCGGCGCACGTCTTCCATATCGCCCTGCTCGACCAGGGCGGGGTCAGCGCGGCGGTGATAGCGGCACTGACCCAGGACGCGGCAGCGTCCGACGCCAGTGCCGCCCAGGGCTTGGTGCAGCTGGATGGCCACCCGCTGAAATGGGAACGGCACGCGGAGTTTTTCACCCTGACCCTGGTGCAGCCCAAGCAGACCGGTGGCGAGTTCTGGCCGACCCTGCCCGCCACCCTAGAGGCCCTGATCGAGCCGCACCGGGCGCTGATCATCAATGCCGTGCAGATCCTGGTGGAGGCCGAACAACACTGGGAGGGGCATAACGCCCGCTACGGCTTCAAGGACCCGGCCGGCTCGCAGATCGGCGGCGGCGACGCCGTGGTGTGGAGCGATTTCAGGCTGTGCGCCGATGGGCGCAACCGCATATTGCTGGTCAACCGCACGCTCAACGCCTACCGCCTGGGGCGGATGATCAGGCGCCTGCTGGAAATCGAGACCTACCGCATGATGGCCTCGCTGACCCTGCCGGTGGCGCAAGCGGTCGACCGCCAGCTCAAGGACTACGACCAGCAACTGGCCAGTCTGTCCGATCGCAACGCCGACCCCGCGGCCACTAACGCCAAGCAACTGCTCGGCGCCATCGCCCAGCTGTCGGCCACTATAGTGCGCAGCACGGCCATTCACCGGCAGCGCTTCAGCGCCGCCGAGGCCTATGCGCAACTGGTATTCGAGCGCATCGGCGAGTTGCGCGAAAGCCATGTCGGCGACTGTCAGCGCCTCGGCATCTTTATCGAGCGGCGCTTCAAACCCACGGTGCGCTACTGCGCCGTCACCGACCAGCGCCTGGCGCGCCTGGGCCAGAG
Source organism: Pseudomonas sp. (assembly GCF_049301935.1). Lineage (GTDB taxonomy): Bacteria > Pseudomonadota > Gammaproteobacteria > Pseudomonadales > Pseudomonadaceae > Aquipseudomonas. The sequence goes on along the minus strand of NZ_JBAQLP010000049.1, from coordinate 11,664 downwards.
CGTGGCCAACCTGGGCGAACTGCTGCAGACCCGGGTGCAGGTGGAGGTGGAAGAACAGAACTCGGCGATACTGCGCAGCCTCAACAGCCGCGCCAGTACCCAGATCAAGATCCAGCGGGCGGTGGAAGGCCTGTCGATCATCGCCATCAGCTACTACCTGCTGAGCCTGTTCAAGCTCGGCGTCGAGGGTGCGCACAGCCTGGGGCTAGACCTCTCGCCGCAACTGGCCGCGAGCCTGCTGGGGCCGCTGGCGCTGCTGCTGATCGGCGGCATCGCCCTACGCATCCGCAAGGCCAAGCGCCACGGTGCCAGCGACCCGGGCTAATGGCCTGAAGGCTACTCGCCTATGGCCATTGATCGCCGCCAGGGCGCTTGCCCAAGGCCCTGCCTACACTGGCTGAACAGGTGCAGGAGCGCATGATGTTGAGCGATGAGGTTTCGCAGTATTCGATCTATAGGCGGGTGGTCTCGCAGTTGATGCAGGGCGAAGAGCAATTGCCCAGCCTGCCGACCATTACCCTGGATATCCGCCGGGCCTTGGCTGATCCGCATATTTCGCTGAATGCACTGGTGCGCCTGATCAGCCGCGACCCGGCCCTTAGTGCGCTGCTGATGAAGCATGCGTCCAGCGCCCTGTATCGCCACACCTTGGCGCCCAAGACGCTGCATGAGGTGATCGGCCTGCTCGGCTTAAGCGACGTCGATCGAATCACCATGGTGCACAGCATCAAAAGCCTGTTCACCCTGCACAGCCCAGAGCACAAGCGGCTGTTTGTCGATGCTTGGGAGCGTTTGGTGATCAAGGCCAGCACCAGCGCCATGCTGGCCCGCCTGCTCGGTCAGGTGACAGCGGAACACGCCCTGCTGGCCAGTCTGCTCAGCGAAGTGGGCACCCTCGCCGTGCTCTCGGCGTTCAGAAATGAAAGTGTGGCGCCCTCCAGCAAGCTGTATTACACGCTATGCCGCGAATACAGCAAATCGCTCGGCATCATCGTGCTGAAGAAATGGTCAGTGCATAACGACTATATCGAGATCATTCGCGACGCCGGCAACTGGCAACGCAGCCCGGGGCATCGCCTGCAACTGCTCGATCTGGTCAACCTGGCGCTTTATCACGCCATCAAGGAAAGCACCCCGGCTGCCGAGCTACCGCCACTGCAAGAACTGGCGGCTTACCAGAAACTGATGCCGCCGCAGGACTTTATCGGTGAGAACGGCGAACTCAGCCTAGTGGTCAGCCACCGCACCGATATTCTGGCGATTGCGCAGACCTTGCGCTGAGCACGCGCCCCATGAGCATTACTCGTTTCACTCGCCCTTCGGGTCGTGCTAGAGCGCGTTAGCCGCAAGCGGCTTGCCGAGCCTGTTTTTAAAGCAGCAGGGCCGACACGCAGCAGATCGTAAAGAGGTTCTAACGATCAATCACCTGCGCCCGCATCGGCGCCAGCCGCGCCAGCAGGCGGTTTTGCGCGGGCATGGGCACACCCTGAGCGCTCATGGCATCCTGCAGGTTTTCCACCAGGGCGTTGAAGTCGCTGGGGGTGAGGTGCTGGCCCTTGTGGCTGTCCTCCATGCTGTCGCCGGTGTAGGTGCAGGGGCCGCCGGCCTCGACGCAGATCTGCTCCACCAGCTTGTCGCGCAGGCGCACGATGTCGATATTCTCGAAGTGGCGGACGATGCGCGGGTCGGCGGCGATATTCAGCAGCATGCCTTCGACGATGCGGGTAATCCCCGCCTGCTCACCCAGATCACGGTACAGGCTGTCGTCTTTGGCCGGCTGCTGGGCGCAGGCCGTCAGAGTTAGCACAATGGCCAGCAGCAGACTGCGCATGCTTAGAAGCTCCCCTGCACGGACAGATAGACCCCGTCCTGATTATCCAGCGTGGCGATTTCGCCCAAGCGCGCATAAGCCAGCACCACGGCCAGGTTCTTGTTGGGGAAATAACCGAGAAACAGGTCGGCCCAGTCGCTCTCCCCGGCAAAACTTAAGTTGTCCGGTTTCTCACGGTACTCAACCCCCAGCGCCCAACGCGGGTTGAACAGCACGGCCACGGCCCCTTCCTTGAGCAGCGAGTGACGATCACGCCGGTCGCCGGCAAAACCCAGCAAACCCAGCTCGTTGGCCCGGCTGTAACGCAGGCCGCCATTAAGCAGCAGGTTGTAGCCAAAGGCACCGCCGAGGATCAGCCGGCTGGCCGTTATATAGCCTTCGGTATCTTCACTGCGCTGGGCGCCCACCAGGCTGGGAATCAGAAAATCCTTCTGCCGTTTGTGCTGAATGCCCAGCGATACCTGCGGCAGCTGGTCGTAGATCAGGTCACCAAACAGGCGCACCTTGAGGCCGTAGATATCCTGGCTCAGGCTGTTTTCCGGCAGGTTGAGGTGGCGCGCCAGGGTGCCCAGATCAAAACGCTGGCGGGCGTAGGACAGCTCGACGCGGTTATCGAACGCGACGCCAATACCGGCCACCTCCAGGCGGTAATCGGCGGTTTGTACCCGCGTGGCGAATACATCCGCGCCCCATTCGCCGCGCTCGCCATAACCAGACAGCACCGCCCAGGGTGTGATGCCGCCACCGGCCGCACCTTCGAGGCTGCTGGAACCACCGGTGGCCAGCAAGCGGCCGTCGGCCCAGGCCAGGTTGGCCAGCAAGCCGAATAACAACGCTATGCCGCGCGCCAGCTCAGTCATCCTTAATGCACCGGGCTCGGTGAGGCATGGCGGTATTGTGCCATCCAGGTTTCAAAGGCTTTCGCCGCCAACGGTCGACTGATCAGGTAGCCTTGGGCGGTATCACACTGCCAGCGCGCCAGCAGTTGCAGGCTGCGCTCGAACTCGACCCCCTCGGCCACCACCTTGAGACCCAGGCTATGGCTCATCTCGATGGTCGAGCGCACGATCACCGAGTCCTCGCTGGCGTCGTCCAGGTCACGGATAAACGACTGGTCAATCTTCAGCTCCTGCACCGGCATACGCTTGAGCTGCGTCAGGGATGAGTAGCCCGTGCCAAAGTCGTCCACCGACAGACTGATGCCGCACGCGCGCAGGTCATGCAACACCTTCAAGGCGAGCTCGGGGTTGAGCATCACCCCGCTTTCGGTGATTTCAAAAATCAGCTGTTCGGCCGGCACCTGGTATTCGGCCAGCAGGGCGCTGACCCGTGCTGGTAACTGCGGGTCGATCAGGTCTTCGGTGGAAATATTCAGCGACACCTGCACGCGCAGGCCGCGACCGGCCCATTCACGCAACTGGCGCAGAACTTCCTCGATCACCCAGGCGGTCAGCAGCTGGATGCTGCCGGTGCGCTCAGCCAGCGGAATAAACTCCCCCGGCGAGACCATGCCGAGCACCGGGTGCTGCCAGCGCAATAAGGCTTCGGCTTGACGTACCTGGCCGGCGGCAATATCCAGCTTCGGTTGATAATGCAGCAACAACTCGGCCTTGCCCGGCGCATGGCGCAAATCACGGATCAGGCGAATCTGCCGCTGCTGGGCATCATCGCGACCACGCTGGTAAATCTGCAGATGGCTGGGCATGCCCGCGGCATCCTGCATGGCGATGCTCGCCCGGCGCAGCAGCTCTTCCGGGGCATTGCCATCGACCGGGTAGCTGGCAATGCCAATACGGCACTCCAGGGCGAAATCGTGGTTGGCCACGCGCAGCGGCTTGAGTAGCAGCTGCTGCACCTTGTCGGCGATACCTACGGCACTGTCACTGTCGCTGTTTTCCAGGAGCAGGAGAAATTCATCGCCAATGATCCGCGCCACGCTATCGCCGGGGCGCAGGGTCGCCTGCAGGCGCCGACTCAGTTGCTGCAATGCCAGGTCACCGCCCTCCGCCCCCAGGCTTTCATTAACTGCACGAAAATTCGCCACGCCCAGGTAGAGCAGCGCCGCCGGCCGGCCGGCGGTGATCGCACTGCCCAAACGCTCCAGCGCCAGGGTACGGTTGGGCAGACCGGTCAGCGCATCGTGCAACGCATTGTGCGCCAGCTGCCGCTCACGCTCGGCAATGCCCTGCTGCATGGCCTTGAAGGCTGTGGCCAGGCGCCCCAGCTCATCGCTGCGCTTCAGCTCAAGGCTGGCCTGGTAGTCACCATGGCGCACCCGCTCAGCGGCAGCGGCCAGTTGCTGCACCGGCTGCGACACCGAGCGCGCCAGCAACAGAGCGCCGCCCAGGGAGGCGCTCAGCGCCACCAGGGCAATCAGCAGGATATTCTGATCAAGCGGAGCAAACGCCTGCTGCGCCTGACTCAGGGACTTGTGCAGCAGCGCGCGCACCTCAAAACCGTCGCCGCTGGCCAGTACCAGGGTCTGATTAAGGTAGGACTCGTCACCAATCTGGCTCACCGCATCATCTGCCAGTTCGGCCATGCGGCCTTGCAACTGCTCACGCTGCGCGGGCTGCAGGGTGCTGATCCAGATATCGGCTACACCGTCCTGGGTCGCCCGCAGGGTCAGCTCCAGGTGGGTCAACTCCCGCAGTTCGGCAGCGAACCCATCGTCAACCTCAAAGCCCATCATCACCCGGGCAATCGGCAGCGGCGCGGTGACGGTGGCCTGCACCAGCAGGTAAATTTTGTCGGCAATCGGCATCAGGAATATCTGCACGCCCTCGCGCTGACGCTGCATCACCTGGGCGCTCAGACGCTGGGCGGTATCACCGCTGATCTGCCGGTCACTGCTGACCTCCAGGTTGCCGTCCAGGTCCAGCATCATCACTGCGCGGGCATTGATCCGCGCACCATGATTGACCAGGGCCGAGCGAATGGTTTCGCTGTCACCACTGGCCACGGCATCCTTGAAACCAAAGTCGGCAGCCAGCACCTGCACCGCATCGTGCAACTGGCGGCCACGCACTTCGAGCAGTTGCTGAAATACCAGGCTACCGACATCCAACTGTTCGCGTGCCTGGCTGCGTATGGCCGCATCGGTGGCGGTCCGCACGGCGACATAAAGCGCCCCGATTACCACCAACAACAGCAGTACCAGAACGCCGGCAATTCGCGCCTGAAAACTATTGCGCAGCATCACGGGCCTTCTTGAACGCATCGCCAAAGGCACTGGCCGGCGCACTTGGTGCGGCCTGGTTAGCGGGGGCCTGCGTGGTCAGGGTGTAGCGCTGCTGGCTGCCGGCTTCAGTCAACTGCAACTGACCGGCAGCCTGCGGCACCATATCCGGCGTTTGCGGATGCCACAGACTGACCGTGTAAGCGCCCGGCGGCAATTGCTCAAGGCTCAATCGCCCCTGCTCATCACTTACGGCAAACCAGGGGTCGTCGGTCACATAGATATAGCCAACCATCCAGTCGTGAATATTGCAGCCCAGTACCACCACACCGGGCGTGTCGAAGATAACCGGCTCGCTCGGCGTGCCCTGATACAGACGCAGCTCAAAGCGTTTGGCCAACGAGAACGAATAGACGTGATGACGGATATTGTCGCTATTGGGGAACGCCACCGAGGTGCCGCTGCGCACCGCCAGTACAGTGGGTGCGAACTGCTGCGAGCGCTGATCCATTACTGCAGCAGCAGGTGCAACCACTGGTGCAACCGCACTACGCAAGCTGAGTACGGCATTGGCCAAGGGCTGACCCTGATTGTCCACCAGCTCGGCTTGCAGGCTGGCGGCGTGCAAAGGCGTGCTCAGCAGCAAAAATGCAAACAATGGGTGCAGGTGCTTGTTCATCAAGACTACTCGTACTTGGGGGGCACACTTGACTATTAAAAGCATCCTTGCCCGGGCACAGTAAGTGTCTCTGTGAGCCACAGCTTAGTCTGCCGCGTGAAGAAGTTCACGTTTGATCGGCAGTCACTCGCCGATGGCCACTGCCATCCAAGGCGGCCAGCGCGCCTTTAGTCGGCGCTGCGCAGGCGTTTCGGCGTCAGCCCCAAGTAGCGGCGCATGGCGGTGGTCAGCGCACTCTGGCTGGAGAAACCGCACTCTTCGGCGATGCGGATCAGCGGCAGGCCGCTTTCGCGGATCAGCCGCACGGCGCGGTCCAGGCGGGTTTTCAGCAGGTACTGGTGCGGCGTCAGGCCGACGCTGTCTTTGAACTGCGCATGGAAATGACTGGGGCTCAGGCAGACCACCTGCGCCAGCTCGGCCACGCTGATGCGCCGCGCCAAATGCTTGATGATGTAACTGTCGAGGCGCTCCAGATTCAGCGCCCCCACAGCCCGCGCATGGGGCTCGCCGAACAGGCGCAGGTGCAAGGCGCGCAGCAGCACGCCACCCAGCGCGCGGGGCAACAGCGGATCCGAGCCGTAACGCTCCAGCTCGGCGCCGGCATAGCTCAGTAAGTTCTGGAAGTCAGCATCCAGTTGCGGGTAACGCGGGGTTTCAAACAGGCGGGTCAGCAGTTGCAGGTCTTCGCTGGAGGTACCCTGCTCATCCAGGTCGATGATCAGCATGCGGTTATCACCCATGCCGGCGAACTGGTGATCGGCATCGCCCGGCACCAGGCAGGCGCGCATGCGGCACACCTCACCACCCCGGCCGTTTACCTCGAATTCGGCACGCCCAGCCAACGACAGCACCAGTTGATGATGGTCGTGGGTGTGCTCATGGGCCTGGTCATCAAGACGCATCAAACGCGCGTTGAACATGAAAAGTGCAACCCTGAAAAACAGAGGTGCAACTTTAACCCTTTGTCCGGTAAAACTGCAGCCCGCACGACAAATGGGCAGCAATCGCACCAAAAACCGCCAAAGCCATTAAAAGCGCCCAACTACAGGGCAAACAGTCGATCGGCAGCGGATTAAGAATGCCTGAAATCGGGTCTTTGCGCGGCCTGGCAAGGGAATTGCTGAGTTTGCCTGCCCCCTTGCGCACCGTTCGGGTTCAGGAAACCAGCTTATGGCCCTCAGCATTGCTCTCGCCCTGGCATTGGCGCTGTTACTCGCCGGCCACTTCCTCAGCCAACTCGCCGGCAAACGCCACCAGCAGCATCTCAACGAGCTGCAAGCGGCGTTACTGCAACGCGCCATCGACCTGCTGCAGAACCTGCAAAAACACCGCGGCCTGGGCGCCCAGCAAGACCTGCCCAGCACCAGCCAGCGCAACGCCCTGGCCCGCCAGCTCGACCAGCTCTGGCTGAACTGGCCAGGCCCCAGCCTGCAACTTGCGCCGCTGCAGCAGGACTGGCCACGCCTGCGGCGCAAGCCGGCGGACTTTGCCGCGCATTGCCAGGTTATCGACGGTCTACTGCACGTCATCGCAACACTCGAAACCCGCCTGCACCAGGCTGGCAACTCACACGTACAGGGCATCGCCCAGGCTTGCCATGGCCTGGAAAACCTCGCCCGCCTGCGCGGCCTAAGCGTGCGTGCAGCCAATTACAGTCAATGCCCGCCAAGCCTGAAACAGCAGATTCAGCAACTCTGTCGGCAACTGCAACAGTCACCCGCCGGCACGTCTTTGCAGCAGATGCTGCAGCGCCTGGAGCATGAACTGATCGACAGCCGCGAAGTACGCCTGGCACCGCACGAATGCTTTGCCCTGCTCACGCCCTTGATCGACGAATACGCCCAGCGCTTGCGCGCGCCATTGCAGGCGGCGTTCTCGACACAGGCTCCCGCGCAGCAGCCCTAGCGGCTATGCTGGCAGCTCCGACATTTGCCAGGAGTTCACCATGCTTGCCCTACGCCTGACAGCGGCATTCAGCCTTGCCCTGCTCACCGCCTGCGCGCACAAGCCCAGCAGCGTTACCCTGGAGCAGAGCCAGCAGAGCAAATGCCCGCTGTCGCTGCAGGTCGGCCAGCAATTTATCCTGCGCCTGCCCAGCAACCCTACCACCGGTTTTCGCTGGCTACTGCGCGACTCCGCGCCACAGGTGCTGCACAGCCTCGGCCCCGAGGTCTACACCAACCCAGAAGACGCGGGCCTGGTTGGCAGCGCCGGGGTTTCCATCTGGCGCTTCGCGGTCACCCAGGCTGGCGTAGGTCAATTGGCCCTGACCTATGAACGGCCCTGGGAGGTGGGAGTGGTACCTGCGCAGCGCTTCAACTGCCGCATCAGGGCCAAATAGCCCAGCGCCCTCTCCTGCGTGACCTGGGCAAGCGTGACGCCCCAACAATTGCCGCAGCCCTGGCGTCGCGCCCTCAGCATGCTGGCAACGATTAAAATCAGCGCCTCGATTGCCTTAACAGGCAGGGCAACGAGATATCGGCTATAGCAATAGGACAGGGTCTACGTAGAGAAACATCATGATGGACAAGAGGTCTGTAGTTTGTCTGCTCCTCATACTCACATCGCTACCAGGTTGCAGCAGCCTGTTACCCAGTGAACACGCAGAAGCGCGCTCACCTTTCGGTGACTACCTCGATTCAGAAATACGCTATGCCCAGGCCATACCGGGCAAAACCACACGCACCGAACTCTTCGACCTGGGTTTCGACCCGCTGACCCAGGGCAATGGCAAGATGCTTTCATTTATCGACATCCGCCTGATGTTCGTGCAGGCCAATGTACCCCTCGACTACCTGCCCGATGGCCTGCTGCGCTGCCTGGAAGCCAAGGACCGCTGCGTGGGCTACGCCTTCGAGTTCAACAAGATCGATACCAAGCGAGTGGGTAACTTCTGGGCTGACACCTTCAACTTTCGCAAGAAACGCGAGCTACAGGGCTGGAAATTCCATGCTGTGTTTGTCCTAGTGGATGACCTGCTGGTGCACAAACTCAGCAACGGCGAACCGAACATCCGCCGCTACGAGGTCAAGCGCAATCCGTTGGGCCCGCTGCAGGGGGCCGGCGAGTTCATTTTTGATCAAATGAAGTAATCAAGCTTTGGCTTAATCCAGCACTTGGCTAAAATGCCCGGCCTTACCGATCAGTGCGCCGCCATCGTGAGCAAACAGCCCGACCGTCTTTTCGCCCAACCCCTGGCTCAGGTGCCAGACTTCGTGTTCAACGAAGATGTGGTGCGGGTCTTCCCTGACATGATCAAGCGTTCGGTGCCCGGCTACCCGACCATTGTCGAGAATATCGGCGTGCTCGCGGGTCAGTTCGCCCAGCCGCACAGCGTGCTGTATGACTTGGGCAGCTCGCTCGGCGCAGTCACCCAGGCGCTGCGCCGGCATGTGCAGATCGACGACTGCCGAGTCATTGCGGTGGACAACTCCAGCGCCATGGTCGAGCGCTGCCGCGAATACCTGCACGCCCAGGACTCGATGTTTCAGGAATTGCTGCCGGTCGAGGTGATCGAAGCCGATATCCTCAGCCTGGACTTGCAGCCCAGCTCGCTGGTGGCGCTGAATTTCACCCTGCAGTTTATCCAACCCGAACAACGCCTCGAATTGCTCACGCGGATCCGCCAAGCCTTGCTGCCCGGCGGCGCACTGATTCTCTCGGAAAAGCTACAGTTCGAAGACAACCAGCAGCACGAATTACTGAACGAGCTGCATATCGCCTTCAAGCGTGCCAACGGCTATAGCGAGCTGGAAATCGCCCAGAAACGCAGCGCCATCGAGAAAGTCATGCTGCCTGACAGCCTGGAACAGCACCGCGAACGCCTGCTGGCCGCCGGCTTCAGCCAGGTGGTGCCGTGGTTCCAGTGCCTTAACTTCGCCTCCTTGATTGCCCTGCCATGATCAACCGCCTCGACCTCGACGCCCTGCAGGCCCAACTGGCGGGCACCCCGCTGCAAGACTGGTCAGCCGACCTGCCGGGGCAGATCGACGCCAAACTGGCGATCGGCCACGGCGACCTGCCGCGCTGGTATGGCGCGGTACAAGCGTTGCCAGAGTTGAACGTAGAGCAACTGGAACTGCTGCATAACTTCAGCTTTAACGGCCCCTGCGACGAGCCAACCCGCGCCGCGCTGAAAAGCGCGCTGCAGGGCCTGATCCCCTGGCGCAAAGGCCCATTCCATCTATTTGACGTGCATGTCGACAGCGAATGGCGCTCGGACTGGAAATGGCAGCGGGTCGCGCCCTACCTCGACCTCAAGGGCAAACGCGTGCTGGATGTCGGTTGCGGCAACGGCTATTACATGTGGCGCATGCTCGGTGCCGGCGCGGACAGCGTGGTCGGCATCGACCCCAACTGGCTGTTCCTCTGCCAGTTTCTGGCGATAAAGCACTATCTGCCTGACCTACCCGCCTGGCACCTGCCGCTGGCCTTCGAGGAGTTACCCGGCAAGCTGCAAGGCTTCGACAGGGTGTTTTCCATGGGTGTGCTGTATCACCGCCGCTCGCCCATCGATCATCTGATCGACCTCAAGGATTGCCTGGTCAAGGACGGCGAACTGGTACTGGAAACCCTGGTGGTCGAAGGCGATGCGCAGCAAGTATTGGTACCCGAGGATCGCTACGCGCAGATGCGCAACGTCTGGTTCCTGCCTTCAGTGCCGGCACTGGAGCTGTGGCTACGCCGCGCCGGCTTCGTCGATGTGCGTTGCGTGGATGTCAGCACCACCTCGGTGGACGAACAGCGCTCGACCGAGTGGATGCGCTTCCAGTCGCTGCCCGAGTTTCTCGACCCTGCAGACCACAGCCGCACCGTCGAAGGCCTACCTGCGCCGAGCCGCGCGGTGCTGATCGCGCGCAAGCCATAACGAATTGATGGGTTACACCGCTGCGCGGCTAACCCATCCTACGACCCTGATTCAACCGCGATTGGCCGCTGCGACGATCAGCGCCTTCATCTCCACCACCGCCTGTTTAAAGCCGACGAACAGCGCGTGGGCCACCAGGGCGTGGCCGATATTCAGCTCGTTAATCCCGGCAATCGCCGCCACCGGCTCGACGTTGTGGTAATGCAGGCCATGGCCGGCATTGACGATCAGGCCGTGCTGCAGGCCGCAGGCCACTCCATCGCGAATCCGCGCCAATTCACGCGCCGCTTCTTCGGGCGTATGGGCATCGGCGTAACGGCCGGTGTGCAGTTCGATGGCCGGCGCACCGACACGCTTGGAGGCCTCGATCTGCTGCAGATCCGGATCGATAAACAGCGACACTTCGCAGCCAATCTTGCTCAGGCGCTGCACCGCCGCGCGAATCCGCGCTTCCTGCCCGGCCACATCCAGACCGCCTTCGGTGGTCAGCTCCTGACGGGTTTCCGGCACCAGGCAGACGTGTTCGGGGCGGATGCTTTCGGCGAAGGCGAGCATCTCCTCGGTGACGCCCATCTCGAAGTTCATCCGCGTCTGCATGACTTCCTTAAGCAGGCGTACATCGCGCTCCTGGATATGCCGGCGGTCTTCGCGCAGGTGCACGGTAATCCCATCGGCACCGGCCTCCTCGGCGTCCAGAGCGGCCTTGACCGGATCTGGATAGCGGGTGCCACGGGCCTGGCGCAGGGTGGCGACGTGATCGATGTTGATACCGAGCAGAATGCGAGGGGCGTCAGTCACGGAGAGAGTCCTTAAGGTTGATTCTGGGTGCAGAGAGAAACAGTTCACGACTGACCTGCGGCCGGCCACCTAAATGGGGCGCCAGGGCCTGGCGCATCAGCCGTTTGGCCGCGGCCAACGCGCCGGGCGCGGACCAGTCAGCCTGGGCCATGGCCAGCAAATCGGCGCCGTAAAAAACCCCGGGCTGCAGTTCAAAGACTGCGTCCAGGCCGGCATCGGGACGCAGGCGGTAGAGCGTATCGGCTGTCACCGGCTGGCCGGCGAGGTCCTGATCGAGGGCGAAACCATAGCCCAGATCGTCCAGCAAACGC
>NZ_JBAQLP010000048.1:0-9641 GCF_049301935.1 Pseudomonas sp. | reverse complement strand
CGCCTGTTTTCGGCTGCCTTTGACTTGTCAAAGTACGCACTATTCAGTAAGATCCGCCGTCTTATTTATCAGGGCGGCCCCTGAGGCTATAAAGAATGAAAACTTTTACTGCTAAACCGGAAACAGTTAAGCGCGACTGGTTTGTCGTCGACGCTGCAGGTCAGACCCTGGGTCGTCTGGCTACCGAAGTTGCAAGCCGTCTGCGTGGCAAGCACAAGCCTGAATACACTCCGCACGTTGATACCGGTGACTACATCGTCATCATCAACGCTGAGCAGATTCGTGTTACCGGTGCCAAGACCACTGACAAGATGTACTACTCCCACTCCGGTTTCCCGGGCGGCATCAAGTCGATCAACTTCGAAAAGCTGATCGCTAAAGCCCCTGAGCGCGTGATCGAGACCGCGGTTAAAGGCATGCTGCCGAAGAACCCGCTGGGTCGCGACATGTATCGTAAGCTGAAAGTGTACGCGGGCGCTGCTCACCCCCACACTGCTCAGCAGCCCCAAGAACTGAAGTTTTAACGGAATAGTTCATTATGTCGGCGACTCAAAATTACGGCACTGGCCGTCGCAAGACTGCAACCGCTCGCGTTTTCCTGCGTGCGGGCACTGGCAAAATCTCCATCAACAATCGCACTCTTGATGGTTTCTTCGGTCGCGAAACTGCCCGCATGGTAGTTCGTCAGCCGCTGGAACTGGTTGAGATGACCGAGAAGTTCGATATCTTCGTTACCGTTATCGGTGGCGGCGTAAGTGGCCAGGCTGGCGCAATCCGCCACGGCATCACCCGCGCCCTGATGGACTACGACGAAGCTCTGCGTCCTGCACTGCGTAAAGCTGGCTTCGTGACTCGCGACGCCCGTGAAGTTGAGCGTAAGAAGGTTGGTCTGCGTAAAGCGCGTAAGCGTCCGCAGTACTCCAAGCGTTAATTCGCTACCTGCGTTCAAAAAAACGCCCAGTTTCCTTGCGGAACTGGGCGTTTTTTATGGCTGACGATTTAGTCTGCGGCATCATGCCGCAGCGGTGAATGCCCTGATTCGCAAGGCGTTGCGTCGGTTAAGGCTGGGTAATTACCTTGTCAGAAATGGGCCTTTTCTTTACCATTCGGCAACTTTTTGTGCGATCTGAAACTTACCGAGTATAGGCCTGCTTAAAAGGCCATAAAGCTGATGGGAGACGACTGAATGAGCAATGACGGCGTGAATGCAGGCCGGCGTCGCTTTCTGGTAGCGGCCACCTCTGTGGTGGGCGCTGCAGGAGCGGTGGGTGCCGCGGTCCCGTTCGTAGGGTCCTGGTTCCCAAGCGCCAAGGCTAAAGCTGCCGGAGCACCGGTTAAGGTGAACGTCAGCAAAATTGAGCCGGGCCAGCAGATGGTTGCTGAATGGCGGGGGCAGCCGGTGTTTATCGTGCGCCGTACCGAGGAAATCCTCAGTAACCTGGTCAAGCTTGAGCCACAACTGGCCGACTTTGACTCCAAGGCGTCTGAGCAGCCAAGCTATGTCGATCCGAAAACCCGTTCGATCAAGCCGGAAGTGCTGCTGCTGGTAGGCCTGTGCACCCACCTGGGTTGCGCGCCGTCCTTCCGTCCGGAAGTGGCGCCTGCGGACCTCGGTGCCGATTGGGTCGGTGGCTATTTCTGCCCATGCCACGGTTCGCGTTACGACCTCGCCGGGCGCGTGTACAAGGCTCAGCCTGCGCCCATGAACCTGCCGGTGCCGCCGCACACGTACGAGACGGATGATGTGATCATCATCGGTGTGGATCAGGAGCAAGCATGATGAGCAAATTCATGGAATGGGTCGATGCACGCTTTCCCGCGACCAAGATGTGGGAAGACCATCTGTCCAAGTACTACGCGCCAAAGAACTTCAACTTCTTCTACTTCTTCGGCTCCCTGGCGCTGCTGGTGCTGGTCAACCAGATCGTTACCGGTATCTGGCTGACCATGAGCTACACCCCGTCGGCTGAGCAGGCGTTTGCTTCGGTCGAGTACATCATGCGTGATGTGGAGTACGGCTGGATTCTGCGCTATCTGCATTCCACCGGCGCCTCGGCATTCTTCGTGGTGGTCTACCTGCACATGTTCCGCGGTCTGCTCTACGGCTCCTACCAGAAGCCGCGTGAGCTGGTGTGGATTTTCGGCATGCTGATCTACCTGATGCTGATGGCCGAAGCCTTTATGGGTTACCTGCTGCCGTGGGGCCAGATGTCCTACTGGGGGGCCCAGGTGATCATCTCGCTGTTCGGTGCCATTCCGGTGATCGGTGCGGACCTGACCCAGTGGATTCGTGGTGACTACCTGATCTCCGGGATCACCCTGAACCGCTTCTTCGCCCTGCACGTGGTGGCGCTGCCGATCGTGATTCTCGGCCTGGTGGTGTTGCACATCCTGGCGCTGCACGAAGTCGGTTCGAACAACCCGGACGGCGTCGACATCAAGAAGAAGAAAGACGAGAACGGCATTCCGCTCGACGGCATCGCCTTCCACCCGTACTACACCGTGAAAGATATCGTCGGCGTGGTGGTGTTCCTGTTTATCTTCTGCTTCGTGATCTTCTTCTTCCCGGAAATGGGCGGTTATTTCCTCGAGAAGCCGAACTTCGAAGCGGCCAACCCGTTCAAGACCCCTGAGCACATTGCCCCGGTTTGGTACTTCACCCCGTTCTACGCGATTCTGCGTGCGGTGCCGGACAAGCTGCTGGGTGTTATTGCCATGGGTGCGGCTATCGCGGTGCTGTTCGTGCTGCCTTGGCTGGATCGTAGCCCGGTCAAGTCGATGCGCTACAAGGGCTGGATGAGCAAGGTCTGGCTGCTGATCTTCTGCGTGTCCTTCGTGATCCTCGGCGTGTTGGGCGTGTTGTCGCCAACCCCAGGCCGTACGCTGCTGTCGCAGGTGTGTACCTTCCTGTACTTCGCGTACTTCATCCTGATGCCGTTCTATACCAAACTCGAGAAGACCAAACCGGTTCCGGAAAGGGTGACTGGCTGATGAAGAAGCTATTTGCTGCACTCGTTATTGCTGCAATGCCGGCCCTGGCCTTGGGCGCTGGCAGCGGTTATCCACTGGATAAGGTGGATATCGATCTGACTGACAAAGCGGCTCTGCAGGATGGCGCGCGTACGTTCGCCAACTACTGCATGGGTTGCCACTCGGCGCAGTATCAGCGCTATGAGCGTGTCGCTGATGACATTGGTGTTCCCCATGAAATCATGCTGGAGAACCTGGTGTTCACCGGCGCGAAGATTGGTGAGCACATGAATATCGGCATGCAGCCAGCGGATGCTAAAGCCTGGTTTGGTGCGGCGCCGCCCGATCTGACCCTGGTTGCCCGTGTGCGTGGTAACGACTGGTTGTACACCTACCTGCGTACCTTCTATGAAGATACCGCGCGTCCGCTGGGTGCCAACAACAAGGTCTTCCCGAACGTCGGTATGCCGAACGTGCTGGTAGGTCTGCAAGGCCGTCAGTACATCGGTTGTAAGCAGGTGCAAGTGGTTGAGGATGGCAAGAAGCTGTTCGATCCGCTGACCGGCACACCGATTACCCATGAGGCTTGTGATCAGCTGACCGTTGAGCCGAAGACCGGTACGCTGAGTGCTGAAGAATTCGATGAGAAGATCCAGAATCTGGTGACCTTCCTCGCTTACTCGGCCAACCCGGTGAAGCTGCAAAGCCAGCGTATCGGCACCTATGTGCTGCTGTATCTGGCCTTCTTCTTCGTATTCGCCTATCTGCTCAAGCGCGAGTACTGGAAGGACGTGCATTAATCCGTTGTAGCTCCGCTGTTGACCTGCGCGCCCCTTTGGGCGCGCAGGTCTTTGTGCTTCATATAACTTTATAAGCGAGGAGGACCGCCATGGGCGTGACCAATCGGTTGGCCTGTTACTCCGACCCCGCCGACCACTATTCCCACCGCGTACGCATTGTGCTCGCCGAGAAGGGTGTCAGCGCCGAGATCATCAGTGTCGAAAAGGGCCGTTATCCGGCCAAGCTGCTGGAGGTCAACCCCTACGCCAGCCTGCCGACCCTGGTGGATCGCGATTTGGCTCTGTACGAGTCGACTGTGGTGATGGAATACCTGGATGAGCGTTACCCGCATCCGCCGTTGTTGCCGGTGTACCCGGTGGCCCGTGCCAATAGTCGTCTGCTGATTCATCGCATCCAGCGTGACTGGTGCGCGCAGGTGGACCTGATTCTGGATCCGCGTAGCAAAGAGCCGGCCCGTGCCCTGGCGCGCAAGGAGCTGCGCGAGAGCCTGACCGGCGTATCGCCGCTATTTGCCGACAAGGCGTATTTCCTCAGCGAGGAATTGAGCCTGGTGGACTGCTGTCTGCTGCCGATCCTTTGGCGTTTGCCGATTCTGGGGATAGAGTTGCCAAAGCCGGCCAAGCCATTGCTGGATTACATGGAGCGTCAGTTTGCTCGTGAAGCGTTTCAGGCCAGTCTGTCACTTGTCGAACGTGATATGCGTTAACCCGAGGAGGTCATGATGAAGTCGAGTCGTCCTTATCTGGTTCGTGCCCTCTATGAGTGGATCGTGGACAACGACTGCACCCCGCACCTGCTGGTCAACGCCGAGTTTGCCGGTGTGCAGGTGCCTGCCGGTTTTGCCAATGATGGGCAGATCGTGCTGAATGTCTCACCGACTGCCGTGCGTCATCTGCATATGGATAACGAGGCGGTGAGCTTCGAGGGGCGTTTTGCCGGGGTGCCGCAGAGCCTGTATATCCCCGCAGCTGCCGTGCTGGCGATCTATGCGCGGGAGAATGGCCAGGGCATGGTGTTTGATGCGGAGTCGTCGATGCTCGATGGTGATGAGATCGAAGATCCGGATGAGCAAAGCCCTCCGGATGATGAGCCGCCACGTCCCAGTGGCAGGCCCAGTCTGAAAGTGGTCAAGTAAATAGAGAAAAGGCGATCCGAGGATCGCCTTTTCTCTGGTCGCCACCCAGGCGGTTGCCTGGGTGAGGCTATCAGTTGCTGTATTCGAACAGCTTCACCACTTTCTGCACCCCGGAAACGCTTTGTACCAGGTTGGTGGCGTGGTTGGCTTCGGCGCGCGAAACCAGGCCGAGCATATAGACGATGCCGTTTTCGGTGATCACCTTGATGCGGGTGCCCGGCACCGCGCTGTCGGCAAGCATCTGGGTCTTGATGCGGCTGGTCAGCAGTGAGTCGTTGCTGCGCACCAGCAGCGAAGTGGGCTGCAGCACCTGCAACTCGTTGTGCACCTTTTTCACGTTGCTGACGCGGCGTGCGGCCTGCTCGGCCATGGCCTTGAGATCGCTGCGCGGCGTCTGACCGGCCAGCAGTACCACGCCGTTATAGCTGGTAACGATGATGTGCGAGGTCGGGCTGGTCAGGTCGATATGCGCGCGGGCCACGCTGGAGCTGACCTCGGCGGGGATGAACTGGTCGTCGATCTTGTTGCCGACGCTGCGGTTACCGCAGCCGGCCAGGGCGAGAGTCAGTGCCAGGGCGGCGAGGATCAGTGGTGAACGGGTCATTCTTCACTCCCAAACAGTTGGCTGTCGATCAGGTCGCACAGGCAATGGATGGCCAGCAGGTGGACTTCCTGAATGCGTGCGGTGACTTTCGAGGGGACGCGGATTTCCACGTCTTCCGGCAGCAGCAGTGAAGCCATGCCGCCACCATCGCGGCCGGTGAGGGCAACCACGGTCATCTCACGGTCGTGGGCGGCCTGGATGGCCTGGATCACGTTGGCCGAGTTGCCGCTGGTGGAAATCGCCAGCAGCACATCGCCGGGTTGACCGAGCGCGCGAATCTGTTTGGAGAAGATCTCGTTGTAGCTGTAATCGTTGGCAATCGAGGTGATGGTCGAGCTGTCGGTGGTCAGGGCGATGGCCGGCAGGCTTGGGCGCTCGCGCTCGAAGCGGTTAAGCAGTTCGGAGGAGAAATGCTGGGCGTCACCGGCTGAGCCGCCATTGCCGCACGTGAGGATCTTGCCCTCGCTGAGCAGTGCCTGGACCATGGCCTGGCTGCCTTGCTCGATAAGGGGGATGAGCACTTCCATGGCCTGCTGCTTGGTGTCAATGCTGGCTTGGAACAGGTGGCGAATACGAGCTTGCATGTCCATTAGGGATATAACCTTCAGTGTGGCGTCTGTTCAGGTATCAAAGGCGTTTTGAATCCAGTCCAGTTGCGCGGGGGCTTGGCTGTCGGCGGTTATGGCAATCACATCAAAGCGGCATGGGTACTTGGCCCAGCGTGATTCTTGTTGCAGGAAGTGCTGAGCGGCGCGGCTGAGTTTCTCACGTTTGCGTGCATCCACGCTCTCTGCCGCGCCACCCCAGGCGCTATGGCGCCGATAGCGAACCTCGACAAATACTACTGTATCGGCGTCGAGCATGACCAGATCGAGCTCGCCGAGGCGGCAGCGCCAGTTCTGTGCCAGCAGGCGCAGGCCATGCTGTTCGAGATGCTGCCGGGCCAGGGCTTCGGCAGCATCACCGCGTTGTTGTGTGCTGATGCGCTCGCTCAATTGCTGCTGTCGGGCAGCGGCTGAACCTGGCCATCACGGAACTCGGCCCAGGGCAGTTGCCGCTCGATGCGCTGGCTTGGGTTCAGGCTCAGGTTGCCCGACAGGCCTTGCAGGCGAGTCTCGGGCAGGGCCTTGAGCTGGTTCAGGCGTGGCGCCAGCTGGTAGGCGTCGGCACCCATGGCGTACAGGCGGCCGAGGCTGCCGCTGGCCTGCGGCCATTGCGTGCTGGCTTGCTGGCGCAGTGGGTCGTTGACGTTCAGCAGCCAGGGTGTTTCGCAGAACATGATGCCGTTGAGGTCGAGGTACTGCGCCTGGTTGTAAGTGCCGGTGAACAGGTGTGAAGTGGCATACACCGGGACATCGCCGGCGTATTGGAAGGCCAGCGTTGGCTTGATCTGTTGGGCCTGTTGCGGGGTGGCGGCGAGGAAGATGAAGTCGACATCACGGCGCCGCGAAGGGGCTGCAGCAACCGAGGTGCCCAGGGTGTTTTGCAGGCGCTTGCTGCGCGCTTCGCTCTCGCGCAGCTGGAACAGTTCTGCGATCTGCCGGGCCAGTTCGACCGGCTGATCAACGTGTTCGGCGGCGATCAGGGTGCCGCCCTGGGCTTGCCAGCTCTGGCGGAAAGCAGCGAGTACGCGGTCGCCCCATTCACCGCTGGGCACCAGCGCTACGGCGCGGCGCATACCATCGGCCCAGGCGCGGCGGGCGACTTCGCGGGCTTCGTCCTCAGCAGCCAGGCCGAACTGGAACAGTTGTGCCGGGCCTTCCTGGGTGCCTTCGCTGTAATTCAAGGCCAGGGTGGTGATGGGCAGTTGTTCGCGACTGTTCAGTTGGCTGACCAGGTTCTTTTCCAATGGGCCGATCACCAGTTGCACGCCGGCGGCTTGGGCCTGGGCGTAGAAGGCGTCCATGGAGCCAATACGCGAGCTGTCGAAAATCTGAATGTTCGGTGGGTTCTGCCCGGCTTGTTGCGCCTGGTAGTGGGCGGCCAGGAAGCCGTCGCGCAGGGCGCGGGCTACATTGGCCAGCTGGCCATCCTGCGGCAGCAGCAGGGCAATTTCAGTCAGCGGCTGGCTGGAGAACTTCTTCAGTTCGACCAGTGCCTGCGGCAATTGTTGTGCGGCAGGGTGCTGCGGGTTGGCGGCGACCCAGGCATCAATAGCGATTTGCTGCTGCTCCAGAGTGCCAGCGCGCTTGGCGGCGCGGGCCAGCTCCAGCCAGCCGTCGAGGTCAGCATCACCGCTGGCTTGCAGCTCGCTCTGCGGCAGGCTGGAAACCAGAGTCCAGATGGCTTCCTGATTCTGTGCGGCGCTGGCACCGCTGAGCAGCGGGGCGATATAGGCGCGCTCGCGGGCGGCAGCCAGGGTCTGTCCGCTGGCTTGCAGGGCGTTGGCGCGCACCAGCTGGCTGCGGACTTGCTGTTCAACCGGCAGTTCGCCGAGGCGCTCCATGCTCGGGTGGCTAAGGGCTTGCAGGGCGGCCTTGGGCTTGTTGCGGCTCATGTCCAGCTCGGCACGCAGGGTGCTGGCGTAGATCTGCTGGGCCGGTTTCAGGCTTTCCAGTTGCACTTGTTCCAGAATGCTGCTGGCGCGAACCAGGTCCTTCTGCTTATAGGCCAGGTCCGCCGCCGACAGGCGCAGTGCTGCGGCTTGCTCGATGGGGCTTTCGGCCGCTTGCTGCAGCAGTTGTTCAATGCTGGCTTGCGGTGTGCGCGGCAGCTCGCCCAGAGTCGAGGAGGGCTGACTGGCACAGGCTACGAGCAGGCCGGCAAGGCAGAGGGCAGAAAGGGCGCGCAGGTGAACGATCAGGCGGGTGGGCATGTAGGGCGTTCCTGATACTTGATCAAATTGAGCGTCGAATTGTACCCAAGCCCGCCGGGTGACGCGATGTCGAAGGCTGGAAACGGGCTACAATGCGCGCTTTGCTGATTTTGAGAGGCCTGTGCTGTGACCACTACCGCTGCGGCGAATTCACCTTTGGGCAGTCTTTATGTGGTGGCTACGCCCATTGGCAACCTGGATGACATCAGCGCGCGGGCGCTGACTATCCTGCGCAGCGTTGCTCTGATTGCTGCCGAAGACACCCGTCATTCCGCGCGGCTGATGCAGCACTTCGGCATCGGTACGCCACTGGCGGCCTGTCATGAGCACAACGAGCGCGATCAGGGCGGACGCTTTCTCGCGCGGCTACTGGCCGGTGACGATGTGGCACTGATCTCCGATGCTGGTACGCCGCTGATTTCCGATCCCGGTTATCACCTGGTGCGTCAGGCGCGCGCCGCCGGTATTGCGGTGGTGCCCGTGCCGGGCGCTTGTGCACTGATTGCCGCGCTGTCTGCCGCAGGCTTGCCATCGGATCGCTTTATCTTTGAAGGCTTTCTCCCGGCCAAGGCGACTGGGCGGCGCGCGCGACTTGAGCAGCTAAAGGAAGAACCGCGCACGCTGATCTTCTATGAGGCGCCGCACCGCATTCTCGAGTGTCTGCAGGACATGCAGGCGGTATTCGGCGGCGAGCGCCCGGCGTTGCTGGCGCGAGAGCTGACCAAGACCTTCGAAACCCTCAAGGGTATGCCGCTGGCCGAGCTGGCCGCCTGGGTGGCCGCCGACAGCAATCAGCAGCGCGGCGAATGTGTGGTGCTGGTGGCGGGCTGGCAGGCGCCGGAGGGCGAGGAGGCCGTCAGTGCCGAGGCTATGCGCGTGTTGAATCTGCTGTTGGCGGAAATGCCGCTCAAACGCGCGGCGGCACTGGCGGCGGAGATCACCGGGGTGCGCAAGAACTTGCTCTACCAGGTGGCGTTGGAGCAGCTGAAAGACGTTTAAGCCTTGTTCTATAGGGCGCGGGCCGTTAACCTTGCCAGCGGAGAGTCGATCGGACAGTCGCTGCCGTGTTTCGTTCTGCGAAATGCGGGGGAGGAAAGTCCGGGCTCCATAGGGCGGAGTGCCAGGTAACGCCTGGGAGGCGTGAGCCTACGGAAAGTGCCACAGAAAATAACCGCCTAAGCGCTTCGGTGCCGGTAAGGGTGAAAAGGTGCGGTAAGAGCGCACCGCGCGACTGGTAACAGTTCGTGGCTAGGCAAACCCCACTCGGAGCAAGACCAAATAGGGTTCCATTGGCGTGGCCCGCGCTGGAACCGGGT
>NZ_JBAQLP010000047.1:0-15508 GCF_049301935.1 Pseudomonas sp. | reverse complement strand
ATCAGCTTCTTGATGGTTTCGGGAGTTGCGGCAACGCGCGTCTCACCAGCATGGGTTTCGAGAGGAACACCGATGTGCACTTCAATTCTCCTGCGTGATCTTTTTGGTGAACCGGCGCACTGCGGATGGCACGCGGGCATTGGGGAGGATCAGCACAAACCCGCTCAGGCTGCAGTTGCACTATGGCGGGGCGCGGCATTTTGCAGGCGAAGGCCATAGCCTTCAAGGCGTTATGAAGTAAAACTTGGCGATAACTACAAGTCATCGGCTGACCGGGCAACCAATGAAATCGCTGCGAGCCTTGCCACAGCTGGGTCTTAGCGTATTTAGCCGGCCCATATTGCAACCTGGGTATTCCCGCCATCGATACGGCGTTATCAGATCAACGGGCAAGCCCGGCAAGGCGGGGCCAGCCCAATGAATCAGGGCCTTACGCCTCTTTAACTGTGCAATAAATAGAACATTAGCAAGGCATCTTTTTTACTGGAACTGTAGCGCTCGGCATTGTTGACTACGGGGTCAGTTTAAGCCGTGGCGTCTGTACTCCGCGGCCTTGCCAGGCTGCCAGGGCTGGTCGCAACAGTGTCAGGAGCTTGATTCGGTCAACGTCAAGGGCTTGGCTAATTCAAACCGCTGGACTCGGCATAGGCACTGGCCTCCCGCACCAGCCAGTCGCGCAGGTGCAATAGCGCCGCCGACTCTAGCTTGCGCTCGGGGATGATCAGGTAATAGGCCTTGTCACTCGCCAGGCTGTGCGTCGAAGCCATGACCAGGCGACCCTCGTCCAGCTCGCGGCGGATCAGAAAGGGCGGGATCAGAGCGATGCCCATCTCATGCATGGCGGCCTGAGCCAGCATGGAAAACAGCTCATAGCGCGGCCCGCTCATATCGCGCGGGCTGTTCAAACCCTGGGCGTTGAACCACTGGCGCCAGGCATAGGGCCGGGTGGTCTGTTGCAGCAGTGGCAGCGCGGCGATCTGCTCGGCGCTCAGCTGCGCCTGGTCCTGCAGCAGCGCCGGGCTGCACACCGCCATGGCGTTCTCGCGCATCAGCAGGTGCGAGCGGGTACCCGACCAGTCGCCATCACCGAAGTACACCGCCGCGTCGAACTCGGTATCGGCAAACAGAAAGGGTCGGGTGCGGTTGGTCAGGTTGACCGTGACCTCTGGGTGCAGGCGCTGGAAGTCCTTCAAGCGCGGCAGCAGCCACTGCGTGCCGAAGGTCGGCACCACCGCCAGTTCGATATTCATGGCGCCTTGCTGGCCCATCACCGCCAGGGTGTCGCGCTCCACCGCATCCAG
The DNA here is from genome assembly GCF_049301935.1 of Pseudomonas sp. Taxonomy (GTDB): domain Bacteria; phylum Pseudomonadota; class Gammaproteobacteria; order Pseudomonadales; family Pseudomonadaceae; genus Aquipseudomonas. The sequence continues at coordinate 14,207 of NZ_JBAQLP010000047.1, read as the reverse complement.
TTGCCCGGCGACTCGCCGCGCATAGGATTGCCCGGCCTCGGTGAGCACCACGCCCCGCCGCGAACGGCGAAACAGCTCGATATTAAGGAAGGCTTCCAGCGCGGCGATCTGCCGGCACACCGCGCCCTGGGTCAGGCTCAGTTCCTGCGCGGCCTTGGTAAAGCTCTGGTTGCGAGCGGCGGACTCGAAGGCGATCAAGGCGGCGGTGCTGGGGATCTTGCGGCGCATCTGTGCGTCACTCTCACTTTATTCGGTTAAATATCCTGCTTAACCCTATCTCGAAGTGAGTAAAGCGCACAACTAGGTGCGTATTAGTCGTTTGCAGGCCCGCCACAAGCCGCCTAGGATCAATCCCACGCTTAGCGGGTGTTTATCTCCGCACCTTTATTGTCCTGATTCGAGGTTTCCGCATGGCCAAGGCAAGCTTTAACTGGATCGACCCGCTGCTGCTCGACCAGCAACTGACCGAAGAAGAACGCATGGTGCGTGACAGCGCCCAGCAGTTCGCCGCCGACAAGCTGGCCCCGCGCGTGCTCGAAGCCTTCCGCCATGAGCAGACCGACCCGAAAATCTTCCGCGAGATGGGCGACACCGGCCTGCTCGGCGCGACCATTCCCGCCGAATACGGCGGCAGCGGTCTGAACTACGTGTGCTACGGCCTGATCGCCCGCGAAGTCGAACGCATCGATTCCGGCTACCGCTCGATGATGAGCGTGCAGTCCTCCTTGGTGATGGTGCCGATCTTCGAATTCGGCAACGAGGCGACCAAACAGAAATACCTGCCCAAGCTCGCCAGCGGCGAATACATCGGCTGCTTCGGCCTGACCGAGCCGGACCATGGCTCCGACCCGGGTTCGATGATCACCCGGGCGAAGAAGGTCGACGGCGGCTACCGCCTGACTGGCGCGAAAATGTGGATCACCAACAGCCCGATCGCCGATGTGTTTGTGGTCTGGGCCAAGGACGACGCCGGCGAGATCCGCGGCTTCGTCCTGGAAAAAGGCTGGCAGGGCCTGAGCACCCCGGCGATCCACGGCAAGGTCGGCCTGCGCGCCTCGATCACCGGCGAGATCGTCATGGACAACGTGTTCTGCCCGGAAGAGAACGCCTTCCCCGACGTGCGCGGTCTGAAAGGCCCATTTACCTGCCTGAATTCCGCCCGCTACGGCATCAGCTGGGGCGCGCTGGGCGCGGCCGAGTTCTGCTGGCACACTGCGCGTCAGTACACCCTGGATCGCAAGCAGTTCGGTCGCCCACTGGCGCAAACTCAGCTGATTCAGAAAAAGCTCGCCGATATGCAGACCGAGATCACCCTGGCCCTGCAAGGTTGCCTGCGCCTCGGCCGGATGAAGGACGAAGGCAGCGCCGCGGTGGAAATCACCTCGATGATGAAGCGCAACAGCTGCGGCAAGTCCCTGGACATCGCCCGCCTGGCCCGCGACATGCTCGGCGGCAACGGCATCAGCGACGAGTACGGCGTGGCCCGCCATCTGGTCAACCTGGAAGTGGTCAACACCTATGAAGGCACCCACGACGTGCATGCGCTGATCCTCGGCCGCGCGCAGACCGGGCTGCAGGCGTTCTTCTAAGAACCTGTTTCGATCTGCTGCGCGTCGGCCCTGCTGCGTTAAAAACAGGCTCGGAATGCTCATGTACAAAAGTACATTCCGCTTCCTTTCCTGTTTTTGCCTTGCATGGCTCTAGCTCGCGAGATCGTAAGCAGGTTCTAAGCGACTTCGTAGGATGGGTTAGCCGCGCAGCGGCGTAACCCATCACTCGGCCCGATGGGTATCGCTGCGCTCAACCCATCCTACGTTTCTCTCCCGTGAGGCTTTCCATGTCCGGCGCCCTTTCGCATATCCGCGTTCTCGATCTATCCCGCGTACTCGCCGGGCCCTGGGCCGGGCAGATTCTTGGCGATCTGGGGGCCGAGGTGATCAAGGTCGAACGTCCCGGCAGCGGCGACGATACCCGTCACTGGGGCCCGCCCTATGTGAAGGATGCCGAGGGCAACGACTCGCGCGAGGCAGCCTACTTCCAGAGCGCCAACCGCAATAAGCAGTCGGTGACCCTGGATTTCACCCAGGCCGAAGGCCAGCGCCTAGTGCGCGAGCTGGTGCGGAACTGCGATGTACTGCTGGAGAACTTCAAGGTCGGCGGTCTGGCGGCTTACGGCCTCGACTACGCATCGCTGAAAGCCATCAACCCACGGCTGATCTACTGCTCAATCACTGGCTTCGGGCAAAACGGGCCCTACGCCAAGCGAGCAGGTTATGACTTTATGATCCAGGGCCTCGGCGGGCTGATGAGCCTGACCGGCAAGCCCGACGGCGAGGAGGGCGCCGGCCCGATAAAGGTCGGCGTCGCCCTTACCGATATCCTTACCGGCCTGTACGCCACGGTCGGCGTGCTGGCGGCGCTGAATCAGCGCGAGCAATCGGGCCTCGGCCAGCATATTGATGTCGCCCTGCTCGACGTGCAGGTGGCCTGCCTGGCCAACCAGGCGATGAATTACCTGAACACCGGCGTGCCGCCCAAACGCCTGGGCAACGCCCACCCGAATATCGTGCCCTACCAGGATTTCCCCTCGGCCGATGGCAACTTCATCATCGCCGTGGGCAACGACGGGCAGTTCCGCAAACTTTGCGAGGTCGCCGGCCTTACGGCTTTGGCCGACGACTCGCGTTTTTCTTCAAACCAGGCCCGCGTCGCCCACCGCGCCGAGCTGATCCCGCTGCTACGCCAGGCCACGGTATTCAAAACCACCGCCGAATGGGTAACGCTGCTGGAAGCCGCCGGCGTGCCGTGCGGGCCGATCAACGACCTGGCCCAGGTATTTACCGACCCCCAGGTACAAGCCCGCGGCCTGCGCCTCGACCTGCCCAACAGCCTGGGCAGCACCACGCCCCAGGTCGCCAGCCCGCTGCGCCTATCGGAAACCCCGGTGCAATACCGCAACGCACCGCCGCTGCTCGGCGAACACACCGAGCAAGTGCTAAGCCGTCACTTGGGCCTGAGCGCGGAACAGATCGCCGCCTTGCGTGAAAGTGGGGTGCTTTAACCCGGCTGCCCATCCACCCGCGCGCTGCAGAACATCCCCGTATAATGACGCACAAACAGGGCAAAGGCCGCGACCCATAACAGGCTGGACAATCCTAATCCCGCAGCCGGCGCGAACGGCACCAGCAGCACCCGCGCCAGCACCGCCAGCTGCACACTGGCAAACGCCCAACCCATGGCTGCCGGCGGCTGTAACGGCCGTCCGGTATGACCAAGGCTGACCCGCGCGAGCATCGCCAGAATTGCCCCGCCGAGCGTACCCAGCGCCAGCGCGTGGTAAGCCAGGCTGGGGTTGTGCAGCCAGCCGAGATGCCAGGCCGCCAGGGCCGTTAACGCCAGCGGCAGCCAGGCATAGGCCAGGTGCAGCGACCAGAGCAGCGGCACCCGCCAGATCCCGGCGTCGTACCAGTGCCACAAACGCAAACCATGCAGCGCAACCAGAGCCAGCAACAGCGGCAGCATCCATAGCGACGGCTGTAAGGCAACGCCGCTGGCAAACAGCAGCGCCAGGCTGAGCGACAACAGCAGCACCAGCAGATACAGGCGTGGCTGCGGCGCAGCAGGCTCCGCTCGATTAAGGCCGCGTTGGGTGAAGAACGGAATCACCCGCCCGCCGATAATGCTCACCAGCGCCGCGATCAGCCATAAGCCAGCCAATGCACCGCGTCGCTGCAGCCCATCGTCACCCAGCGCCAAACCATACAGCAGCAACCACTCGCAACCCGCCATCAGCAACACCACAGCCACCAGCGGGTAGTTGCGCCACTGGCGTACCTGCCACAGCTGCCGTCCAAGCAACAACGCCAGCAGCGGTAGAAAGGGCAGTTGCAGCGCCAGCAACAGTGGCAACGGCGCACCGAGCAGCCAGGCCAGCCGTGCCACTAACCAGAGGCTGAACAACGCGGCCAGTGGCCACCCGCTCAGGCCCGGCCGCCCCGTCCAGTTCTGCACGGCGGTGAGCAGAAAACCGGCAATAATCGCCACCGCAAAGCCGAACGGCAGCTCATGCCGGTGCCAGGCCAGGCTGCCGCCCACCGGCTGCCAACCCGCCAGATAACCCAGCAACGCCAGCGCCCAGAGAGCAATCGCCAGTAGAGCAAACAGCGCCCCGCCGAGAAAGAACGGGCGAAAGCCCAGCCGCCACAGTGGCGCAATGGCCAGCGCCTGCTGCCGGTCACGCAACTGCACAGCACGGCGCCTGTTGCGTGCGCAGGTGTTGCTGCGCGGCCAGGCGCAGCACATAACCGAGTTTGAGCAGGCCGGGGCCGATGATCGTTAGCGAGTGCGCCGTGACCAGGCTGCCCATGTTCAGCTGCGCCTCCAGACCATAGGCGCCCAACAAGCCACTGAGTAACAGCAGCACGCCGACCAGCAGCAGGCGGTTCGCCAGTTGCAGTGCCCGCGCGGGGCAGGATAGATACGCCAACATAATCACCTCCAGGTCGCGTTACTAACTGTCCAGCGCGCTGGCCGGGCCAAAGAACTCATAGTGGCTCTGCGCCGCCGGCACGCCGAGGCTGTGCAGATGCCGTTTGACCTGCGCCATAAACGCTTTGGGGCCGAGGAAGTAGGCATCCAGATCGCGTTGCTCGGGCAGCCACTCAGACAACTGTTCCAGGCTCAGTAGGCCTTCGGCATCCGCCTGATCGCCGTCGCGCGGCTCGCTGTAACAGACGTAATGACGCAGCTGCGGACGCTCATCGCGCTGCGCTTCGACCCACTCGCGGAAGGCATGCACACCCGCGTGGCGGGCGCAGTGGATAAAGTGGATATCGCGGCCCGTATCGCGCGCCGCTTCCAGCATGCTCAGCGCCGGGGTGATGCCGACGCCAGCGGTGATCAGCACCAGCGGCTTGTTGGAGTCGCGCAGCACGAAATTCCCCGCCGGGGCGAACAGCTCCAGGCTGTCGCCGACCTGCAGCTGGTCATGCAGGTAATTGGAGACCTTGCCGTCCACCTCGCGTTTAACGCTGATGCGGTACTCGCGGCCATTGCTTAGGGCCGACAGCGAGTAATTGCGACGCTGTTCCTCGCCATCCACCAACAGGCGCAGGCCGATGTATTGGCCGGGCTGGAAATCGACCACGGCAGCACCATCGGCCGGCACCAGGTACAGCGAGACGACCTCCTCACTCTCCTGCACCTTGCGGCTCAGGCGGAAACTGCGCGCCCCGCGCCAGCCACCCTCGGCCGTGGCGTTGGCGTTGTAGGCGGCCTCTTCGGCACCGATGAGGATGTCCGCCAGCTGCCCATACGCCACGCCCCAGGCCTCGATCACCGCATCGGTGGCGATCTCCTCACCCAGCACTTCACGAATCGCCCGCAGCAGGCAGCTGCCGACAATCGGGTAGTGCTCGGGCAGGATCTGCAGCGACACATGCTTGTTGACGATCTGCCCCACCAGCGGCCCCAGCGCCTCCAGCCGGTCGATATGCCGGGCGTACATCAGCACCGCATTGGCCAGGGCACGCTGCTGGCCGCCGCTGGCCTGATGCGCCTGATTGAACAGCGCGCGCACCTCGGGGTACTCGCTGAGCATCATCTGGTAGAAGTACCGGGTCAGGGCCTCACCGCCGTTCTCCAGCAGGGGTACGGTGGCTTTGATCAGGGCGGTTTGGGCAGGGGTTAACATAGAGCTTCCTCATCAGGGCGACACGCTGCACTTGCGCAGCGATGCGGTTCATATCACCCTGACTATTACAGGAAGCGTGCCAATAATTTTGTTTATATAAATCATAGGCTTATAAATGATTGTGTCTTTATGACAGCAAGCGTTTTGAGTCTAAATGACAACTGACGTGTCCTTATGACAGCAAATCCATTGCTTGCCGCCCTGATTCCCCTGGTTGCCGACCTGTCCCGCGAGTTGCCGCAAGCCGAGCGCTATCGCCGCCTGCTGCAAGCGCTGCGGCAGCTGCTGCCGTGCGACGCCGTGGCGCTGCTCAAACTCGATGGCGAGGTGCTGATTCCGCTGGCCGTGGAGGGCCTGAGCGCCGACACCCTCGGCCGGCGCTTCAAGCTCAATGAACACCCGCGCCTGCAGGCGCTGTTGGCGCAACGCGGGCCGACCCGCTTTGCCACCGATTGCGAGATGCCCGACCCCTATGACGGCCTGGTCGACGGCCATCGCGGCCACCTGCCGGTACACGACTGCCTCGGCTGCCCGCTGTATGTGCAGGAGCAGCCCTGGGGCCTGCTGACCCTCGACTCGCTCGACCCGGCGAGTTTCGGCCAGCTCGACCTGGATAACCTGCAAGCCTTCGCCAGCCTGGCCGCCGCCACGGTGATGGCCAGCGAGCGGATCAATGCGCTGCTGCGGCGCGCCGAGGATCAGCACCAGTTGGCCGAGGCCTATAAGCAGGCCGCCGGTCAGCAGCGCCCGCGCGAACTGATCGGCCAGAGCGCCGTGCACAAGCGCCTGCAAGAGGAAATCGCGCTGGTCGGCAACAGTGAGCTAAGCGTGCTGATCAGTGGTGAAACCGGGGTCGGCAAGGAGCTGGTCGCCGAGGCGCTGCACGCCGCCTCACCCCGCGCGGCCAAGCCGCTGATCAGCCTCAACTGCGCGGCGCTGCCGGACAATCTGGTGGAAAGCGAACTGTTCGGCCACGTGCGTGGGGCCTTTACCGGTGCGCACAACGAGCGCTGCGGCAAGTTCGAACTGGCCGACGACGGCAGCCTGTTTCTCGATGAAATCGGCGAGCTGCCGCTGGCCGTGCAAGCCAAGCTGCTGCGCGTATTGCAAAGCGGCCAGCTGCAACGGGTCGGTGCCGACCAGGAACAGCGGGTCAACGTGCGCGTGCTGGCCGCCAGCAACCGCGACCTGGCCGAGGAAGTACGCGCCGGGCGCTTTCGCGCCGACCTCTATCACCGCCTCAGCGTCTATCCGCTAAAAGTCCCGGCGCTGCGCGAACGCGGCCGCGATGTCTTGCTGCTGGCCGGTTACTTCCTCGAAGCCAACCGCGCCCGCCTGGGCCTACGCAGCCTACGCCTGACCAGCGATGCCCAGGCCAGCCTGCTGGCCTACAACTGGCCAGGCAACGTGCGCGAACTCGAACACCTGATCGGCCGCGCCGCCCTCAAGGCCCTGGCCGGTTGCCGCGAACGCCCGCGCATCCTTAGCATCGACAGCACCCATCTGGATCTGCCGACCAGTCAAACCGCCGCAGTACCTGCAACGCCAAGCGCAGCAGAGCCGCGCAGCGAACTGCCACTGCGTGAAGCCCTCGACGCCTACCAGAAGCAGCTGATCAGCCAGGCGCTGGCGCGCCACCAGCACAAGTGGGCCGCCGCCGCCCGCGAACTGGGCATCGACCGCGCCAACCTGATCCGCCTGGCCAAGCGTCTGGGTATGCAATAAGTCCCGCAGTACGGCATCTGCCAGAGCCACAATGGCCAACCCGGCTACAGCTATGCCGTGTTTACGAGCCTGCACGCTAGCCAGGCCTGGCTCACGCTACACCGGCCTGCATCACAAGGTTGCGGGGCGCGCTGTTGAGCCTGGTAGAACCAGCAGTTGAGCGTTTCGAGCTGGCTTTGGGGGCGACTGTGCAGAATGCACAAGGGCCACGAATGTGGCCCTTGTGGGTTAGCGCCTGATGCGATCAGGCATGCACCTGGGACGGGTCACGGCGGCTGTCCGGGCCGTTCATCAATGCTGCACCGGTGGTTTCATCCATGGCTTGCTGCAGGGCCTTCTTGCGCTTCTCTTCGGCGCGGTGGGCGAAGAACCACACCAGGAAGGTGGCGAAGGACACCGCCAACAGGATCAGGCTGGCCACCGCGTTGATTTCCGGCTTCACGCCCAGACGCACGGCAGAGAAGACTTCCATCGGCAGGGTGGTCGAGCCTGGACCGGAGACGAAGCTGGCCAGTACCAAGTCGTCCAGCGACAGGGCGAAGGACATCATGCCGCCGGCCGCCAGAGACGGCGCGATCATCGGGATGGTGATCAGGAAGAACACCTTCCACGGCTTGGCACCCAGATCCATCGCCGCTTCTTCGATGGACAGGTCCAGCTCACGCAGTCGCGACGACACCACCACCGCCACGTAGGCCGAACAGAAGGTGGTGTGGGCGATCCAGATGGTCAGCACGCCACGCTCGGCAGGCCAGCCAATCAGCTGGGCCATGGCCACGAACAGCAGCAACAGCGACAGACCGGTGATCACCTCGGGCATCACCAGCGGCGCGGTAACCAGGCCACCGAACAGCGTGCGGCCCTTGAAGCGGGTCACCCGGGTCAGCACGAAGGCGGCCATGGTGCCCAGCGCTACGGCGGCAATCGCGGTGTAGCAGGCGATTTCCAGCGAGCGCACCACCGCGTTCATCAGCTGGGTGTTGTCGAGCAGGCCGACGTACCACTTCAGCGACCAGCCGCCCCACACCGTGACCAGCCGCGAGGCGTTGAACGAGTAGATGACCAGGATCAGCATCGGCAGGTAGATAAAGGTCAGGCCGGCCCACAGCATAAAGTTGGAGAAACTGAAACGTTTCATGCTCGCCCCTCCAGCTCTTTGGCTCGGCTGTGCGGAATAAGCCGGTTAAACAGAATGATCGACGCCATGCGAGTAAACGGCTTCATGGTCGACCCTCCATTTCTTTGGCCTGGTTACGGTTAAACAGAATGATCGGCACGATCAGAATCGCCAGCATCACCACCGCCAGCGCAGAAGCTACCGGCCAGTCGCGGTTGTTGAAGAACTCCTGCCACAGCACCTTGCCGATCATCAGGGTCTCCGGGCCACCGAGCAGTTCCGGAATCACGAACTCACCGACCACCGGGATAAACACCAGCATGCAGCCGGCGATGATGCCGTTCTTGGCCAGCGGCACGGTGATTTTCCAGAAGCTGTTGTAGGTGCTCGAACCCAGGTCCGCAGCGGCTTCCAGCAGGCTCTGGTCGTGTTTAACCAGGTTGGCGAACAGCGGCAGGATCATAAAGGGCAGGTACGAGTAAACAATGCCGATGTACACCGCCAAGTTGGTGTTGAGGATCTGCAGCGGTTCGCTGATCAGCCCCAGCCACATCAGGACGGCGTTGAGCAGACCGTTGTTGCTGAGGATGCCCATCCAGGCATACACGCGGATCAGGATTGCCGTCCAGGTCGGCATCATGATCAGCAGCAACAGGACCATTTGCTTGTCCTTGTCGGCGCGGGCAATCGCATAGGCCATGGGAAAACCGATCACCAGGCAAAGCAGGGTGCTGACCGTGGCCATTTTCAAGGAGCCCAGGTAAGCCTCCAGGTACAGCGCATCCTCGCTGAGGAAGATGTAGTTGCCCAGGTTGATGATCAAGGTCAGCTTGTTTTCCGCCCAGCTGTACACATCGGTGTAGGGCGGGATGGCCACATCGGCTTCGGCGAAGCTGATCTTCAGCACGATAAAGAACGGCAACATAAAGAACAGGAACAGCCAGAGGAACGGCACCCCGATAACCAGGTGGCGGCCTTTGGGCATACGGCGGCTGATGCTTCGAATAATGTTCATGAGCGCAATGCCACCCCGCTATCGTCCTCCCACCAGACGAATACTTGATCGTCCCAGGTAGGCCGGGCGCCACGCCGTTCGGCATTGGCGACGAAGGACTGGACGATCTTGCCGCTGGGCAGTTCGACATGGAACACCGAGTGGCCACCCAGGTAGGCGATGTCGTGCACGGTGCCGCGCGACCAGTTGTATTCGCAGCTCGGCTGCTCGGTGGTCACCAGCAGTTTTTCCGGGCGGATGGCGTAGGTGATGCTCTTGTCCTGCACCGAGGTGCTGACGCCGTGGCCAACGTAGATATTGCGTTCCAGGTCGGGGCTGGCGATCAGCGCATGGCCTTCCATGTCCTCGACCACCTGGCCGTCGAACAGGTTGACGTTGCCGATAAATTCGCAGACCAGCCGGCTGGTCGGGGTTTCGTAGATGTCCACCGGGCTGCCGATCTGGGCGATCCAGCCCAGGTGCATGATGGCGATGCGCTGGGCCATGGTCATGGCCTCTTCCTGGTCGTGGGTCACCATCACGCAGGTCACACCGACGCGCTCGATGATCTCCACCAGTTCTAGCTGCATTTGCGAGCGCAGCTTCTTGTCCAGGGCGCCCATGGGTTCGTCGAGCAGCAGCAGTTTCGGCCGCTTGGCCAGCGAACGCGCCAGGGCCACGCGCTGGCGCTGGCCACCGGAGAGCTGGTGCGGCTTGCGCTTGGCGTACTGGGTCATGTGCACCAGCTTGAGCATCTCTTCGACGCGGGCGTCGATTTCGGCTTTCGGCAGTTTGTCCTGCTTGAGGCCGAAGGCAATGTTTTCCGCCACACTCATATGCGGGAACAGCGCATAGGACTGGAACATCATATTGATCGGCCGCTCGTAGGGCGGCAGGTCGGTGATGTCTTCACCATCGAGCAGAATGCGCCCTTCGGTGGGCCGCTCGAAGCCGGCGAGCATGCGTAGCAGGGTCGACTTGCCCGAGCCGGAGCCGCCGAGCAGGGCGAAGATTTCACCCTTGTTGATGGTCAGGGAAACATCATCCACTGCGATGGTTTCGTCGAACTTCTTCGTCACGCGCTCGATCTTGACCAGCACCTCTTTCGGTTGCTGATCGCCCTCGAGAACCTTTTTATAGGCACTGGAAGCAACTGCCATTACCAAAACTCCCCGCAAAAGTAGCGCCCGACGTCGGACGGTTGAAATGAATGGGCTGTAATTTTCAAAAAAAACACACGTGTGACCGCCTTGGGGTCGAGCAGACGACCAAGGACAGCGAACGATAAAAAAACGTGCTCTTCGACTATTCGCAGCAACACAGCGCGTCGTGATGGTTAACCCAGGGCTACTGCATCACGCCGACAGGCTGGCTGTGGTTCTTTGGGTTTCTGGCGGGAGGCCCCGCCAGAACCGGATTGCTGCGTGTCGCCAGGGCTTAACGGCCCGACTTGACCTTGGTCCAGCTGCGTGTCACGGCGCGCTGCACCGATGGGCTCAACTCGGCGAAGGTATACAGCTTCTTGCTGGCCGCCTCGGTTGGATAGATGCCCGGGTTATTGCGGATTTCCTCAGCCACCAGCGGCGTTGCCGTGCTGTTGCCGTTCGGGTAGGCCACGTAATCAGAGATTGGCGCGATCACTTCCGGGGTCAGGATGTAGTTGAGGAAGATGTGCGCAGCTTCGACGTTCTTGGCGTCGGCGGGAATCGCCATCATGTCGAAGAACGAAGCGGCACCTTCTTTCGGGATGGTGTAGGCGACCGGCACGTTGTTCTTGGCTTCTTCAGCGCGCGCCTGGGCCTGGAAGATGTCGCCGGACCAGCCCAGGGCGACGCAGATATTGCCGTTGGCCAGGTCGGAGATGTACTTGGAAGAATGGAAGTAGGTGACGTAAGGACGCACCTGCATCAGCAGCTCTTCGGCTTTTTTCACGTCCTCGACGCTGGTCGGGTTCGGATTCAGGCCCTGGTAGTGCAGCGCGGCAGCATAGACTTCATCCGGCGCGTCGAGCATGGAAACGCCACAGGACTTGAGCTTCTCCATGTTTTCCGGCTTGAAGATCACGTCCCAGGAATCGATGGTGTCCACGCCCAGGGCGGCTTTGACTTTTTCCGGGTTGTAACCGATGCCGGTGGTGCCCCACAGGTAAGGGAAGGCGTACTGGTTGCCAGGGTCGGCGGTTTCCAGCGCTTTCATCAAGTCAGCGTTGAGGTGCTTCCAGTTTGGCAGCTTGGACATGTCCAGCTTCTGGAATACGCCGGCTTTGATCTGCTTGGCCAGGAACTGGTTGGACGGCACGACCACGTCGTAACCCGAACCGCCGGACAGTAGCTTGGCTTCGAGGGTTTCGTTGCTGTCGAAAACGTCGTAAACGACCTTGATACCGGTTTCTTTTTCGAAATTCGCCAGGGTGTCTTCGGCGATATAGTCCGACCAGTTATAGACGTGCAGCACTTTTTCCTCGGCCTGAGCAACGCCAGCAATGGCGCCCGCCAGGGACAACGCGAGAAGGGTTTTGCCGAATGTTTTCATGCTTACAGCTCCTGTTGTCGTGTTAGTTTTCCAGCGGATGATGCAGCCAACAAGCGCCACCTTCCGGTGAGCCAGACTGACGCACTGGCGCAGTCTGGCAAGGACATGACACTTTTTACAATGTTCAGACGTTACTCTAAACCTTAGGCCAACAGCGACTGGGCCGTCAGGTCGAGACAGTGGCGTGCCTTGGTCATCAACTCGTCAATTTGCGCATGGCTAATCACCAACGGTGGCGAAATGATCATGGTGTCGCCTACGGCGCGCATGATCAGACCATTATTAAAGCAGTGACCGCGGCAGATCATGCCCACCCCCACCTCTGCACTAAAGCGTTTGCGGCTGGCTTTGTCCTGCACCAACTCAATGGCGCCCAGCATGCCGACGCCGCGCACTTCACCGACTAGCGGATGGTCTGCCAGCTCACGCAGACGCTTTTGCAAATAGGGTGCCGTTTCTGTCTTGACCCGCTCGACAATCTTTTCTTCGCGCAGGATGCGCAGGTTTTCCAGGGCCACCGCCGCGGCCACCGGGTGCCCGGAATAGGTAAAGCCGTGGTTGAAGTCGCCGCCCTGGTTGAGCACCTCGACGATATCGTCACGCACGATCAGCCCACCCATGGGGATATAGCCACTGGTCAGGCCCTTGGCGATGGTCATCATGTGCGGGGTGTTACCGAAATAGTCACTGCCGAACCATTCGCCGGTACGGCCGAAACCGCAGATCACTTCATCGGCGACAAACAGAATGTCGTACTTGGCGAGGATTTCGCGGATGCGCGGCCAATAGCTGTCCGGCGGAATGATCACCCCGCCCGCGCCCTGGATCGGCTCGGCAATAAAGGCGGCGACATTGGCTTCGCCGACTTCGAGGATCTTCTGCTCCAACTGATCTGCGGCCCAGATACCGAAGGCTTCGGGGCTCATGTCGGCGCCTTCGCCGAACCAGTAAGGCTGCGGAATATGCACGATGCCCGGAATCGGCAGGTCGCCCTGCTCATGCATGTACTTCATGCCGCCCAGGCTGGCACCGGCCACGGTGGAGCCGTGGTAGCCGTTGACCCGGCTGATGATCACCTTCTTGTTTGGCTGGCCTTTGATCGCCCAGTAATGGCGCACCATACGCAGCATGGTGTCGTTGCCTTCCGAGCCGGAGCCGGTGAAGAACACATGGTTCATCCCGGCCGGGGCCAGCTCGGCAATCGCCTTGGCCAGTTCCAGCGCCGGCGGCGTGGCGGTCTGGAAGAACATGTTGTAGTAGGGCAGCTCTTGCATCTGTTTGGCGGCGGCGTCTGCCAGCTCCTTGCGACCATAACCAATCGCCACACACCAGAGCCCGGCCATGGCATCGAGGATCTTGTTGCCCTCGCTGTCCCACAGGTACACGCCGTCGGCCTTGGTGATGATGCGCGGCCCGTTTTCCGCCAGCTGTTTGAAATCGCTGAACGGCGCGAGATGGTGTTCGCGGCTCATGGCCTGCCACTCGCGGGTTTTCGGGTTGGTCACTTGACTGTTCATATCTACACCTTTAATTGGCGACGTTTAAAACGTCGCGAGCGCAGGAGAGACAAGGCGAAAACAGGCGAGGAAGCGGAGTTTACGACTGTAAATGAGCATGATGCGCTCCGCTTACCCTTCGGGCCGTCCTGTGGACGTTCACCGGCGAGGCCGGTGTCCGAGCCTGTTTTCAACGCAGTATCTCCAAGCGCAGCAGTTTTAAACCGACAGCAGCAGGAACTCACGTTCCCAGGAGCTAATAACCCGCTTGTAGTTCTCGTGCTCGGCGCGCTTCACCGCGACATAGCCACGCATAAATTTCTCGCCCAGGTACTTCTCGGCGTCCTTGCAGGCTTCCATGCGCTCCAGCGCGTGCTCGATGGTGATCGGCAGACGCAGGTTGCGCCGCTCATAGCCACGGCCCTTGACCGGCACGCTCGGCTGCAGGCCATCGACCATGCCCATATAGCCGCACAGCAGCGAGGCGGCGAGGACCAGATAGGGGTTGGCATCGGCACCGGCCAGGCGGTTTTCCACGCGGCGGTTCTGCGGCGTGGCTTCCGGTACGCGCAGGCCCACGGTGCGGTTCTCTTCGCCCCACTCGACGTTCACCGGCGCCGAGGTGTCCGGCAGGAAGCGGCGGAACGAGTT
>NZ_JBAQLP010000046.1:0-4322 GCF_049301935.1 Pseudomonas sp. | reverse complement strand
CCGTATGCCTACGACGCGGTGATGACCTTTGCCGCCGCCATGACGAAGGCAGGTTCGGCCGCCCCGGAAAAGTACCTGCCGGAACTGGCCAGGATCCGCTACAAGGGCGTGACCGGCCCGGTCGCCTTCGACCAGCATGGCGACATCCGCGACGGCACGCTGACCTTGTACACCTTCAAGTCCGGCCACCGTACGATGCTGGCGGTGACCAAGTAAAACGGCTTACGCAGCCATGGCTGGCGGCTCGGCCTGCTCGGACGCCGCCAGTTGCCGGTTCACCGCCGACAGCACCGCCTTGAACGACGCGGTGACGATGTTGCTGTCGATTCCGGCGCCAAACAAGGTCGGGCCGTTGGCGACGCGCAGCTCGACGTAGCAAGCGGCCCGCGCGTCGGCGCCCGAGCCGATGGCATGCTCGTGGTAATCCATCAGCTGGATGTCGATGCCGAGGGCATTCACAAACGCATCGATCGGGCCATTGCCGGTCCCCGGCAGGGTGCGCGTCACGTCATCATGCACCACCGCCACGCTGACCTGGACCCGCCCGGCGCCGCCGCTTTTTTCCGTCATCGAGTGCGACAGGTAGCGGTAGGGCGCTTCATGCTCCAGGTATTCCCGCGCGAACAAGGCGTGGATGTCGGCAGCGGCGATCTCGCGGCCGCTGGCGTCGGCCTGGCCCTGCACCACGCGTGACAACTCGATCTGCAGGCGGCGCGGCAATTCCAGGCCGTATTCCTGTTCGAGCAGGTAAGCAATGCCGCCCTTGCCGGACTGGCTGTTCACGCGGATCACCGCATCATAATTGCGGCCGAGGTCGGCCGGATCGATCGGCAGGTAGGGCACTTCCCAGAGCGCATCGGCCTCTTGCCGCGCGAAACCTTTCTTGATGGCGTCCTGGTGCGAACCGGAGAATGCCGTGTACACCAGTTCGCCTGCGTATGGGTGGCGCGGATGCACCGGCAGCTCATTGCATTCCTCGACCAGCTGGCGCACCGAATCGATATCCGAAAAATCCAGGCCCGGATGCACGCCCTGGGTGTAGAGGTTCATCGCCAGGGTCACCAGGTCGACGTTGCCGGTGCGCTCGCCGTTGCCGAACAGGCAGCCTTCGACACGGTCCGCGCCGGCCATCACGGCCAGCTCGGACGCCGCGACACCGGTGCCGCGGTCGTTATGCGTGTGCACGCTGAGCAGCACGCTGTTACGGCGGTCGACGTGACGACCGAACCATTCGATCTGGTCGGCGTAGTTGTTTGGTGTGGCGCACTCGACGGTCGCCGGCAGGTTGAGGATCAGCTTGCTTGCTGGGGTCGGCTGGAACACCTCGATCACCGCGTTGCACACCTCGACGGCGAAGTCGATCTCGGTGGAACTGAACACTTCCGGCGAGTACTCGAAGCCCCACTGGGTCTCGGGTGCGGCGTCGGCCAGGCGCTTGATGGTCTGGCCAGCGGCCACGGCGATGGCTTTGACCCCGGCCTTGTCCTGGTTGAAGACGATCTTGCGAAAGCTCGGCGCGCAAGCGTTGTAGTAATGCACGATGGCGCGCTTGGCACCCTTGAGCGACTCGAAGGTACGCTCGATCAGGTCGTCGCGGGCCTGGGTCAGCACCTGAATGGTCACATCATCGGGGATATGGCCGCCTTCAATCAGTTCGCGAACGAAGTCGAAATCGGTCTGCGAGGCGGACGGAAAGCCCACTTCGATTTCCTTCAGACCCACGGCCAGCAGGCACTTGAAGAAGCGCATCTTCTTCTCGGCGTCCATCGGCTCGATCAACGACTGGTTGCCGTCGCGCAGGTCGGTGGACAGCCAGATGGGCGCCTGGTCGATGATCCTGTCCGGCCAGGTGCGATCCGGGATGCTGATCTGGGTGAACGGGCGGTACTTGCTGGAGGGGTCTTTAAGCATGCTCATGGGGCAATCCTTTTAGCGCGGCGGCAAACGGCGAGCCGGGCGGAGTTTGAACAATAAGGCAGGGCGTGAGCGGAAGAATTAGCCACGCAGTCGCTGGCTCACCAGGCAGAGGTTGAGGTGCTGACGCAGCAGAATAAGGCTGTGGTTAGTAGTCATAGCGTCAACCCTAACCATGGTGGCTAAAGCGTGCAAGCATGCTGAGAAAATTGGTGATAAATCGCGCCATGCGTGATTGGGTGCGATTTTATAGCGCCGCGGCTCGTGGCTTTTAGCTTTGATTGCGCGGCTTATAGTGCGTTAACGAATAAATTCCCGGCTGATGCTGCGAAACAGCTCGGTTCCGGCCTGTTGCAGCCATTCGAAGGCGACCATTTCCCGCGAGACGATCACCGCACCCGCTTGCTGCATACGCTGCAGCGCCAGTTGCTTGTCGGCTGGCTTGCGCGAGCCCACGGCCTCGGCCACGACAAACACGCTGCGGCCCTGCTCTAGCAGGTCGAGCACGCTTTGCAGCACGCAGACATGGGCTTCGCTGCCGCACACGACGAATTGCCGGCGCTCGCCGCCTGGGCGTTGCAGCAATTGGCCCTCGCTGACGGCGGAGAAATGCAGTTTCTCTACGATGGCCTCGGGCGCATGCCCGGTGCGCAGCGCAGCAATGGTCGGCCCCAGGCCCTTGCTGTATTGCTCGGTGAGCAGCACGGGCACGCCGATACGCTGCGCCACCTGCTGCAACCACAGGCTATTGGCGGCCAGCTCGGCATGCTCGGCGATGGCGGGGAACAAACGTTCCTGAATATCGACAAGCAGCAGGCAAGAGTCTTGGGCGCGGATACGCATGGCACAGCTCCTGTTCAGGGCTTGAAGGCACCGATAAAGATCGACGGATCGATGCGCGCATCGTTCAGACTGACGTTCCAGTGCAGGTGTGGTCCGGTGGCACGGCCGGTGGCACCGACCTTACCGATATGGCCGCCACGGGCTATCTCGTCACCCAGCGTCACGTCGATGGCCGAAAGATGACAAAACATGCTGATCAGGCCCTGGCCATGGTCGATAAATACCGTCTTGCCGTTGAAGAAGTAATCGCCAATCAGGATTACCTTGCCGGCGGCCGGAGCCTTGATCGGTGTGCCGCTATTGGCGGCGAAGTCCAGCCCCGAGTGCGGGTTGCGTTCCTCGCCGTTGAAGAAGCGGCGCAGGCCGAAGGGACTCGACAGTGGCCCGTTGACTGGCCTGTCGAACAGCAGGTTGCTGGGCTGGCGGGTGCTGAACTGCTGGTAGGCGCGAGTCTGTTCGGCCAGCTCGCGCTCGATGCGCGCAAGGTTCTTGGCGTTCGGGTTGACCTGTTGCTGGTTCTTGAGGGTGATGCGCTGCTCCATGTACTGCTTGCTGCCCACCTGAAAGCTCAGGGTCTGGCTGCCGTTGACGCTGATCTGCTGGCTGCCGGGTTTGCTGCTTAGCGGGATGCCGACAATGGCAATCCAGCGTTGTTGGTCTTCATGAATGACCAGCACCGGTTTGTTCTGATAGCGCACGTTGGGCGCGCTGGCTGCTGGTCCTAGATTGACTACCGCCACACCGCCAGGCACCGGTTTATTCAGCAGTCGGCTGATAAAACCTTCGGCGTGGACGGGTAGGGCGAGGCAGAACAGGGTGAGCAGGGTGAATAAACGCATGGGGAACCTGTGTGGAAATCAATCGAGCAGCGACAGGGTGACCGGCTGCACATGGTTGTCTTCGACCCGCACATCCAGCTCGCCGCTACCCAGGCGCGCTTTCAGGCGCTGGCCGGGGCGGGTGTCGGTGGCATTGCGGACCGCGCGGCCGCGCTCATCCAGCAGGATGCTGTAGCCACGCCCGAGGGTGGCCAGCGGGCTGACCGCGTGCAGCGTCTGCACCTGGCTATGTAGCTGCAGGCGGCGGGCTTTGAGACCTTCGCGCATGCTGCGTTGCAGACGTTCGGCCAGGGCCTGTAGGCGTTGGTCGAGCAGTTTCAGGTTGCGTTCCGGGTGCAGGCTGAGCAGGCGGGTTTGCAGGTGGGTCAGGCGCTCGCGGCGGTTGCTCAACTGGCGCGCGAAGGCGCGGGTCAGGCGCATCTCCAGGTCATCCACGCGCTGGGCATGCTGGCGCAGGCGCTCGCCGGGATGGCGCAAGCGCCGCTGCAAGCCTTCCAGGCGCATGCGTTCGCGTTCCAGGCGGTGCTGCATGCGCATCAGCAGGCGGCGCTTGAGGGTGTAAAGGCGCTGCACCAGCTCGCTGCTGTCGGGGGCCAGCAGCTCGGCGGCGGCCGAAGGCGTGGGGGCGCGCACGTCGGCGACGAAATCGGCGATGGAGACATCGGTCTCATGGCCCACGGCGCTGACGATGGGCGTGAGGCAGGCGGCAATCGCGCGGGCCACCGG
>NZ_JBAQLP010000045.1:0-47769 GCF_049301935.1 Pseudomonas sp. | reverse complement strand
TGCAGAGGCTTTCACCTGCCACACAAAGCCGGTAAGGTCGGCGCGACTGCAACCTCGCGGAGACTCACCCCATGCCTGCTCCCGTACTGACCGGCCCGCAATACCTCAGCGAAGGCCTGAAACTGGTCCTGAGCCCTGGCTTGCGGCTGTTTGTGCTGCTGCCCCTGACGATCAACCTGATCCTGTTTATTGGCCTGATTTACCTGGCCTTGCAGCAGTTTGGCGGCTGGGTCGATACCTTTATGCCCAACCTGCCGAGCTGGCTGAGCTTTCTCGAATATGTGCTGTGGCCGCTATTCGTGGTGCTGGTACTGCTGATGGTATTTTTCACCTTTACCCTGCTGGCCAATATCATCGCCGCGCCGTTTAACGGCTTTCTCGCGGAGAAGGTCGAGGTGGTGGTGCGCGGCCAGGACGACTTTCCGCCGTTCAGCTGGGCTGAACTGATGGCCATGGTGCCGCGCACCCTCGGCCGCGAGCTGCGCAAGCTGGGCTACTTTCTGCCGCGCGCCATCGCCCTGCTGATCCTGAGCTTTATCCCGGTGCTCAACCTGATCGCCGCACCGCTGTGGCTGCTGTTTGGCATATGGATGATGGCGATTCAGTACATCGACTACCCCGCGGACAACAACAAGATGAGCTGGCAGGACATGCTCGCCTGGTTGCGCGAGAAACGCTGGCAGAGCCTGGGCTTTGGCGGCATCACCTACGCCGCCTTGCTGGTGCCGGGGCTGAATATCCTGATGATGCCGGCGGCCGTGGCCGGCGCCACGCTGTTCTGGGTGCGCGAGCGCCAGGAGCAGGCGCTCACATCCACTTCCTAAGTAGTCACCCCGCAGGCTCGCTGCGCTCCAGCACCGCGCGTAGCGCCTGCATCGAGGCCTGGGATTCGCGCTCGATACGCCGGTTCAGCAGCAAGTGGTTGGCCAGGCGCATCAGCACACCGTCGAAGCCGTATTCCAGGGTACGGACGAACGCGCAACCGCCCTCCACTTCTATGCACTCGTAGGTCAGCAGCAGCCCCAGACCGTGATCGCCACGGGCGCTGGCCTGCCAGCGGCGTGCCGGTTGATAGTCGAGCACATCCCAGCACAGATGCCCGGCGCGGCCACCGGCGTGAATGTCTTCTTCAAAAACTTCCCCGGCGAGCAACGCGCCCTCGCGGCCGTAGATGCGCAACGACGATGGGTGCCACTCGGGCCAGTGCGCTGGCGCGGCGGCATAGCTCAGCACCTCGTCGGCCGAACGGGCGATATGCACGCGATGCTGCTGGCGGTTCTGCTGATAAGTCGGCTCAGGTTCCCAATGCAGGGTGCCGTAGAGCCAGTCCATCAGCGGATGGACGATGCCGAAGTTGCGCGCATGCATCAGCTCACGGCGGTGATGCAACGCATGCAGGCGGCGCATCTGGCGAATCCACGGCAGTCGCGCAACCGGGTGCTCGGCCGGCAGATGCTCGCAGGCGTGCACCAGCTCGTAGCTCATATAACCCAGCAGCATGCTGGCGGCGAACAGCGCGGCGAGGTTGCCGTCGAGTTGCGCCAGCAACCACCAGATACCCAGCAGCGGC
Organism: Pseudomonas sp.; assembly: GCF_049301935.1. Taxonomy (GTDB): domain Bacteria; phylum Pseudomonadota; class Gammaproteobacteria; order Pseudomonadales; family Pseudomonadaceae; genus Aquipseudomonas. Next base: position 46,199 of record NZ_JBAQLP010000045.1, on the reverse strand, counting down.
AGGCTGTAGAGCACGATCAGCCAGGCGGGAAAGAGGATCACCCGCCAGTCGCGCGGGGTCTCGTAGCGCATCTGCCCTTCGACGAAAAAGCTGTGGTGATCACCGGTGTGGCGCTTGTAGAACAGCTGGCCGAAGCGCGTCTTGTTGTGCCCCAGGCGCTTGTGCACCTGATACTCGCCCCAGCTGAAAAACACCAGACTCAGCGGTACCAGCAGCCACTGCCAGAGCGCCACCGCATCCAGGGTGCGCCACAGCAGGCTGATGCAGGTCAGGCCGTAGGCCAGCACGAAGGCGGCATGCAGCCAGGGGTTGTACAGCGGGTGGATGGCCTCCCGATAACGTGCGCGGAAAGCCTGGGCACTGTCGTTGTTATAGGCCACGGCATGACTCCTGTGCGGATTGACAGCAGTCTAGGCGCGACCGGATCATTCGAATAATGGATATTTAAAAAGAGCATTATTCTTGATAACGAATTTGCGTCAGCTCGACCTCAATCTGCTGCTGGTCTTCGATGCGCTGATGCAGGAAGGCAACCTGACCCGCGCCGCCGAGCGCCTGCACCTGAGCCAGTCGACCGTGAGCAATGCCCTCGCCCGCCTGCGCCAGCAACTGGGCGAAGAGCTGTTCCTGCGCACCGCCCGTGGTCTGACCCCCACCGCCCGCGCCCAGACCCTGTATGTGACGGTGCGCCAGGCCCTGCGCCTGCTGCAGACCGGCCTGGGCCCGACCGAGCCGTTCGACCCGCAGACGCCGCACGCCTTCAGCCTGTCGCTGAATGACTACGCCCAGGCCGCGCTGCTGCCCATGTTGCAGGCGAATCTGGCGCACAGCGCCGCGCAGGTCGAGCTGCTGGTGCAAGCCGATGATGCCGACAGCCTGGTGCAACGCCTGGAAAGCGGCGCGCTGGACCTGGCCATCGACTACCTGCATTTCGATTCGCCCGACCTGCATTACGCGCCGCTGCGTGAAGAACCGCTGGTGGCCATCGGCCGTGCCGGCCATCCGGCCTTTATCGGCGGACTGAGCCTGGAGGATTACCAGCAGGCGCGGCATATCACGGTAACCCCGCGCGCCGGGCGTGGCTCGCCGCTGGAAATCGTTCTGGGCTCGGCCAGGGTGCGCCGGCAGGCGGCGCTGCATCTGCCCAACTACCTGCCGATTCCAGCCATCGTCGCCCAGACCGATCTGCTCGGCAGCGTGCCCGCGCGCCTGGCCGAAGCGTTTGCCCCGCTGCATGCGTTGGAAATTGCGCCGCTGCCCTTCGATATGCCGCCGGTGCAGGTCAGCCTGATCTGGCACCACCAGCAGCACCACGACCCGGCGCACGCCTGGTTGCGCCAACAACTGATCGAGCTGCTCGACTGAAACGTACGCGTAACCAAAGCGTCACAGTCATTACATAGCCGCAGCGGACACTGCGACCATGAGCACAGCTTCCCTGCATATCGCGCTGATCAGCGAAACCTTCCCGCCGGAAATCAACGGCGTAGCCAACACCCTCGGTCGCCTGGTCGATGGCCTGCGTGGTCGTGGCCATCGCGTGCAACTGGTACGTCCGCGGCAAAGCATCGACCCACGCGGCGCGGCCGATCAGGACCTGCTGCTGACCCGAGGCTGGCCGTTGCCCGGCTACCCCGGCTTGCAGTGGGGCCAATCGTCCATGCATAAGCTGTTGCGCCGCTGGCAACGGCAGCGCCCGGATGTGCTGTATATCGCCACCGAAGGCCCGCTGGGGCTGTCCGCCCTGCGCGCCGCGCGGCGCTTGCAAATCCCGGTGGTCAGCGGCTTTCACACCAATTTCCAGCAATACAGCGGGCACTACGGCTTTGGCCTGCTGACGCGAGTACTGACTAACTACCTGCGCTGGTTCCATAACCGTTCGCAGATGACCCTGGTGCCCAGCCACAGCCAGCAGATCGAATTGCAGCGGCGCGGCTTCGACAACCTGGAACTGCTGTCGCGCGGCGTTGACAGCCAGCTGTTCCACCCGGCCAAACGCTGCGCGGCCTTGCGCGAGCGCTGGGGCCTGGCCGAGCAGGACATCGCCATCCTGCATGTCGGTCGCCTGGCGGCGGAAAAGAACCTGGCCCTGCTCAGCAAGGGCTTTCAGGCGCTGCAACAGGCGCACCCGCAGCGGCGACTGAAACTGATTCTGGTCGGCGATGGTCCGCTGCGCGCCAGCCTCCAACAACAACTGCCTGACGCGCTGTTCTGCGGGCTGCAGCGCGGTGAAGCGCTGGCGGCGCATTACGCCTCGGGTGACCTGTTCCTGTTTCCCAGCCTGTCGGAAACCTTCGGCAATGTGCTGCTCGAAGCGCTGGCCTCCGGGCTTGGCGTGGTGGCCTTCGATCAGGCGGCGGCCGCACAACATATCCGCCACGGGCATAACGGCGCGCTGGCGCTGGCCGAGGATGAACAAGGTTTTATCGAGGCGGCCAGCTGGCTGCTGGAAGATGGCGAAGCGCTGCGTCGGGTGCGTCTGAATGCCCGGCTACATGCCTCACGCCAGGGCTGGCCGGCGATTGTCGAACTGTTCGAGGTGCATTTGCGCAGCGCTATGCAGCCTGCGCAGGAGTTGCCGGCCGGCAGAACACAGCACTAAACAGCCGTGGCAGGCACTTTAGCGGCGAGCTTTAAACCGCTGCCCTCTCACGCAGATAACTGCCCGCATCCCCGTGCGCTTACGCGCACCGCTGTAACACTTTACGGCGCGCTGGGCCTGCACCATCACCCTGCCAACCTCCTGCCTGCCCATGCCCCTCAAGATCGCTACTTGGTCGCCACATGCGAGGAAAATGCATTTACATACTCAAATGATAAATACTATCATTTGATAAAGAATTAGCTTACGGAAGAATTTATGTTCCGCACTCCCTCGTTCGCGCCCACCTGGACCGCAGCGAAGAGGTCTACGGCTTGCTCAACTCGGGCCCCTCGCCGCTGCTCAGCGCAATGCTCGGCCATACCGGTTGCCACTTCATGATCCTGAATATGGAGCACCTGCTGCGTGGCCATGATGAGCGGATGGATGACCTGCGGCTCTGCACTCGGTTTCGCCCCGCTACACCCCGATGCCTGATAAGCCCTCCAAGACATGGCCACCTGCAGCGCCGCGCACATCCCCGTCTGCGCCAACCCGCGCGCGCTGGAACAACACCAGTACAACCGCACCCAGGGCATTCGCAGCTTTCCCGCCGGCGAACTGCACACCGCCCTGAAGGCGCGTTTGCGCGACCTGAAACCCAACCCTAAACCTTGATGAAGCGCCCATGACCCCTACCACTCGATTGTTTTCTCTGCCACTCAGCCTCCTGACGCTGGCCATCAGCCACGCAGCCTATGCCGAAGAGGCCAGCCCACAGAAAGTCCTCGCCCCGATGGTGATCAAGGGCGATGTATTGGGTAGCGCCAGCGATAAAGAAGTGCGCACCTATGCCGGCAGCCGCAGCGTGGTCGACAGCGCAGACCTGAGCAAAGCCAGCGTACGCGGTCTCGACGACGCCTTGCAGCGCGTCCCCGGGATCAAGGTGTTCGACGAGACCGGCACCGGTGCCCTGCCGCAGATTTCCGTGCGCGGCCTCTACGAGAGCCGCAGCGGCCGCGCCCAGGTGCTCTCCGACGGCATCCCGCTGTCACTCGCACCTTATGGCCAGACCAGCCTGTCGCTGTTTCCGCAAACCCTGGCCACCGTCGAGCGCATCGACATTGTGCGCGGCGGCGCGGCGGTGCAGTACGGGCCGAACAACGTCGGCGGGGTGATCAACCTGATCAGCAAACCGATCCCGCGCCAATGGGAGACCACCCTGCAGGAAAAGGCCACCTTCGCTCCCGGCGGGCGCAGCCTGTGGGACAGTTACATCGGCACCGGCGGCTACCTGACCGATAACTTCGGCCTGCAACTGGACCTCAACACCGTCAGCGGCGAATACGGCCGCGAACATTCCGACAGCGAGGTACAGAACTATCGCCTGCGCGGCCTGTGGGATATCGACGACACCCGCAGCCTGAGCTTCGGCGTGCAACGCTATATTGCCGACCTGGACCTGGCCGGTGCCCTCAGCGTTGCCGATTACAAAGACGACCCGCGTCAGTCGACCCGCGATCTCGACCGTTTCGAAGGCGATACCGACCGCGTATGGGCCACCTACAACCAGTATCTCGGCGCCATCGGCCCCTTCGATGCGGTGGAATTCAGCTGGACCAACTTCGCCCATCACAGCTACCGCAACTTCCTGATTGGCCTGCCGTTCACCCCGGACGCCGATCCGACCACCTTTCAGGACGCGCCGCGCGACTTTCGCGTCTGGGGCAGCGAGCCGCGCCTGAGCATGAGCATCGACGGCGATAGCCTCAGCCAGACCTGGCTGCTCGGCGCGCGCCTGGTCAAGGAAGACGTCGACTTCAAGGTCAACCGCGAGAACCTCAGCAGCGGCGCGTACAGCGTGCTCCGCGACTGGACCTTCGACGACGAGGCCAAAGCCGTCTACCTGAGCAATGAACTGAAACTGCTCGACGGCCGCCTGACCCTGACCCCTGGCGTGCGTTACGAACACGCGCGCATGGAGTATGCCGACGGCGTCAGCGGGGTCGAACGCGAAACCGTCGCCGAGGAGTGGCTGCCCGGCCTGAGCGCCGGCTACCAGCTCACGGACGAGTGGTTCGTTTACGCCAACGCCCAGCGCTCGCTGCGCGTGCCGCAGATCACCTCGATCGTCAAGGACGGCGACGTCGCCGCCGAGCTGGCCTGGAACTACGAGAGCGGCGTGCGCTATACGCCCTGGAACGGCCTGCGGGTCGACCTCGGCCTGTACCGTATCGATTTCGAGGATCAGATCGAATACAACCGCAGCAACGACCGCTTCGAGAACCTCGGCAGCACCCGCCACCAGGGCCTCGAAACCGAAGTGTTCTGGACCCCGGCCGCCCTACCGACCCTCGATCTGCACGCCGGCTATGCCTACCTCGACAGCGAGCAGCGCAGCGGCACCTTCAAGGGCAACGAAGTGCCCTTCGCCTCCAAGCATCAGCTGACCGTCGATGGCCGCTACCGCTTCGCCGAACACTGGACCTATACCCTTGACGGCCTCTACGTCAGCAGCGCCTACACCGACGCGGCCAATAGCCATGAAGAGGACGCCAATGCCACCGTCGGCGAGTTGCCCGCCTACTGGCTGTGGAACACCGCCATCGAGCGCGAGTTCAAGCTCGACGACGGCAGTCTGCTGACCACCTCGGCCGGGGTCAGCAACCTGTTCGACCGCGAGTATTACTTCCGCGGTATCGACACCAGCCCCTGGGGCCGTCAGCCAGCACCCGGCCGCACCCTGACCCTGGGCGTCAACTACCGCTTCTGATTCCCCCTCGGCCCCTTGTCCCAGGGGCCATCCTCCCAACGTCTGCCACCCGCCCCGGTCGTCATCGACGGCCCGGACGGGCGGTGCCTGACGCCCATCAAGCCCCTGCCGCCACGGGGCAGATATTTAAAGCAGCACATCCAGACGCTTGATCAACCGCACCTCCTGCGCGCTGATCGCCGCGCCATAAGCCAATACTTCAACTCCGGCGCTCACCGCCTCGCACAGGGCAGCAGCATAGGCCGGGTCGATTTCCTCGGCCGGGCGTACCGCATCGATATCCGTCAGGTTGACGCAATACAGCTGCACCGCACGGGTACCGGCACGGGCCAGCACGGCCAGTTCGCGCAGGTGCTTGCTGCCGCGCTCGGTGCGCGCATCGGGAAAGGCCGCGACGCGACTGTCGGCAAAGCCCAGGGTGACACTCTTCACTTCGACAAACGCCGCGCCTGTCGGGTAGTCCAGACGGAAGTCGATCCGGCTGCGTTCCTGGCCGTAAGGCACTTCGCGCTTGAGGTGGGTAAAGCCGTTCAGCTCGCTGATCAGCCCGGCGCGCAGGGCTTCTTCCACCAGGGCATTGGCGCGCCCGGTGTTGATCACCGCCAAACGCCCGTGCGGTGTTTCACCGATCTCCCAGGTGCCCGGCAGCTTGCGCTTGGGGTCGTTGCTGCGGCTAAACCAGACTTGCGAATTTTCGGCCATGCAATTAAGCATCGAGCCGGTATTGGCGCAGTGGATGGTCAATAGCTCGCCGCTGGCGGTCTCGATATCAGCGAGAAAGCGCTTGTAGCGGCGCAGCAGCCGCCCTTCTTCCAGCGGCGGCTCAAACTGCATGGGCCTGCCAACTGATCAGGCCACGTTTGATGCGGTCAACCGCCTGTTGTAGGCGCGGCAGGTCCTGGGTGTAGGCAAAACGCACATGCTGCGTGGCCTGATAGCGGCCGAAATCCAGGCCCGGGGTAAAGGCCACATGCTCGGTTTCCAGAAAGTGCTGGCAGAAGGCAAAGGCATCGCCGCCGAAGGCGCTGATATCGGCATATAAATAGAAGGCGCCCTCTGGCTCCACGGCAATCTTGAAGCCCAGCTCACGCAGTGCCGGCAGGAGGAAATCACGGCGGCGCTGAAACTCATGGCGGCGCTGCTCGAGGATCGCCAGGGTCTGCGGTGCAAAGCAGGCTAGCGCGGCATGCTGAGCCATGCTCGGCGCGCTGATATAGAGGTTTTGCGCCAGCTTCTCCAGCTCCGCCACCGCCGCCGGTGGTGCCACCAGCCAGCCCAGGCGCCAGCCGGTCATGCCGAAATACTTGGAAAAACTGTTGAGCACAAAGGCCTCGTCATCCACTTCCAGCACGCTGGCGGCGTCTACGCCGTAGGTCAGGCCGTGGTAGATCTCATCCACCAGCAGATGCCCGCCACGCGCTTTCAGCGCTTGGGACAGCCCGGCCAGTTCATCGCGCGACAACAGGGTGCCGGTGGGGTTGGCTGGGGACGCCACCAACGCGCCAACGCTGTCCTGATCCCAATAGCGTGCGACCAGGTCGGGGGTCAGCTGATAACGCACCTCCGGGCCCACCGGAACCAGCTGCGCCGCGCCTTCCACCAGACGCAGAAAGTGCCGATTGCAGGGGTAACCCGGATCGGCCAGCAGCCAGTGCTTGCCTGGGTCGACCAAGAGGCTCGCGGCCAGCAACAAGGCCCCCGAGCCTCCCGGGGTAATCAGGATGCGCTCTGGGTCTATGCTTAATTGATAGCGTTGCGCATAAAAACCGGCAATCGCCTCGCGCAGGGCCGGCAAACCGCGCGCGGCGGTGTAGCGGGTATGGCCATCGGCCAGAGCGGCCTGACCGGCGGCGACAATCGGCGCGGCGGTGGTGAAATCCGGCTCGCCGATTTCCAGGTGAATCACATCATGGCCGTCGGCCTGCAACTGATTGGCACGGGCCAGCAACGCCATCACGTGAAAAGGTTCTATGGCGCGGCTGCGCGCACTGTAGGACGGGACCATGGGACTGCCTGCCTGGAAGATAAGGCGCGGATTCTAAAGCATACCCGGCGCAGCTTCGACAACCGGGAGTGGCGCAGGCCGAGTTGTTCTGGTAAGTTCGCCCGCTTGCAGCCGCAGGGCCAGTTCTACGTGACGTAGAATCGGCAAGGGACACCGTCCTGCGCAGTGGATTAGAGAGAGTGAGAGGCGGTCATCCATGCCCACCAAAGCAAAAGCAAAAAGCAGCCAACTGACTCGTGGTTTCGAGCCCTATAAAGAAGTAAAGGGCGAGGAATATATGGGTGAGCCGATGCGCGCCCACTTCACCGGCATCCTCAACAAGTGGAAGCTTGAGTTGATGCAGGAAGTCGACCGTACTGTGCACCATATGCAGGACGAAGCGGCCAACTTCCCCGATCCAGCGGACCGCGCCAGCCAGGAAGAAGAATTCAGCCTGGAACTGCGTGCCCGTGATCGCGAGCGCAAGCTGATCAAGAAGATCGACGAAACCCTGCAGCTGATCGAAGACAACTACTACGGCTGGTGCGAGTCCTGTGGTGTCGAAATCGGCATCCGCCGTCTCGAAGCCCGCCCCACCGCCACCCTGTGCATCGATTGCAAGACGCTGGCGGAAATCAAGGAAAAGCAGATCGGTTCCTGATCTGACCCAGAGGGTGCTTCGGCACCCTCTGTAGTTTCTGCCTCCCTGTGTGCGCCACAGATGAACACACCCGCCTATATCGGCCGCTTCGCCCCCACCCCGAGCGGTTATCTGCACTTCGGCTCGCTGGTCGCAGCCCTGGCGTCCTACCTCGACGCGCGAGCGGTAAACGGCCGCTGGCTGCTGCGTATGGAAGACCTCGACCCGCCACGGGAAGTGCCGGGGGCGCAAAGTGCCATTCTCAGCACATTGGAACGCTACGGTTTGCAGTGGGATGGCGAACTGGTGCGCCAGAGCGCGCGCCACGAGGAATACGCCGCTTTGGTCGAACGCCTGCTTAGCCAGGGCCTGGCCTACGCCTGCACCTGCTCACGCAAGCAATTGGAAGGCAGTAACGGCATCTACCCCGGCACCTGCCGCAATGCCGGCCATGGCTTTGCCGATGCGGCGATTCGTCTGCGCGTACCGGAGCTGAGCTACCACTTTGTCGACCGGGTGCAGGGTGATTACCGCCAGCACCTGGGCCGCGAGGTCGGCGATTTTGTGATTCGCCGCCGCGATGGCCTGTATGCCTATCAGCTGGCGGTGGTGCTGGATGATGCCTGGCAGGGCGTCACCGATGTGGTGCGCGGCGCCGACCTGCTCGACTCCACCCCGCGCCAGCTGTACCTGCAGGAGCTGCTCGGCTTCGCGCAACCGCGCTACCTGCACGTACCGCTGATTATCCAGCCGGATGGCCACAAGCTCGGCAAGTCCTACCGCTCGCCGCCGCTGCCGGCCGATCAGGCCACGCCATTGCTGATCCGCGCCCTGCGCGCACTGGGCCAGACATTGCCGGACGACGCCAGTTACGGTCAGCCCGTTGAGCTGCTGCGCTGGGCCAGCCAGCACTGGGATGCTTCGCGCATTCCACGCAGCCTGACCCTGGCCGAAGCGCAGCTGCGCTAAGAACGCGGACTCAGCCCTCGGCAGCAGGCTCGGCCAATAGCTCGGCAAGCTCCGCACAGTCGCTCTCAATCGCGGCCGATGCTTGCGCACACAGCGCACGATAGCGCTGCAACACCAGCTCACCAGTTTCGGTCAGTAGCGTCCCACCACCGTGCTTGCCGCCGGCCAGGGTGCTGACCAGCGGCTGTTTGAAGCTGCGGTTCATGGTTTCCACCAGCAGCCAGGCGCGCCGATAGGACATGCCCATGGCGCGTGCGGCGGCGCTGATCGAACCGTGCTGGGCGATGGCCGCCAACAGCTCGGCCTTGCCGGGGCCGATGGCAATATCGCTGCCGTTATGCAGGCGAATTTTCAGATCCAGACGGTGCATGCGACGACCACAGCGGGGGATACGCTGCGCAGACTAACGCCTGACCCGGTCAGGTGGAAGGGACACATCAGGCGAGCCGATCAGTGCTGGCAGGTTCGGCGCTACCTGTAGGAGCGGCCTTGGCCGCGATGCTTTTGCGTCGACATCAATTCGCGGGCAAGCCCGCTCCTCTACGTATGTGGCTATGGCAGTGTTAAATACGGCCCAGTAACAGCAACACCAACAACACCATCACCACTACGCCCAAGCCGCCCGTAGGCCCGTAGCCCCAGCTCCGGCTATGTGGCCAGGCCGGTATGGCGCCGACCAACAGCAGAATCAGCACGATCAATAGAATGGTACCCAGGCTCATGGCGTTCTCCCTGACGAGTCACTGCAGCACGCCGAAACAACAGGTGGCCAAGTGGCACCCAAGCGCACTGTCATTCTGTACGCCACCGTGGCCGCCGTCAGTGCGCTACCGCACCAATGGGTGCAACCCTATTCGGCGACCAGTGCCCCATCAACGATCTGCTGCGCCTCACTGAAGATGCGCTGCAAGTGCGCCGCATCGCGGAAGCTCTCGGCGTAGATCTTGTAGATGTCCTCGGTACCGGATGGCCGCGCGGCAAACCAGCCGCCTTCGCTGATCACCTTGATCCCGCCAATCGCCGCGCCGTTACCCGGCGCCTTGTCGAGCACCTGGATGATGGCGTCGCCGGCCAGTTCGCGGCTCTCGATCTGCGCCGGCGAAAGTTGGCCCAGGGCCTTCTTCTGCGCAGCTGTAGCCGGCGCGTCGACGCGGTCGGCATAAATCGCGCCGAACTCATCACTCAGGCCCTGGTACAGCTCGCCAGGGTCACGCCCGCTCACGGCGGTCATCTCCGCAGCCAGCAGCGCCAGGGCGATACCGTCCTTGTCGGTGGTCCAGACCCGACCATCGCGACGCAGCAAGGTCGCCCCGGCGCTTTCTTCGCCGCCAAAGCCTAAGGAACCGTCGAACAAGCCGCCGGCAAACCATTTGAAGCCCACCGGCACTTCCTGCAGTGGGCGACCCAGGCGTGCCGCGACGCGATCAATCATCGCGCTGCTGACCAGGGTTTTGCCCACCGCCGCCGTGGCACTCCACTGCGGACGGTGCTGGAACAGGTAATCGATGGCCACACTGAGGAAGTGGTTGGCCGGCAGCAGGCCAACGCTCGGCGCGACGATGCCGTGACGGTCGTAGTCGGTGTCGCAGGCAAAGGCGATGTCGTAGCCGTTCTTCAGGCCGATCAGGCGCTGCATGGCATGGCTGGACGATGGGTCCATGCGAATCTGCCCGTCCCAATCCAGGCTCATAAAGGCGAACTGCGGATCGATGATCTCGCTCACCACATGCAGATTGAGGTCGTACTGCTCGGCGATACGCCCCCAGTAATGCACGCCAGCGCCGCCCAATGGGTCGACGGCCATACGCAAGCCGGCAGCGCGAATCGGGGCGAAGTCGATGACCTTGCCCAGGTCATTCACATACGCGCTGAGGTAATCGTATTCCTGCACATTGGCCGCCTGTCGCGCCTGCGCCAGGGGCATGCGTTTGACCTCACGCAGGCCGCCTTCGAGCAATGCATTGGCGCGGTTCTGCACCCAGGTGGTGATATCGCTGTCGGCCGGCCCGCCATTGCTGGGGTTGTACTTGAAGCCGCCGCTGTCCGGCGGATTGTGCGAGGGGGTGATGACAATGCCATCGGCAAGGCCAGAACTGCGGCCCTGGTTATGCACCAGGATGGCCTGGCTGATCGCCGGCGTCGGGGTGAGCTCACCGCCAGCGGAAATCATGGTCTGCACGCCATTGGCCGCCAGCACTTCAATCGCACTGTCCAGCGCCGGCTGCGACAGCGCATGGGTATCGGCACCGATAAACAGCGGGCCGCTGATGCCCTGACTACTGCGGTAATCACAGATCGCCTGGCTGATCGCCAGCACATGCGCCTGGTTGAAGCTGCGGGCCAGGGAGCTGCCACGATGTCCAGAGGTGCCGAAGGCCACGCGCTGGCTGGCCACAGAGAGGTCCGGCTGCAGCTCAAAATAGGCCGCCAACAGCGCAGAAATATCGGTCAACAGGTAAGCAGGCGCCGGCTGACCGGCCAAAGGGTGAATGCGCGGGCTCACAAGGGGCTCCAGAAAATGATCGGGCGGTGAAAAGTGCGCTAGTCTAGCAGCCCGACCGGGTAATCCCGACAGGCTTTAAGCGCCACCAGCCGGCGCGCTTAAGTGCGATAGCGCACTGACAGGGCCTGAGCAATCCCTATATTTGAAGCTACGCCTGCGTATTTGCGCCCGCATGGGATTCGCAAGGTTCTCTACGAAAAGTCGTCGTGCAAAACACCGGCACAGTTCGTACAGAACCTATAGAGGTAATTATGAGCATACCTGCCCAGCGCCACCCCATAACCACGCCCAAACGGCCAGGTTTAGCCACGGCTGCGCGGCGCCTTTTTAACCACTGATACCCGCCCTTTAATGGGCCGTCACCATGTTGCAGTTGTCGACGTTAGCGCGGGCAAATCGCCGCGGCAGGACGTTGTGCGTTGGAAAAGGCACTTGGTAAACGTTCACTAGCGTCGAGAAATAACATGCACAGGCCTAGATACAGCCACGCGATAGCCCGCAGCAGCGCCATGATCCTGGCAGCACTCTTGACCGGCAACGCCTATGCCGAGGTGTTTGCACCTGGCGTGTTCAGCCATGAGCCGCAACAGGCGCCAACCACCAAGCCTGCAGAGCGCAACGATCTGTATAACGCGAGGCTGCGCCCCACAGCAGAAGAGCCTGAGCGCACCAGCAGCATACCGCTGCCAAGCAACCGCTGGATCAGCCCGACAGAAAAGGCAGAGCAGCCCGATGAGCAGCCTCGGCCAAAGCTGCGGTTCTAGGCGCGCACACCACTTACCCACGAGGCTTACCGCCATATCGGCAACACGCTGCCTGAGGGCCCTGCGCACTGTTGCGCAAAGAGGACTGAGATCATGACTGGCAATGCGGACGATGCCGCCACCGTGGAGGACGTGCTGGAAAGGGCGCAAGACGGCCCCTTCTCGATTGGGTGGTTTACCCGCCTGGGGTAAGCCCTGCAGGGCTGAATACAGCGCAAGGCGCCTACGGACGCGATCACCGTCGACCTGAACCCGCCGGACCGCCAAGGCCTGGTCAGCTTCGATCTGCGATTCACCCTGCTCCCGGCATTCCGACCCTCATCCCGAGTCCCCTGGATGATGATCAGCAAACCCGAAAACCATCCAGCATCGAGCCTAAGCTTGCCTGCCCCGGGCGATTATCGCAGTTACCCGACACCGCAATCCGCGCCCCATCATCCAGCGCAAAGCCGTGCAAGAAGCCCTGAGAGACGCGGGTAATCTGATCATTTTTGATCGAGTTGCCGCTTGCAACATCAGCCCAGGCTGAAGGCAACCAGACCTGCCGGGCTACGTCAGAAGCCCCTTAGCAGGCCGTTGAAAAACTACCTGCGCCGGCAATACTGCGTTAAAAACGGCCTGTTTGGCGAGCTTCAGGGTTGCCCTCAATTAAGGCGTTTTAAGCGTCGCCGTGGGGATGGTATCGGGATTCTTGATCACCTGGCGCTGCGGAACGTAATCAAGCAGCAGATCCGTTTCCCTTTTCACAGTGGCGTAGCACTCGCAACTCAGCGATTCAAGCCTCGGCCGGTCGAGGACTTTGATCAGGCCGCGCGAATAGGAAATCACCCCGAGTTGCTGCAACTTCAACGCGGCCTGGGTGACGCCCTCGCGGCGAACGCCGAGCATGTTGGCGATAAATTCCTGGGTCATGGTCAAGCGCTCATGGGATAGACGATCCATGGACAGCAAGAGCCAGCGACAGAGTTGCTGATCGATTGAGTGGTGTCGGTTGCACACAGCGGTCTGCGAAACTTGCGTAATAAGCGCCTGCGTATAACGCAGCATCAGCAACAACAGCTGCCCGTGTCGGTTGAACTCCTCCTTCACCCGTACCCTGGGGAGTCGATAGGCATAACCGGCACTCTGTACCAGTGAGCGACTCGGCGTGCTTTCGCCGCCCAGAAACAGCGTGATGCCGAGCAACCCCTCGTTGCCCACTACGGAAATCGCAGTAGACGCCCCGTTTTCCATCAAGTATTGCAACGAGACGATCGAGTCAGTAGGAAAGTAAACGTGGCGCATCGGGCGCCGAGACTCATATAAAACTGCACGCAAGGGCAATTGCACCAATTCCAGGTGCGGGAACAAACGCCGTTGAACATCGGGTAACAACGCCGCCAGCAGGTGATTCTGCTGGGGCTCGGACGAGGTTTTAGTGGGCATGGTGGCGCTCATGGAACAGGAGCTTTGGAGGATACTCCGCCACAGACCCTTGGGTATGTTTTTCCACGGATAATAGGTACGGCTGCCAGAGCAAGTCAGAGCGTTGCTCAACTACAAGGGCGCTGCTATGCATGGCCTTAACGGCGCCAGCAGGGGCGCCCAAATACACAGGGCGAATCGGCTGATTAGCCTTATGCAACACGCTGCCAAAAAACCAGCTCCACCGGCTCGCTACATTTGAGGAGTTGTTTGCGTTGTTTACTCGCCGCCCTTCGATCAGACGGCTAAGGCTCTGTGCTCTGCGGCACTCAAGCCTGGGCATTAACCTGTTAACTGCGCCCAACAGATCAACGCTCTGAGTGCGCCACTTTATAAGGCAGTAAACGGTCAGTTTCACGTTTGACCGCGGCGTAGCACTCACAGCACAAGCTCTCCAGCTTGTCACGATCAAGCACGCTAATCAGCCCGCGGCTGTAGTCGATCACACCCTGGCGATGCAGCTTGCCGGCAGCCTCGTTGACGCCCTCGCGGCGCACGCCAAGCATATTGGCGATCAACTCCTGGGTCATGGCCAATTGGCTGCCCGACAACCGATCAAGCGATAGCAGCAGCCAGCGGCACAGCTGTTGATCAATCGCGTGATGACGGTTGCACACTGCCGTCTGCGCCATCTGGGTAATCAGCGCCTGGCTGTAGCGCAACATCAGGTAGAGCATCTCGCCATGGCGGTTGAACTCTTCCTTGAAGCGTTTACCAGAGACCCTATAGGCGCTGCCGGCGCTGCGCACAATGGCGCGACTGGTGGTGCTTTCACCGCCCATAAACAGCGCCACGCCAATCACCCCGTCATTACCCACCACGGAAATCTCCGCCGATGCGCCGCTTTCCATCACATACAACAAGGAGACGATGGCGTCGGTGGGAAAGTAGACATGGCGCAAGGTGTCGCCCGACTCGTAGAGCACCATGCCGAGCGGCATGTCCACCCATTCAAGGTGCGGCAACAGGCGCTCCAGCACCTCAGTGGGCAGAGCGTAAAGCAGGTGGTTTTGCTGCGGACGGGGCGTTACGGACATCTACATCTCCGATCGAAAACCTGCTGACGATATGCGCGCGCCCCTAACAGAGCCTGGGCTGCATCAACCAGCATATTCCAGGCTGTTTTTATGTCTGTACGCTAGCATACAGATGGCCCCATGCAGCACATCAAAAGAACCCACGCGGCACGCCTGCGAAAAGGCCTAGATGCAGCTTTGACGAGCATTTGCGGCTATCCTTGCAGGCCTTTTGATGCAGCAGGATGACCCAAATGAAAGCCCAGCTCGAAGAACTGATCAGCAAAATAAGCTCGGGCTGCATGCTGGCCGAAGAAGTCGCGCGCATCGCCGATGAAGCGGCGCAAGCCTATGCCGACCCGCAGGCATTCCTCGCCGCCAATCCGGATATCAACTACGACGACAGCTTCCCGATCCCATTGGGCGAGTGGATGGTGGTCGGCAGCCTGCCGGACACCGTGCTGTTCCAGGCCGACAGCTATGACGCGTTGTTCCAGCAGATCAGCGAGTCGTTTGGCCCGCAGGTGAGCTTTGTGCTCAAACCCAAGCAGTTGATGAAAGTCGAGGCGCTGAAAGCGCTAAACCGCATCCAGGTGCAACTTTCCAGCCTCAGCCCGGAAACCCAGGGTTATGTGTTGCTGGACTTCAGCGAGCCGCTGGACGACGCGCTGCAGGCCGTGCTGGTGTACAGCACTGACCTGGCGCGGGTGATGGCGCTGGCGGTGGAAGTCGGCATCTATGCCGCGCCGGCTTATGAGGCGCTAAAAGCGGCGCAGGCCGACGAATAAATCAGTAGTGAGTCAGGCCAGAGCCTGGCGATCAGGAATTATTGCGGCGCAATTCGGCCAGCTTGGCGGCCAAGGCATCCAGCTCGGCGCTCTGCCCGGGCGGCAGCTGGCGTAGTACCAACTGGCTCAGGCGCATCTGCCGGATAAAGCGCCGGCAGTGCTGACACATGGCCAGGTGCAGGCGCACCGACAGGCGCTGGCGCAAGCCCAGCTGGCCATCAAGAAATTCGCTGGAGTGGGCCACCAACTCCTTGCAGCTCAACATTGGCCGGTCTCCTCAAAATGCTCCAGGGTGGCGAATACCTTGAGCCGCGCGCGGTGCAGCAGCACCCGCACATTGGAGAGCGAGACCTGCAAAAGATTACAGATCTCCTCCAACTCCAGCCCTTCGCGCTCACGCAGGTGCAACACGCTGCCCTGTAGCTCGGACAGGCTGGCCAGGGTTTTCTCCAGGCATTGGCGCAATTCATCCTCGGTCAGCAGCGCCTCCGGGGAGTCGTGATGCCAGGCATACGGCGCCAGCAGCCAATGGCCATCCGCACTGAAACGCTCATCGCCAATGCTGCCGTGGGGCGCAGGAATATCGTCGAGCAGCACTTCGCGGCGATTGCCCTTGAGGCGGGTTTTCGCGGTGTTGGCGGTGATGGTCAGCAGCCAGGTTTTCAGGCTGGAACGCGCCTGAAAACCATCCAGGCTGCGCACCACGGCAAGCCAGGCGTCCTGCACCACTTCATCGGCATTGCGGCTGCCGACAATCGCAAAGGCCACCGCGCGCATCGCCCCCTGATAGGTGGCAACCAGCTCGCGATAGGCCTTTTGCTCGCCTGCCCGCAGACGAGTCAGCAGTGCCTGATCGGCCGGGTACTCCATTAATGCTTACGCAGGATCACGCTACCAATCGAGTAGCCGGCACCGAACGAGCTGAGCACGCCCAGGGCACCGCTCGGCAGGTCCTCCTGGTATTTGTGCAGGGCGATCACCGAGCCGGCCGAGCTGGTGTTGGCGTAGGTATCGAGAATCACCGGCGCCTCGCCCGGCTCGGCGTCGCGGCCGAGCAGCTTACGGGCGATCAGCAGGTTCATATTGAGGTTGGCCTGGTGCAGCCAGAAGCGCTTCACGTCGCCGACGTTCAGCTGGTTTTCGGCCAGGTGTGCGGCAATCAGCTCGGCGACCATCGGGCAGACATCCTTGAACACCTTGCGGCCTTCCTGGACGAACAGCTTGTCGCGCGCGCCAACGCCCTCTTCCGCACAGCGGTTGAGGAAGCCGAAGTTATTGCGGATGTTGTTGCTGAACTGGGTGATCAGCTTGGTGCCGACGATATCGAACTGGTAGTTCGAGGTGGCCTGGTCGGCGCGCTCGATGATCACCGCCGTGGCAGCGTCACCGAAAATAAAGTGGCTGTCGCGGTCACGGAAGTTCAGGTGGCCGGTGCAGATTTCCGGGTTGACCATCAGAATCGCCCGGGCCTGGCCCAGTTGCACGCTGTTGGCCGCCGTCTGGATGCCGAAGGTGGCCGAGGAGCAGGCCACGTTCATGTCGTAGCCGAAACCCTGGATGCCCAGCGCGGCCTGCACTTCAATCGCCACGGCCGGGTAGGCGCGCTGCAAATTCGAGCACGCGACTATCACCCCGTCGATATCGGCGGCGCTCTTGCCGGCACGGGCCATGGCATCCTTGGCGGCGCCAACGGCCATTTCGCAGAGGATGCCCCAGTCTTCATTGCTGCGCTCCGGAATGCGCGGCGCCATGCGCTGGGGATCGAGGATGCCGGCCTTGTCCATGACAAAGCGGCTCTTGATGCCCGAGGCCTTTTCGATAAAGCCGCTGCTCGACTCGCTCAGCGCTTCGATTTCACCGTTGGCGATGGCCGCGGCGTTGTCGGCATTGAATAGCTGGACAAAGGCGTTAAACGACTCGACCAGCTCATCGTTGGAAATACTGTTTGCCGGGGTATAGAGGCCGGTACCACTGATGACGACGTTATGCACAGTCATTCCTCTTGTTCTTCGCCGCAGGCAGCGGCCAGTTATGCAATAGGCCCAGGGCAGGCTAGGCCATGGGCAGAAAAACGGCTGACAGGCTCAGCAAACTCGATCCGTGAAACGTCCTGTTACGAGCCACGGAGTTTGCCACAGCCTGGGTGACTTCGTCCGCTCAGCACGTCAGGCCGCCGGCAACAAAGTGACGGCTATTGAGGCAAAGATGCGCACAACGTGGCGCAAGACACATCCCATTAACGCCTGCCAGCCGATGCTTGAAGGGCCTGCAACAGCCTCACCCGTCCGGGTGATGGCTGATTGTCGGACAATCTATATGCTGACCTTTCCCTAATAACAAGAAAGGTTTCCGTCATGCGCAAGCTGCTTTTATTGCTGGTGCTGAGTTTTGCCCCATTGAGCCAGGCTGCCGTTGGCGTGTTCCCCGACAGCACCTTTCAGAATCTCGACCACGGCCTGTACTGGTTCGGCTATGGCGACAGCTGGCAAAAGGCCGTACCCGGCCAGAGCAACGCCTATTACGTGGCCAGCAAACCGACCATGATCTATATCCACGGCTGGCAAAATGGCTCATCGCAGGCTAAAAACCGCGAAACCTTCAACCGCAAGGATGCCGGCGGCCCCGACCTGGACCTGGCCCACGCCTGGCTTGCCGCGGGCTACAACGTTGGCGTGATGTACTGGAACCAGTTTGCCGATGAAGGCGAAGTGAAGGATGCCGAAGCCAAGATCTGGACCGCCAGCGGCCCGCGTGCCATGCGCTGGCGCAACAGCAGCGGCGTTTACAGTAACGGCCCCAGCCAGTCAGTCGGCGATCTGTTCTTCAATAGCTATAAAGACAACCTGGCTGGCTACAGCGGTAGCAATATCCGCATTGCCGGTCACTCCCTGGGTAACCAACTGGCCATCGTGCTGACCAAAAAAATCAGCGATGCCGTCAGCGCCGGCACCCTTAACAGCAAGCTGCTGCCCAAGCGCGTCGCCCTGCTCGACCCCTTCTACTCCAATTACGCCAAGAGCTATTTGGGCAACAAGTGGGTGGGCGAGGTCTCGCGCAACTACGTCAGCGAGTTGAAGAGCAAAGGCGTGATCTTTGAGGCTTACCGCACCTCATCCGTGACCAGCACTGTGTTTGTGGGCGACAGCAACACCGGCCTGATGAACATGACAGCCTTTAGCGAACTCAAGCCTTGGTATTTCAGCTCGGTTCAGCAGGTGGAAAAACACAACGCAGCGGTTTGGCACTACCTGTGGTCGTTCAGCAGCAACCCGCCGCTGATTACCGGCACCAGCAACCAGGCCGCCTCGGCAAAAACCAGTGACAGCCGCATCACCACCCTGATGAATGGCAGCAAGAAACTGGTGCACGATCAGGGCGCCTACACCAAGGAGCCGTCCGACGATAACTTCAAGGAAGCCAACCGCTGATAGCCCCGGTCCTGCCTTCGCGGGCAGGACCTTTGCCTCTGCCTATTCGCCACTGCGACTGAAGGCCGCTTGACTATCCAGTCACCGCATGAAAAAACACAGGCACGCAGGCGCTGCCCTGCACCCTCCCGTTTCTGGATACCGGTCTTATGGCGCTGCATACCTGGCTGCTTTTTGTCACGGCGGTACTTGGCCTGGCACTGACCCCTGGCCCCAACGGCCTGCTCGCGCTCAGCCATGGTGCTTTGTACGGCCATCGCAAAACCCTGTTTACCATCAGCGGCGGGGTACTGGGCTTTACCCTGCTGATGGCCTTGTCGATGCTCGGTATCGGCACCCTGCTGCAAGCCTCGGCGCAGGCCCTGACCCTTCTCAAATGGCTCGGCGGTGCCTACCTGATCTGGCTCGGCATCCAACTCTGGCGTGCGCCGCCCTTGCACCTCGCAGTGGCCGATAAAGCCGCCGCACGCAGCGGTTTCACGCTGTTTCGCCAGGGCCTGCTGTCGGCGCTGTCCAACCCCAAGGTGATCCTGTTTTTCGGCGCATTTTTGCCGCAGTTTCTCGACCCTAGCGGTGATCTCTGGCTGCAGTTCGCCAGCATGGCGCTGACCTTTGCCGTGGTCGAAGGCAGCGTCGAGTACCTGCTGGCGCGCATGGCCCATCGCGTTCGACCCTGGCTGCAACGCAGCGGCAAAGGCTTCAACCGCTGCTGTGGCGGGCTGTTTGCCCTGATGGGCGCCGCCCTGCCGATGACCCGCTGAACCGCCCACACCGCAAAGGATCCGCCCCGGTGCCCAAGCTGTTGCCTGCCCTGCTGTTGCTCACGATGAGCGGCGCTTCATTCGCCAGCGAGCGGGCGCTGCGCTTCTCGATCAACGACAGCTGGGCCATGCCCATGGTGCGTATCGAAAACGGCCAGGCCGTGGAAGGTATTCTGGTCGATTTGCATCAGCGCCTGGCCGCCAAGGTTGGGCGTCAGGCCGAGATGCTGTTGATGCCGCGACTGCGTGTGCAACAGGCCCTGGAAGCCGGCGAGATCGACGTGCGCTGCTACGTCAGCCCCAACTGGGTCAACAGCGGCCACTATCGCTATATCTGGAGCCTGCCCTTTATGACCCAGCGCGATGTGCTGGCAGGGGTTACTCCCGAACGACTGCAACCCGAACAGCTGCTTAATGAACGCCTGGGCACCGTGCTCGGCTTCACCTATCCGCGCCTACAACCGCTGTTTGCCAGCAAGCAGATCCAACGCGAAGACGCCCGCACCCAGCATCAGGTGTTGCTCAAACTCAGCGCCCGACGCTACCGCTACGCCATCAGCAACGAACTCTCGCTGCACTGGTTTAACCGCCAGCAAGCACCCGAGCAGAAACTCCACAGCCTCAGCGAAGTGGCCGCCGAACCGATTGCCTGCATCATCCGTGACGCCCAGGATGTGCCGACCATGGCCCTGTTGCGCGCCATGGTGCAGATGAAACAGGCTGGCGAATTCGACGCCATAGTGGCGCGGTATCGCTAGGTGCCATTGCCAGCTACTTAGGGCTATGCCTCAAGCTGTTTTACGCTCACCCAGCAAGGCTGGCACCTGCGCCCACAGGCCGCGCAGGCCAAGGAAAAGTGCAGGCGAGCGATGCAGTGGCTTACCTGGCGCCTTAAACCCCTTCAGGTCGGCCCCACCAGCCACCCCAAATCACTCGACCGCATAGTAGGAGCTGAAGACTGTGTGGTTTTCCCGTGTTTCCGGGAGCACATAGACAATGCCATTGGTACCACTGAAGGTTGGGCTTACCAGACGGTCGAAAAACGCCACCGGAACATTAATGCAGCCATAGGAAATCCGCTTGTCGTGGATATCCGCCGACGCCAAGCGCTCGGCACGGCGCTCTTTCGCATTGCCGGTGGCGACCCGGTGCAGCGAGATGGCATTTTCATAGTCGATCCAGAGAATTTCCTTGCCCTTGAGGTTGCGTCCCAACGACACCACAAAGCGCCCTGCCGGAGTGGTGCGCTCCTCCGGACGAATGCTGGACAACTTGCGCGATCCGATACCGGGCACCGAGTCATCCCCCACCGCCAGACCAAGCAGCGCGGAGGCCGCACCGCTGAGCTGACCGCTTGCATCAAACAGCAAGACCCGAGCCTGCGCTTTGTCGACAATCATAAAGGGCATGCCAAGGTTGTCGCCGGAGTCGACCACCCAGTTGGCCGTTTGCCGCGCGGACACGGAAACTGGTTCGTCCTTGAAGTTCGCCCGCTTGCGCGTACTACCTGGCACGCCGACTGGTTCCTTGGGCAGAGGCTGCTGCCCCGCCAGCGGATGAGTCAGGGTAAAGGCTTGCCAGGGATCCTCCGCCCAGGCCAGTTGCTGGACGCTAATGCCCGCAATAAGCAGCAGCCCCAGGCAGAGTTGTTGCGCAGCGCCCCTGCTGCTGTATCCGGCGGACCTGCCGTCTGCTGGCGCAGGCAAGGGCAGCAGAGCAATGCTGTGTTGATCTGCTGTCCAGGTGCTGGACAAGCAACCCGCCCATAACCTTCGGCTCATTCTCGACCCCCGCACCATTGCGATTGACTTGGTTGCGCCCATGTAACCAGGGCCCGCTAAGGCCCTGGTTGGATAAAGGAGAATAAACACTACTGCTTAGTTACGATCCTGCCTAGGTGGGTAGATCGGCGCCACATAGCTCGCTGGCGGCTCCTCTTCCTCCGTGGCGACAGGCAGGCTCGTTAACCGATCCAACTGTGCAACCTGCAGATTGATTCCTGCCCCCTCAGTGGTGAAGCTCAAACCAGAGGCCAGGAGGGGCGGCGCAGCAACAAATTCACGACCAGTATCATCGTCATAGGGACTGGTGGTGCTTGGGCTGGTGACCCCAGGCAGTGTCTCGGTCGGCAGCGTTTCAGTCGGCAGATCCGGCGGGGTTGGGTCTGTTGGCGTGGCGTCCGGTGGAGTGGCGTCCGGTGGGGTGGAATCCGGCGGAGTGGCGTCCGGTGGGGTGGAATCCGGCGGAGCGGCACTGATCAACAAGGTGCCATCGACATAGTTGATCGCATAGTTGTCAGGATCGAAGGTGCCGGGCACCGCATCGCTGGGCGTGATGGCATAGGGGTTGCCCTCCACAGTCGCCGTTGCCACTGTCCCAGGGCTGGTCAGGGTAACACCACCAATTTCCTCTCCGAGCACCAGGCCCTCCGAGGTAAAGGCCGTTGTGCCCAAGTCCAGCGTGTCACCGAATACCTTGGTGGCATCGTTAGCCGTTATGGTCAACGGTGCCGGGGTAATCAACAACGAACCGTTGATATAGGTGATGCTGTAGTTACGCGGATCAAAGGTACCCGGGGTCGCATTGCTGGGCGTGATGGCATAGGGATTGCCGCCCACGGAAGCCGTTGCCACCGTCCCTGGGCTGGTCAGGGTCACATCACCGATGGTCTCCCCCGCCACCAGGCCTACCGAGGTGAAGGCCGTCGTCGCCAGAGTAAGGGTTTCGCCATATACCTTGGTGGCATCGTTGGCGGTAATGGTCAGTGGTGCCGGGGTGATATCGGCCCGGGTGACGTAGGTGCCAAGCGCCGTGCCGAACGGCGCGAAGAGCTCAAAGACCGCATCGGAAAAAGTGCTTTCAAAGGTAATGAGCTTTTCAACGCCAACATCCTTGGTGTCAAACAGCGCATTGCTGACTGCGCCCAGGGCGACCGGCGGCGCAGTGTTGGTGACATCGGGTTCGAGACCACTGACCGTTGCATCGCGCAGGCCGTCATACACCTTGTCTTGGCCCAAGCCGAACACCCAGGCCTTGGCATCAAGTACACCGCCACCGGTCAGGTTCAAGCCGTAGGCAAGAATCTCGGCATTGGTCTGGGCGTAGCTTACCGGGTTGAAACGGATGCTCAGATCGCCCGTGCCGATGGTGATGCAGTTGCTGCCGCAGGTGATCAGCACGGTGCCGCCGAGGATGGCCCCCGGCCCGGTACCGTCATTGTCGGCACGCAGGATGACATCGCCGGTGGTGACTGTCATCGCCGCATTCAGGTTGACGTTCTGCCCGGCCACCGCGGTCAGGTTACCGGTGGTAATGGTGGTGGCCGCGTTGACGTTGACATCATTGACCGCGATAAAGCTCAGGTCGCCCGTAGTGGTGGTAATGGCCGCATCGACATTGATGTTGCGCCCGGCGTTGGCCTCCAGGCTGCCCAGGGTGGCCGTGATATCCGCGTTAACGTTGATATCCCGCTCGGCGTTCAGGGTCAGGGTGGTCGGATCCGACCAGGTGATCGCGTCCTGGACAGTGATGTCGCCATTACCGCTGCCGCTGGCACCGGTGTTTTGCGTGGTCACGGTGATGTTGCTACCGCCCAGGGCGGTTACCAGATCAGCGACATTGATATTGGCCACGTTGACCCCGGAATCCGGGGCGAATACGTTGCCGGTTGCCGTGGCGCCTGAGGTAGCCGCGCTGGAGATGGTGATATCGGCCGGGTCGAGCAACCACATGCCGAACAGGCCATTCGCGGCGCTGGTATTGACCCTGATGCCCGACACGTCCAGCCAGCCGCCGGAGGTCTCGATCAGGCCACCGTTACCCGCTTGCGCACCGCCACGGGCAGTGATGGTGCCGTAGGCGCGGGTCGACTCATTGCCCCAGAGCACCACCGTGCCGCCGTCACCAGCGGTGATGGCGTCGGCGTTGATGCTGGAGTCGGCACTCATAAAGGTGGCCCGGGCATTCTCCACGGCGGCATTCTTGCCCTGATAACCGCCGCCGAGCAGCACGCTGCCGCCGCCCGCAGCGCCGGATGCATCGATTTTTGCACCGACCAGGCCAACCTGTTGCGCCGTCGCCGTGATATTGCCGCCCTTCTCCCCAGCGCCACTGCCGGACACATCCAGGGTGCCACCCAGATTAATGGTGCCGCTGTGCATGTCACCCAGCAGGGTGATGGTGCCGTTGCGATTTTCGATGCTCTGCGCGCGGATCACACCCGTGTTATTGACTGCGGACTGCAACAGATCACCGGCCGAACGGGCGGTCATCAAGACCTTGCCGCCATCGGCCTGAATCATCCCGCCGTTCTGCACCAGCGCCTCTACCGCGCCCTGCTGGACCGCGACATTGAGCAGGCCATCGCCGGCCACATCGAGGGTGATGGCATCGCCTGCCGCCAGGGCCACGCTGCCAAGATTGGCCTGAATGGTGCCCTGGTTGCTGACGTTAGCCCCGAGCAGAGCGACATAGCCGCCATCCGCCTTGATCGTGCCCTGGTTGACCACACTAGCGTCACTGCTGCCGGCGAACTGGTAGTTGCCGGCCATAAAGTCGCTGTCGCTGAGGCTCAGGGTCGAGGCCACCAGCCCGCCGACATTGACCGCCGCACTCTGACCGAACAGCACGCCATTGGGGTTGAGCAGAAACACCTTACCGTTGGCGTTGAGGTTACCCAGAATGCTCGAAGGGTCGGAACCCAATACCCGGTTGAGGGCAATGGCGCTGCTGTTGGGCTGGACGAAGTTGACCGTCTCCCCCTCGCCAATATTGAAGCTCTGCCAGTTAATACTGACATTCTGCGTGCTTTGGGTAATGGTCGTGCTACCGGCAGTCCCGGTGATGCTGGCGCTGCCGGCCGACACCTGACCGCCTGTGGGCAGGGCGTAGACATTGCATCCGGCAGCCAGCATGACCGTAACGGCGAGGGATTTGAGCGCAAAAACCATGCCTCGGCTCATATTGCTTTTGCTGACACTGGCGGTTTTCTTGCCGCCGCCCTTGGCGTGCTCGGATGCCGCAACAAAGGTGCCGCTCTTGGCGTTCCAGATCGACTGGTAAATATTATTCATGGTGTCTTCCTACTCTGTTACAGGCGTTATGCAGGCGTGTTCAGGCCCGTGTTCGTTGCGCAGACTGCATGCAGTAATCAAAAGTATTTGACCAACTGCACCCAGAGGCGGCCGTCCGAATCAGGAGCCGCGGTTGCGTCCTCACTGCCCAGCTTGTGCGCGTAGTAAGCCTTCACAGAGAAGTTGTTGTTGTCGATCCAGTTAACGCCCACACCGGCGCCACTGAGGGTTCGGCTATTGTCCGAACCATCCCAGGGATCCTTGTTGACGGTCACGGAGCCGGCATCGACAAAGCCGATCAGGTGTACTTGGCCGACCTGTTGCTCGGAGAACTGCGGCAGCAACAATCTGGCCTCCAGGGTCGCCAGATAACCTTCATCGCCAAAGGCCTCACCCTGGGGATAGGCGCGCACGCCATACATGCCGCCAAGGGACATCTGTTCCGAACTGTCGAGGTTTTTCGAGGCGATTTGCCCGCTCAGCGCGCCATACAGCGAAACCCTGTCGGTGATGTATTGCAGACGCGAGATCTGCCCAGCCAGCTTGTCGTAATGACCATTGGTGCGCGCCGTGGCCGCATCGAAGTCATGCGCCGCGGGGGTTTCGATATCGAGCACACCGCTCGACCAGGTCAGCGAGGCTGCCGTCAGGCCGCCACCCCCCAGATCATCGCGGTGGTTGCCGTGCAGGCTGGCCATCAGCACGTGGATATTTTTGTCAGTCACCAGTGGAATCGCGTCGATACGGTCTTCGAAGGTTTTGTAGTCATAGCCCACCTGGGCATACAGGTTGCTTCGGCGCGAACGGATCAGCGGGTAGCTGGCAAATACGCTGGCAACGTCGGCCGTGCCGTTGGCGTCCAGGCCACTGAAGTCCTTGCCCAGCTCATATTCCATGCGGCTGTAGGCCACCCCAGCGGTCGCCTTGCCAAACTGCATCTGGTAGGCCGCACGGCCATAGTTCAAGCCATCGAACGTAGTCAGCGCACGCAGTGTGGCAACGTCGCCCTGGCCCGCCAGGTTGTTGATGTTCAGGGTCGCGCCGAGGCGATATTCACCGGTGTAATAGTTGCCGGCGTTATCGGCGTCGACGCTGCCGGTTAGGGTTTGCCCCGGGGTGACATCGACGATCAGATCGGCGGCACCGACAGAGGCTCCAGGCACCAGGGTCGACCTGACATTCACGCCGGGGGTGTCCGAGAGCAGCAGCAGTCGGCTCTCGAGCGGCGCCGAGTCGATTACATCACCCCTATTCAGGCCATCGAGGGCGCTATTGGCCTGGCGATCGGAGAGATTGCTCTGGTTGCGCAGGCTGACATCGCCGTAGCGACCCTCAACCACCGCGATGGTCACGGCGCCCTGCTGGATCTCTTGAGCAGGCAGATAGGCCTGAGCGACGAAATAACCATTCTGATGATAGAACGCGGCAATTCGCGCAGCCATCTGCTGCAATTGTCCCAAACTTAATTCTTCACCGGCGGTAAACCCGGTATGACTGAGTAGTTCACTTTCGGAATACAGACTCTGACCGGTCAAATGTAGCGAATTGACCTGTATTTTCGCCGATTCATCTGCGGGGGTGGCAGGCACCTGAGTTTGTTCAACACGAATCTCGGGCTCTACTTTTTGCAAGCTAGGGGATGGGGGAATTTGTTGTAACTGACTACCACCGCTGGGAAACTGAGCGGCAAAAAC
This sequence comes from Pseudomonas sp., assembly GCF_049301935.1. Classification (GTDB taxonomy): domain Bacteria; phylum Pseudomonadota; class Gammaproteobacteria; order Pseudomonadales; family Pseudomonadaceae; genus Aquipseudomonas. Next base: position 19,762 of record NZ_JBAQLP010000045.1, on the reverse strand, counting down.
ACCCGAACTCAGTGTCATTAGCGCAACCGTCATGAGTTTTTTCTGCATCGTTATATGCCCCTTGGCATGCCCTGATTTTTTAAACGAATCTGTCAATGAACCGCAGACTCTCGTGTCACGCTTCAAAAACGCAACGTTGTAAAATGCGTAAAAATTGATATTTCACCCCAATATGCATGGCATCTTGGGCGGGCTCGCAGATTAATCTGAGCCCGTAAATTGTTCTGTTTGCGTACCGCTGACATTAATTTCAGAGTCGGCCGCATACCTCACCATTCGTAGCCTTTCGCTACAGTCAACGGCCTGCCAGAACGCTCGGCAGCCGGATCGCCTATTTATCTAGCGCACTGAACAGCTGTACAGCTTTTACCTGCCGCCTGTACAATAATGCAAACGCCGTACAACTAACTGGGGCACTTTCAGCCAAGGTGTTGATTGTTATCTTAATTAATCACCACTAAGCGGTAACTAAACGTTAACAACCGCTTTCTGACAGCGCCGTAAATGCCTTAACCGTCGAAAAAACCAGCACAGCACGCATCAATAATCACTGACACACACGCACGAGTTTGACCCGTATTATTTCTGTGCATTTATTGGATTCCAGATAACCAGGCAATCAGATTCTCTAAAACAAGAATCAGCCATGCACTCACTACGCGCCTAGAACATCACACACGTATTAAAACTGCGCCGAACACTCCCATCTGTTCGCCAGCACACATAGCACGCCTGTATTTTCTGCTTTACCAACGAAAGTCGGCCACACGAAGTAATTAAAGAGGGCTGCGGCAATAACACCGCGCACAGGTGGGCCTTCGGGCCTATAGGTAACCGCCATCGCCTCGGAGGCCGTACGCTCTTTAAATAACCGCAGTGGCATCGCCGTTACCGCGCCAGTCGTCGCCTGTAACGGCTCAATATTCAGCCTGCTGGCTGGCCGACAGGGGCACGAAAGTTCTGGGGCACTGCACAGGCCGCAAGCTATCGATCCAATATGCTTGCTTCAGGCGCGATAACGAGCGGCGCTGCCTAGGTAGACGGTCACGAGGCGGGGGAGACGGCGCCCGCACCCAATCAGGTAGTGGCCGCCTGCTTCGTCAAGTGCTAGCGGGTTTCCGGCAGGATGTCGAAGCCACCACGGTTCTGGCTGATGATGCGGAAGTCCTGCTGCGAGCCGGCTTCCACCTTCACCGCCAGTTCACGGCGCAGGCGGCCCATGCCGCATAGGGTGTCGTCCATTTCATCGATGCCGATGCCCAGCACCCGCGTGCCGATCGGCACCTGGAAGTTGGCTTCTTCGCCAACGCCGATGCGCGCCGCCACCTTGCGATCCACCAGCACGGCGACATAACAACCACTGCCCATTCCGCCGAAGTCTCGGGTGACCTTTATCAGTCCGCCCCCGGCCTGGGCGTGCTGATAACCCAGCAGGCGGTCTTCGGGTATCGGACGAATATATTGCGCATCCGGACGCCAGGATGAGCAACCAGCCAGAATCGACAGCGCTAATGCAGCAGAGATCAAACGCATGGGAGCCCTCCATGGGCGCAAGGATGCAACAAGAGACATAACGCAAAACGGCTTGAGTATTGCCCCTGGCGTGCCCAGCCTCAAGTACCGACTGTTGCGCCGCCGCAACCAGGGTTTATCCGCCGGCGATACGCTTGAGCAGACGCGCCTGCAGCGCAGCCAGCTCTTGCGGGGTCGCCTTGCCGCCGGCGTGCACACTGAGCGTCTCGCCGACGTAGCGCGGCACGATATGCATATGAATATGAAACACCGTCTGCCCGGCCGGCGCGCCATTGAATTGCGCCACCTGCACCCCGGCAGGCTCCAACTCATCGATCAGCACGCGGGTCAGCTTCTGCACCACGGCCATCACCTTGCCCAGGCTGCCTTCATCGATATCCAGAATATTGCGCGCCGCAGCACGCTTGGGGATCACCAGGGTATGGCCGCAGGACTGCGGAAACACATCGAGGAAGGCCAGCACATCCTCATCCTCGTACAACTTGTAACAAGGGGCTTCGCCACGGATGATCTGGGCAAAGATATTCTGCTTGTCGTATTCGCCGTGCAGGCTCATTGGGGTTCTCCGGTGCGCGGGGGTTGAGAGGCCCCAACCATACCGATTTCTGCACGCGGGGAAAAATCTGCGACCTGACCAAATGGCCAATTATCGCTATCCTGCGCCTTTTGCCAGCTAATCTGGAGCGCCCATGTCAGCCCTTGCCGCCTACCCGATCACCCAGAAATGGCCCGCCCAGCACCCCGAGCGCTTACAGCTCTATTCGCTGCCCACGCCCAACGGCGTCAAGGCCTCGATCATGCTCGAAGAAATCGGCCTGGCCTATGAAGCGCACCTGGTCAGCTTCGACAGCAACGATCAGCTCAGCGATGAATTCCTCTCGCTCAACCCCAACAACAAGATCCCGGCGATCCTCGACCCCAACGGCCCAGGCGGCAAACCGTTGGCGCTGTTCGAGTCCGGGGCGATTCTGCTCTACCTGGCGGAAAAGACCGGCCAGCTATTGGCCCAGGACCCCGCCACGCGCTACGAAACCCTGCAGTGGCTGATGTGGCAGATGGGCGGTATCGGCCCAATGTTCGGCCAGCTGGGTTTCTTCCATAAGTTCGCCGGCAAGGACTACCCGGACAAACGCCCGCGCGACCGCTACGTGGCCGAATCCCAGCGCCTGCTCGGCGTACTCGAACAACGCCTGCAAGGCCGTAGCTGGATCATGGGCGAGGACTACAGCATCGCCGATATCGCCGTATTCCCCTGGGTACGCAACCTGGTGGGTTTCTACGAGGCCGGCGAGTTGGTGGAGTTCGAGCGCTTCAGCAATGTGCAGCGGGTGTTGCAGGCCTTTGTCGCCCGCCCGGCGGTGGTCAAGGGCCTGGCCACGCCGGCACGCGGCTAAAATAACCGCCAGCAACCCATTCAATGCGTAACAAACAGCGCTCCGAGAACCGATATGATCAACCCCCTTCAACAGCCAGCGGTGACCGCATGATCGAGGTAACCGAGCTTTCCATTGCCCAGCTGCGCGCCGCGCTCGAGGCCGGCCAGACCACGGCGGTCGAGCTGGTGCAGGCCTATCTGGCGCGCATCGACGCCTACGACGGCGCCGACACGCCGACCCAGCTCAACGCCCTAGTGGTGCGCAACCCCGACGCGCTCAAGGAAGCCCAGGCCTCCGATGCACGCCGCGCCCGTGGCGAGGCCCTCGGCCCGCTCGACGGCATCCCCTACACCGCCAAGGACAGCTACCTGGTCAAGGGCCTCACCGCCGCCTCCGGCAGCCCAGCCTTCAAGAACCTGCTCGCCCATCGCGATGCCTTTACCGTCGAGCGCTTGCGCGGCGCCGGGGCCATCTGCCTGGGCAAGACCAATATGCCGCCCATGGCCAACGGCGGCATGCAGCGCGGCGTGTATGGCCGGGCAGAAAGCCCGTACAACGCCGATTACCTCACCGCGCCCTTCGCCTCCGGCTCATCCAACGGCGCGGGCACCGCCACGGCGGCCAGCTTTGCCGCCTTCGGCCTGGCCGAGGAAACCTGGTCGAGCGGTCGCGGCCCGGCCTCGAACAATGGCCTGTGCGCCTACACGCCGTCGCGCGGGGTGATCTCGGTGCGCGGCAACTGGCCGCTGACGCCGACCATGGACGTGGTGGTGCCCTATGCGCGGACCATGAGCGATCTGCTCGAAATACTCGACGTGGTGGTCGCCGATGATCCGGACAACCGTGGTGACCTCTGGCGCCTGCAGCCCTGGGTGCCGATCCCCAAAGCCTCTGAGGTACGCCCAGCCAGCTATGCGGAGCTTGCCGCCAAAGCCGACGCCCTGGCCGGCAAACGCTTTGGCGTGCCGCGCATGTTTATCAACAAGGATGAACAAGCCGGCAGCAGCGAAACCCCCGGCATCGGCGGCCCGACCGGCCAACGCATCCACACCCGCGCCTCGGTGATCGACCTGTGGGAGCAGGCGCGCAAGGCGCTGGAAGCGGCCGGTGCCGAAGTGATCGAAGTCGACTTCCCGCTGGTGTCCAACTGCGAAGGCGACCGCCCCGGCGCGCCGACCGTGTACAACCGCGGCATCGTCACCCCGGCGTTTTTGCATGATGAGCTGTGGGAGCTGAGCGGCTGGGCCTTCGACGACTTCCTGCGGGCCAACGGTGACCCCAAGATGAACAAGCTGGCCGATGTCGATGGTCCGCAGATTTTTCCCCACGACCCCGGCACCCTGCCCAACCGCGAAGGCGAACTGGCCGCCGGCATGGATGAATACGTCAATATGGCCAAACGTGGCCTGAAGAGCTGGGAGCAGATCGAAACCCTGGCCGACGGCCTGCGCGGTCTGGAGTACACCCGCAAGCTCGACCTGGAAGACTGGCTGGACAACCTCGGCCTCGACGCCGTGCTATTCCCCACCGTCGCCGACGTCGGCCCGGCGGATGCCGACGTCAACCCGGCGTCTGCCGATATCGCCTGGAGCAACGGCGTCTGGGTGGCCAACGGCAACCTGGCCATCCGTCACCTGGGCGTGCCCACCGTCACCGTGCCGATGGGCATCATGGCCGACATCGGCATGCCGGTGGGGCTGACCTTCGCCGGCCGCGCTTACGACGACTCGGCCCTGCTGCGCTGCGCCGCGGCATTCGAATCGACGGGTTCCAGGCGTGTGGTACCACCGCGTACGCCGCCTCTGCCGCGCCGATAACCCAGCTAGCACTGCCATACAGTGGTACTACAACAAGAAGGAAATGCCGTTATGTTGGGAAATTTAGGGCTATTTGTTGGGCTTGCGTTACTCATCTGGATGGCGCTACGCGGCGTCAATATCTTAATTGCCGCCCTGCTATGTTCCTTGGTTGTGGCATTAACCAACGACCTGGAAGCCCCCAAGACCCTGCTCGAATATTTTCCCTTCGGGCCTTTGGGGGCGTTCACCTTTGCCGGGAAGTTTTTTGTGCTTTTTCTCTGCGGCGCGGTCTTCGGCAAGGTCATGGCGGCCAGCCAGGCGGCCAGCAGCATTGCTCAAGCCATTACCCGCAGCCTGGGGATCCAGCGCACCCTCTGGGTAAGCATGCTGGTCTGTGCCTTGCTGACCTATGGCGGCGTGGTGGTGTTTGTGGTGATTTTCACCATGTACCCGCTGGGCATTACCCTGATGCGTGAGGCCAACTTGCCCAAGCGGCTGTTCTGCGCCGCGACGGCCCTAGGCTCAGGCACCTTCACCATGACTGCATTACCGGGCTCGCCGTCGATCCACAACGTGATTGCCTCCAGCGCCCTGGGCACCGATCTGTTCGCCGGCGCCTGGCTTGGCCTGCTGGCCAGTGCCGTGATGATCATCCTGGGGATGGCCTATGTGCAGCGTGAGTGGCGTATGGCGCGGGCTCGTGGTGAAGGCTTCGAGAGCAATGCGCAGGATTTGCGCATGCAGCAGATGGCGGGGGAACCCGGTACAGGGCCGCACTGGGGCATGGCGCTGCTGCCGATTCTCGTGGTGCTGGGTGTCATCATGCTGCCGCGCTTGCTGCTGCTCAGCGGTGCGGTAACGGCGGGGGAAGGCATGCTCGGTCAGGTGCTGAGCTTCAGCCAGAGCCAGCCGATTATCTGGCCGAGCCTGGCCCTGGTGATTGCCACGCTGACGGCCATCCTGCTGTTTCCGGCGCTACGACGTAATACCGTGGCGATGCTGGGGCAGGGCGCTGATGACGCCATCATGCCGCTGCTCAATACCGCCGCAGTGATCGGCTTTGGTGGCGTGGTCACTCAGACCGCTGGCTTCGGCCAGTTCGTCAACTGGGTGCTGTCGGTGGACATGCCGCCGCTGCTGTCGATTGTCGCCTCGGTCAGTGTGGTGTCAGGCATTGTCGGTTCATCTTCCGGCGGCTTGCAGATATTTATGCAGACCCTGGCCCCCAAGTACCTGGAAATGGGCGTTGAGCCAGAGGTACTGCACCGCATCGCCACCATTGCCGCAGGCGGCCTGGACTCACTGCCCCATTGCGGCGCAGTGATCGCCATGTTGATGATCATGGGCCTGAGCCATAAACAGGCCTACAAGGATATCTTTGTGGTGACGGTGCTGATCCCCGTGATTGCCGTGCTCATATGCGTAAGCGCATTGAGCTTGATAAGCGGCTGATGATGAAATCGTCGCTGATTTAGCCAGCAGATCAGCCGCCACGGGCTGATCGGGGCGGCACCACGCAGGCCCCTGCCCGCCGGGCCTTCATTGAGGGCGCCGCCGGCGGCCCTACACTGGGCTGGGTTTTGCAGGTCGTGCGCGCTCGCACCTAGGGCATGACATAGCGCTGCACAATCCGCTTATACGTGCCATCCGCGACCAGTTCAGTCAGCGCCTCGGCATAGGCCTGGACAAAAGCCGGATCGGTTGAGGCCTTGCTAAATGCCACTTCCGCCGCATCGCTGGACACCACCACAGGCGTGGCCTTGATCTGCTCGCTCAGACCCAGCTGAGCAATCTCGTGGGCGCCGGTGTTTTCGGCGGCAATCACCCCGTCGATACGCCCTTTAGCGACCATACGCCAGAGGTTGCTGCGCTTGGCGACCAACAAAACCCGCGCGGCAAATGCCGGATCACTCATCAACTGCTCATACTCCGCGCCATAGGCCACATTGATCTGCGCGCCCAGGCGGAACTCACTGTGTTGCAGCTCCAGCAGCCGCTTGACCGGCCAGCGCTGCAGCAGCTGTGCATGCATAAACAGAATATTGCGCGAAGGCGGCAGCACCGGGCCGGAGAAATGCGCATAGACCTCGCGCTCTGGCCGGCGAAAAGCACCAGGCAGAATATCCAGGCGACCCAATTGCAACTCCTTAAGCGCCCGCGCCCAGGGCAGTTTGCGTAACTGGGCCTGACAGCCCAGGCGCTCCAGGGCCGCACGGTTGAGGTCGAGGTAGATGCCGCCCACCGTGCCATCGGCTGCTTGCATGCTGAAGGGCGGATCATCGTCCCAGCGCAGGGTTTTCTCGCACGCAGCTGGCGCCAGACCAGGCAAGCCGAGCAGCAGCAACAGGGCGAGCGATAAGCGCTGGAGTGACCATGCTGAGCGGCGTATATCGACTGCAATCAAGATCATCGCTCACACTGGCCGATAGGGTATGGAGGAGTCTAGCAGCCCTGCCCTGTACTCCAAGCACAGCGGCGGCCCGCACCCATGCTGCATCGCTCGCTTAACCCTCGACGCTGCTCCACTGCTTGCTCAGGCGCTTATCCGATACCGCCAGCTTGGTGCCCAGTTGCTGGGCAAACAGCGACACGCGGTATTCCTCCAGCAGCCAGCGATACAGCACCAGCTGCGGGTCGCGCTTGCCTTCCTGGCTGTGTTTGCTTAGGCGCGCCTGGTACTGCTGCCAATAGCCGGCCAACTCGCCGCTCCACACGCGGTCGCGTTGCACCTGGCCGGCAATCTTGTCCAGACGCTGCTCGATGGCCTTGAGGTAGCGCGGGATTTCCTTGAGCCACTGCGCCGGGGTTTCGCGGACGAAACCGGGGTAGACCAGATGGCTCAGTTGCAGCTTGATATCGTTGAGCGCCATAGCCTGGACCAGGTCGATCTTGCCTTTAAAGCGTTTCTGCAGGCCGTGCCAGAGTTTGAGGATGTCCAGGGTGAGCTTGGCCAGACGTTCGGCCTCGCCCGTCCAGTCGCCGCGCTTGCGCTCGGCCAGGGCGGCCAGGCCGGCACCGTCGCGCGGCAGGCTGGCTTCGCCGTCGAGGATGCAGCTATCGAGGCTGGCCAGCAGAATGTCTTCGACCAGGGCATCGACCCGGCCCAGTTCGCGGTACAGCAGCGCCAACTCGGTCAGCCCCGGCAGCTTGCCGCGGAGAAACTTGGCTTGCTCGGCCAGTTGTTGTAGCAGCAAGCGTTGCAAGGCGCGGCGATGCTGAAATTCGGCTTCGGCCAAGGTTGGGAAGCGCCCTTCCTTGACCACGCCAGCCTCTTCCACCAGCGCCGGGTAGACGGTCATGGACAGGCCAGCGACCTGCTGCTGAGTCTTCGCCGCCACTTCGCTAAAGGCCTTGGCCTCCACCGGCTGCTGGCTCTTGGCGGTTTTCGGCAGGGCCAGGCCGGCCTGGGTTGCCTCACTAAAGCGCGCGGTCAGCTCGGCCAGGTCGCGGCCTTCACCCAGGGGTTTGCCCTGGTTGTCGACCACTTCGATATTTATCCGCAGGTGAGACTCCAGCTGCGCGGCAGACTCCATCCAGGCTTCCTCGCTGACCCGCGTACCGGTCATGCGCGTCAGTTCGCGGCCCAGGGCCTCGGTCAGGCTGCCGTCGGCAAAACTGAGCTTGCCCAGGGCGGCACCGACAAAATCCGGCACCGGCACAAAATTCTTGCGCAGCGCCTTGGGCAGGCCGCGCACCAGGGCCATGCACTTGGCCTCCAGCAGGCCCGGCACCAACCACTGCAGACGCTCCACTTGTAATTGCGGCAACAGCGGCGCGGGCACGCGCAGAGTCACGCCGTCACGCGGGTGATTGGGCTCGAAGTGATAGCTCAGCGGCAGGGTTAGTTCGCCCAGGCGCAGGCTGTCCGGGTACTGCGCGGCGGTGACTTCCTTGGCATTACGAGCGAGCACATCTTCTTCACGCATAAGCAGCAGCTGGGGATTGTTCGCGCTTTCCGTCTTGTACCAACTGTCGAAGGTCGCGCTCTGGTAGATATCCGCCGGCAGACGCGCCTCGTAATAGGCGAACAGGGTTTCATCGTCGGCCAGAATGTCACGGCGGCGCGCCTTGGCTTCCAGCTCGTCAAGCTTTTCCAGCAACTGGCGGTTGGCGCTCAGGCACTTGGCGCGCGAGTTGATCTCGCCAGCGACCAGGCCTTCGCGGATAAACAGCTCGCGGCAGACCAACGGTTCGATGGGGCCGAAATGCACCGGGCGGCGACCGATAACTATCAGGCCGTACAGGCTGATCTGCTCGAAGGCTACCACCTGGCCGCGCTTCTTCTCCCAATGCGGTTCCAGGTGGTTTTTCTTGATCAAGTGACCGGCCAGCGGCTCGATCCAGTCTGGCTCGATCTTCGCTACCATGCGCGCAAACAGCTTGGTGGTTTCCACCAGTTCGGCGGCCATGAGCCATTGCGGCTTCTTGCGACCAATGACGCTCGAGGGATGCACCCAGAAGCGCCGCTGACGGGCGCCCAGGTAGTCGCCGTCTTCGGTCTTCTGGCCGATCTGGCTGAGCAGGCCGGCGAGAATCGCCTTGTGCACCGCGGCGTAGCCTTTGGCGCGCTGGGCGGCCTGGTCTTTTTCGGCCAGCTCTCGCTCCTTGTAGGAGCCAGCTTGCTGGCGATCCCCGGCTATCGCGGTTTGACCTGTAGATTGCTGATCGCGAGCAAGCTCGCTCCTACCCTGTGCGCTGTGACCTGGCGATAGCTGCAGATCACGGACGATCAGCAGCAGCTGGCGGTGCGCGTCGCGCCATTCGCGCAGGCGTAAATAGTTGAGGAAGTTCTTCCGGCACCAGCTGCGCAGCGCGCTGGAACCCAGGGCCTGGCGCTGCTCCTCGAAGCCGCGCCACAGGTTGATCAGCGCGGCAAAGTCGGAGTCGACGTCCTTCCACTGCGCATGGGCCTGGTCGGCGGCCTGCTGGCGGTCAGACGGACGCTCGCGCACATCCTGCACCGACAGCGCACTGGCGATGATCAGTATCTCTTCCAGACTGCCCTGCTTGGCCCCTTCCAGCACCATACGACCTAAGCGGGGATCAACAGGCAGGCGTGCCAATTGACGACCTAACGGCGTCAGCTGGCCCTCGCGGTTAACCGCCGAGAGTTCCTGCAGCAGATTGAAACCGTCGCTGATGGCCTTGCCATCCGGCGGCTCAATAAACGGGAAGGCCTCAATCTCGCCGAGGCGCAGATGGAGCATCTGCAGAATCACCGCCGCCAGGTTGGTACGCAGAATTTCCGGGTCGGTAAAGGCCGGGCGACCGTTGAAATCTTCCTCGCTGTACAGACGAATGCAGATGCCCGGTTCGACCCGCCCGCAACGGCCCTTGCGCTGGTTGGCGCTGGCCTGGGACACGGCCTCGATGGGCAGGCGCTGCACCTTGGCGCGGTAGCTGTAGCGGCTGATCCGCGCCGTGCCGCTGTCGATCACATAGCGGATGCCCGGCACGGTCAGCGAGGTTTCCGCGACGTTGGTGGCCAGGACGATCTTGCGCGCGCCCATGGGCGCGAAAATCTTCTGCTGCTCGGCCGGGGTCAGCCGCGCATAGAGCGGCAGCACCTCGGTCAGGCGCAGGTTGGCCTTGCGCAGCACCTCGGCGGCGTCGCGAATCTCGCGCTCGCCGGGCAGGAATACCAGCACATCGCCGGGGCGTTTGCCCTCGGCCTTCTCGAAGGCGCTGATCTCATCCAGGCTGGCGAGAATCGCCTGATCGACCGAGAGGTCGTCCTCGACCCGATTACCGTCTTCGTCCTGCTCGGCGGTCAGCGGCCGGTACCAGGTGTCCACCGGGAAGGTACGCCCAGACACCTCGACAATCGGCGCGCCACCAAAATGTTCGGAGAAGCGCTGCAAGTCGATGGTCGCCGAGGTGATGATCAGCTTGAGGTCCGGCCGGCGCACCAGCAGGGTTTTCAGAAAGCCCAGCAGGAAGTCGATATTCAGGCTGCGTTCGTGGGCTTCGTCGAAGATGATCGTGTCGTACTTTTCCAGGTAACGGTCGTGCTGGGTTTCCGCCAGCAAGATGCCGTCGGTCATCAGCTTGATCAGGCTGCGCTCGTTGCTCTGATCCTCGAAACGCACCTGATAGCCGACCAGCTCGCCCAGCGGCGTGCCAATTTCCTCGGCCACCCGGGTCGCCACGCTGCGCGCAGCCAGACGCCGCGGCTGGGTGTGACCGATCAGGCCATGCACGCCACGGCCCAGTTCCAGGCAGATCTTCGGCAGCTGAGTGGTCTTGCCCGAACCGGTTTCCCCGGCGATCACCACCACCTGATGCTTGGCGATGGCGGCCTTGATCTCATCGCGCTTGGCGGCAATCGGCAGCGCATCGTCGTAACGCATCACCGGCACGCTGAGGCGGCGCGCCTCAACCTTGGCCCGGGACGCCTCGAAACGCTGCAGCCACTGCGCCAGCTTGGCCTGGTCCACCGGGCTGTGCTTGCGCAACTCATGCAACTGCCGACGCAGGCGATGACGGTCGCCCAGCAGGGTCTGGTCGAGGTTTTTCAGCAGTTGGTCAACGGCGGGCATGGCGTCGGTCATCGGGCAATCGCGGGGGTGGGGTCAAGGGAAAGGCTGGAGGGTGGCGATTGTCGCAGATTTGCCCAGGGGAAAACGATCGAGTGGGTTGGGCAGCCACGCAGGATGGGCACACGCCATCCTGCGCGTTGCGGCTACGGGTCTTAGCCGGCGATCAGCTCTTGGCGCACCTGCGCCTCAAGCTCGGTTTTCAGCGCCGGGTCCAACTTGAGCTGACGAGCCAGCTCTTCCAGGTAGGCGCGCTCCATAAAGTGCTCTTCATCGACCATCAGCACGCTGGCTATATACATCTCGGCCGCCATTTCCGGTGTGCTGGCGGCGCGGGCGATTTCGCCGGGGTCCAGCGGCTTGTTCAGCTCGGCCTGCAGCCAATGCTGCAATTCGGCGTCGCTGGTGAGTTTGACCAGCTCACCTTCAATCAACTGCCGCTCGCGGGCGTCGACATGGCCATCGGCCTTGGCCGCGCCGACCAGCGCCTTGAGAATTGCCTGGCTATGCAGCTCAGCCTGCGGTGCGGGCAAGCGATCGAGGGTTTGCGGTTCGGCCTGCGGCGCATTGGCCTGCTGCGCCTGCCAGTTGCCATAGGCCTTGTAAGCGACCACGCCAAGCGCGGCCAGGCCACCGTAAGCCAGCGCCTTGCCGCCCATCTTGCGCGCACTCTTGTTACCCAGTAGCAGGCCCAGCGCCCCGGCGGCCAGCGCGCCACCACCTGCCCCCTTGAGCAGCGTGCCGAGATCACCGCCCTGGCCACCTTTGCCTGCACCGCCAAGCAAACCGCCCAGCGCGCCCCCCAGGCCACCCGCCGAGCCACCAGCGCTACTGCCAGTGGATTTCTGTTGCATCAGGTCCTGGCCGGATTTCAACAACTGATCAAGCAAGCCACGGCTAATCATCAAGCGCTCTCCCTAAAAATGGTTATGCAGGCACACAGACTGATTCTAGGGACAGAGGTTTACCGCTACCTAACCCCAGAGTGCTTCGAAAGATTGCCAATCGACCGAGACATCCCATAAAACGGTTGTTCGTCGGTTAGCCGGCGCTGAATGAGTCAAATAGTGGTCACCGTCACATAACCGCAATAGCCGTTCACTAATTGACGCCGATAGGATGGCACACCTTATCAGCGGCAAACGGCTACCAAGAGCCGACGCCGGAGACTTCGTGCCATGCCACCACGCGCCAACCGCACCGCCCAGCGTTTATTGCGCAGCCTGCTTGCCAGTTGCTGGCTTTTCAGCCCCGTGCTGGCGGCCGCTGCACCGGCCAGCCAGTACAGCGCTCTGGCGGCAACCCTAAGCGATGCACGCCTGACCAGTTGGCTCAATCTGCTCGACAATCCCAGCCAGGATGACGAGCGCGCCCAGCTGGAACGGGTCAACCATTTCATCAACCGCTCAGTGACCTTCGTCAGCGACCAGCAGGCCTGGGGCGCCGACGATTACTGGGCTACGCCTGCGCAAACGCTGAGCCTCGGCAAAGGTGACTGCGAAGATTTCGCCATCGCCAAATACTTCAGCCTGGTACGTATGGGCGTGCCCAGCGAGAAGCTGCGCCTGACCTTCGTCAAGGCGCTCAAGCAGAACCAGGCGCATATGGTGCTGGCCTATTACCCCAGCGCCAGCGCGCAACCGCTGATTCTCGACAACCTCGACCCGCGCATCCGCCCGGCCAGTGAGCGTGGCGATCTGCTGCCGGTGTATTCCTTCAATAACCACGGCGTGTTTCTCGCCAAGTCGCCACAGCGCGTCAGCCAGCCGCCGCAGTTTCTTGCACGCTGGAATGAGCTGAGCGAACGCGCACTGGCCGATGGTTCGGCCGCGCCCTCACCGCAGGGTTAGATTGCACTCACCGTGGGCTGATATGCGCGATCATCAGCTGCACCGTTTCTTGCCCACGGTATTCATTCACATCCAGCTTGTAGGCCAGCTCGACCCAGCGCACGGTCGGGTTCGGCCAGACTTCGCGGTCCACGCCAAAGGCAATGCCATCGAGCTGCACGCTGCCGCATTCACTTTTCAGCACCACCTTGAGATGACGCTCGCCGACCACGCGCTGCTGCACCAGCTGGAATACGCCATGGAACAGCGGCTCGGGAAAGTGCTGGCCCCAGGGACCGGCGTTGCGCAGCTCCTTGGCCAGCGGCAGGTGGAACTCTTCAATAGACAAGGCGCCGTCGGACAGCAAACGGCCGGTCAGATCGTCTTCACACAGCTGACGACGCACCTCGGCATCGAAGGCGGCGGCAAAGGCGCCGAAATTCGCCTGCGGCAGTGACAAGCCGGCGGCCATGGCATGCCCACCGAACTTGCTGATCAGCTGCGGGTGTTTGGCCGCCACCGCATCCAGCGCATCGCGGATATGCAGGCCAGGCACCGAACGCGCCGAGCCTTTCAGCACGCCATCGCCGGCATCGGCAAAGGCGATGGTCGGGCGGTGATAGCGCTCCTTCATCCGCGAGGCGAGGATGCCGATCACGCCCTGGTGCCAATCGGCCTCGAACAGGCACAGGCCGAACGGCATATCGTCCAGTGGCAGGTCCTTGAGCTGGGCCAGGGCCTCGCGTTGCATGCCTTGCTCGATGGCTTTGCGGTCCTGATTGAGCTGATCCAGCTGCACCGCCATATCACGGGCCAGGGCCTCGTCTTCACAGAGCAGGCATTCGATACCCAGCGCCATATCATCCAGGCGCCCCGCCGCATTCAACCGGGGGCCGAGGATAAAACCCAGGTCGGTGGAGGTGATGCGCCGATGATCACGCCCGGCCACTTCAAGAATCGCGCGCAAGCCCGGCCGCGCACGGCCTGCGCGAATCCGCGCCAGGCCCTGATGCACCAGGATACGGTTGTTGGCATCCAGCGGCACCACGTCGGCGACGCTGCCCAGGGCGACCAGATCAAGCAGCTCGCCCAGATTGGGCTCAGGGCGCTGCACCGTGAACCACCCCATGTCACGCAGCCGCGCACGCAGGGCCAGCAGCACATAGAACATCACCCCAACCCCGGCCAGGGCCTTGCTGGGGAACTCGCAGCCCGGCTGATTGGGATTGACGATGGCATCGGCTGCCGGCAATTCGGCACCGGGTAAATGATGATCGGTGACCAGCACGGTCAAACCCGCCGCCTTGGCCGCTGCCACGCCCTCGACGCTGGAGATGCCGTTATCCACGGTAATCAACAGCTGCGGCGCACGCTCAAGCGCCACCGCGACGATTTCCGGGGTCAGGCCGTAGCCGTACTCGAAGCGATTGGGCACCAGGTAATCGACATGCGCCGCGCCGAGCATGCGCAGACCCAACACCCCTACCGTGCTGGCAGTGGCGCCATCGGCATCGAAATCGCCGACGATCAGCATGCGCTGGCCTTGCTGCAGCCCCTGCACCAGCAGCTCGACCGCCGCATCCATGCCCTTGAGCTGCTGATACGGAATCAGCCGCGCCAGCCCCTTGTCCAGCTCGGCAGCGGACTGCACGCCACGGGCGGCGTACAGGCGGGTCAGCAGCGGCGGTAGAGCGCCCAGATCGGGCAGGGTTTCGGGTAATGGACGGGCTTCAATGCGCATGGGGCGGGTATCTCAGTGTGCAGGTAGACGAACCCTAGGATGGCTCGGGCCTGCGATAGCCATCGTATTGTCGGTATTGATGGGTATCGCTGCGCTCAACCCATCCTACAAATCCGAGCCTCAGCGCTCGCCAGCCAACCACTCAATCGGCAGCTCATGCTGGCCGCGCTCATCGGTGACGAACAGCTCGCCATCGCTGATCATCACGCTCCAGTTCAGCGAACGCGGCATGTCCAGCGCCAGCTTGGCCAGGGCCTCCTGATCGAGGGCGACGACGTTGATGTTCTTCAGGCTGCGCACCGGATCGAGCGCCTTGGTCTGCCATACACGCAGATTGCCGTAGGCCACCAGGCTGAACTTCTCGGTACGTCGCGAACACCAGGTCATGCGCTCGCTGTCCGGCTGACCGACTTCGATCCAGTGCAGCACCCGGTCATCCAGGCTCTTTTCCCACAACGCCGGCTCATCCACATCCGACAGACCACGCCCAAACGCCAGGTGCTCGTGATAGAACAGGCAGTAGGCAACCAGACGCGCCGCCAGGCGTTCTTCGGTTTCCGAAGGGTGTTTGGCCACGGTGAAACGCAGGTTTTCATAGACACTGCGGTCCATGTCGGTGAGGTTCAGCTCGATTTTGTAAGTGGTAGACGGCAGGGCCATGGACGGGGCTTCTTGACTGGTCGAATAAGCCGGCAAGTCTACCCGATGCCGCCTAGTCACGTTAGAGTCGCAGCCATTGCCTGATGGATGGAAACCCGATGCAGCAACCTAGCAAACCCCTCGCCGGCCTGAAAGTGATCGAACTCGGCACCCTGATCGCCGGCCCGTTTGCGTCGCGCATCTGCGCCGAGTTTGGCGCCGAGGTGATCAAGGTCGAGTCGCCAGATGGCGGCGACCCACTGCGCAAGTGGCGCAAGCTGTATGAGGGCACCTCCCTGTGGTGGTTTGTGCAGGCACGCAACAAGCAGTCGATCACCCTCAACCTCAAGCATGAGGCCGGGCGCGAGGTGCTGAAGAAGCTGCTCAGCGAAGCCGATATCCTGATCGAGAACTTCCGTCCCGGCGTGCTGGAGAAACTCGGCCTGGGCTGGGAGGTGCTGCATGCGCTGAACCCCAAGCTGGTGATGGTGCGCCTGTCCGGCTTCGGTCAAACGGGGCCCATGAAGGATCAGCCGGGTTTCGGCGCGGTGGGCGAGTCCATGGGCGGGCTGCGTTACATCACCGGCTTCGAGGATAGGCCGCCGGTGCGCACCGGTATCAGCATTGGCGATTCGATTGCCGCACTGTGGGGCGTGATCGGCGCGCTGATGGCGCTGCGGCAGCGTGAAGTGAATGGCGGCGGCGGGCAGGTGGTGGACGTGGCGCTGTACGAGGCGATCTTCGCCATGATGGAGTCCATGGTGCCGGAGTTCGATGTATTCGGTTTTATCCGCGAGCGCAGCGGCAATATCATGCCCGGTATCACGCCCTCCTCCATTCACACCAGCAGCGATGGCAAACATATCCAGATCGGCGCCAACGGCGATGCGATCTTCAAGCGTTTTATGCAGGCCATCGGCCGTCGGGACCTGGCCGACGACCCGACCCTGGCCAGCAACGACGGCCGCGACGCACGCCGCGATGAGATTTATGGGGTGATCGACCGCTGGGTCGGCGCGCAGCCGCTGGAGCAGGTGCTGGCGACCCTGAACCAGGCCGAAGTGCCAGCCAGCCGCATTTTCAGCGCCGAGGACATGTTCCACGATCCGCAGTTTCTTGCCCGAGAAATGCTCCTCTCGGCCAAACTGCCAGACGGCAAAGCCTTCAAGATGCCCGGTATCGTGCCCAAGCTGAGCGACACACCGGGCGCGGTAAACTGGGTTGGCCCAGAGCTGGGCGAGCACAATGAGCGAGTGCTGAGCCGCCTTGGCTACAGCAGCGAGCAGATCGCCGCCTTGCGCCACGACGGGACAATTTGAATCCAGCGGCAATCGCGCTTACAGCCCACAGAGAAAAGGCCAGCTCCTTGCGGATACTGGCCTTGTTCATTCAATCGCGCAGTTACAGCGGTTTGCCGCGATTACCGTGCTGAGCCACAAAGCTCTGTACGGTTTTCAGGTCATTGGCCAGCACCGTGCAGCGCTCAGGGCGCTCGAACAGGTCTGTCAGATGCGCCGGCAACGCTGGCGCCTGACCGACGCCAGCCTGCTCCACCGCCTCGGGGAACTTGACCGGGTGCGCGGTACCGAGGATCACCATCGGGGTCGCCAGGCTGCGGCGGCATTCGCGCGCGGCACGTACGCCGATGGCGGTGTGCGGGTCGAGCAACTCGCCACACTCATTGAACACCTCGGTGATGGTTTCGCAGGTCTGCGCATCATCCACCGCCAGCGAATCAAACAACTTGCGCGCTTCGGTCCAGCGGTCCTCATCGACGCTGAAACCGCCGCCCTGCTTGAAGGTGGCCATCAGCTCGGCGATGGCCGCGCCGTTGCGACCATGCAGGTCAAACAGCAGACGCTCGAAGTTCGACGACACCATGATGTCCATGGACGGCGACAGGGTCGGGTGCAGGGTGTCTTTCACATACTGATTGCCGCTCATAAAGCGGTGCAGGATGTCGTTACGATTGGTCGCGACGATCAGCTGGCTGATCGGCAGGCCCATGTTGCGCGCCAGGTAGCCGGCGAAGATGTCGCCGAAGTTGCCGGTCGGCACCGAGAACGCAATGGAACGCGCTGGGCCACCGAGCTGCAGCGCTGCATGGAAGTAGTAGACGATCTGGGCCATGATCCGCGCCCAGTTGATCGAGTTGACCGCCACCAGACGCGTGCCCTTGAGAAAGCCCTGGTCGGCGAAGCTGTCCTTGACCATCTCCTGGCAGTCATCGAAGTTGCCTTCGATGGCGATGTTATGGATGTTGTCGCCGAAGATGGTGGTCATCTGCCGGCGCTGCACCTCGGACACCCGGTTGTGCGGGTGCATGATAAAGATATCGACGTTGTCGCAGGCCTTGCAGCCCTCGATGGCCGCCGAACCGGTATCACCGGAGGTGGCGCCCATGATCACCACGCGCTCATTACGCTTGGCCAGCACGTGATCGAGCAGACGGCCGAGCAGTTGCAGGGCGAAATCCTTGAAGGCCAGGGTCGGGCCGTGGAACAGCTCCAGCACCCACTCGTTGCCATTCAGCTGGCGCAGCGGGGCCACGGCGTTATGGGCGAACACCCCGTAGGTTTCTTCGAGAATCTTCTTGAAGTCGGCATCCGGAATGCTGCCGGTGACGAACGGGCGCATCACCCGGAAGGCCAGCTCGTGGTAAGGCAGGCCGGCCCAGGAGGCGATCTCTTCCTGGGTAAAGCGCGGCAGGTTTTCCGGCACATACAGGCCGCCATCGCTGGCCAGGCCGGCGAGCAGCACGTCTTCGAAATTCAGGGCCGGTGCCTGGCCGCGGGTACTGATATAGCGCATAGGGGCAAACCTTCGGTTGAATCTTTAACAGCCGCAGCGGCCCGTTGCCGCTGCGACCAAAGGCGGATTAGTTCAACTGCTCGACGCGGATACGCACAACGCTGCCGACCACGTCTTCGAGCGCTTCAAGGGCACTGATCGCCTCGTTGATCCGCGCTTCGACCACGCGATGGGTGACCAGGATCATCGGCACCAGGCCATCCTGCTCCTCGACTTCCTTCTGCATGATCGACTCGATATTGATCCCACGGGCCGACAGGATGCTCGCCACCTGGGCCAGCACGCCGGGATGATCCTTGGCCTGAATGCGCAGGTAATAGGCGCTCTCGCAGGCTTCGATCGGCAGAATCGGGTGATCGGACAGCGAGTCCGGCTGGAAGGCCAGGTGCGGCACACGGTTGGTCGGGTCGGCGGTCAACGCCCGCACCACGTCCACCAGATCGGCGATGACCGAGGAGGCAGTCGGCTCCATGCCGGCACCGGCGCCGTAGAACAGCGTGCTGCCAGCGGCGTCGCCGTTGACCATCACCGCATTCATCACGCCATTGACGTTGGCGATCAGACGATCGGCCGGGATCAGCGTCGGGTGTACGCGCAACTCGATACCGGCGTCAGTGCGACGCGCCACACCCAGGTGCTTGATGCGATAGCCCAACGCTTCGGCGTAGTTCACGTCAGCGGTGGTCAGCTGGGTGATGCCTTCGGTGTAGGCCTTGTCGAACTGCAGCGGAATACCGAAAGCAATGGAGGCGAGGATGGTCAGCTTGTGCGCGGCATCGATGCCTTCGACGTCGAAAGTCGGATCGGCTTCGGCATACCCCAGCGCCTGCGCCTCGGCCAGCACGTCGTTGAAGGTGCGGCCCTTCTCGCGCATTTCGCTGAGGATAAAGTTGCCAGTGCCGTTGATGATCCCGGCCAGCCAGTTGATACGGTTGGCGGACAGGCCTTCACGGATCGCCTTGATCACCGGGATACCGCCGGCCACTGCCGCTTCGAAAGCGACGATCACACCCTTCTCACGGGCCTTGGCGAAGATTTCATTGCCGTGCACGGCGATCAGTGCCTTGTTCGCGGTGACCACATGCTTGCCGTTTGCAATGGCCTGCAGCACCAGCTCCTTGGCCAGGGTGTAGCCGCCGATCAGCTCGATAACGATATCGATCTCGGGGTTGTTCACCAGCTCGAAGGCATCGCTGGTCATGCTAATACCGGTCGTGTCGTACTGCGGCTTGGGCGAGCGAATAGCGATCTGGGCAACTTCAATACCACGCCCCGCGCGCCGGGTAATTTCCTCGGCATTGCGCTTGAGTACATTCAACGTACCGCCACCGACGGTACCCAGCCCACAGATGCCTACTTTCACCGGTTTCACACTGAACTCCCCATCTGCACTGCGTAAAACGGCCGGAGCAAGCCCCGGCCGTAGAAAAGAGCCGCACCATACGAAGCGGCTGTTTATTAGTCAATCAGGCGCACGCCTCAGATCATTTGGATTCCA
>NZ_JBAQLP010000044.1:0-7780 GCF_049301935.1 Pseudomonas sp. | reverse complement strand
CGATGCCTTGCAGGTGTTGGTCGCTGAGGTTGCGCGTGCCTGTGCAGGTGCCTTCGACGCCTGTGTGGGACACCAGCAGCGGGCGCGTGCTGATGGCCAGTACATCATCGATCAGCGGGCGCGAGGCGTGGGCCAGGTCGATCAGCATGGCTTTTTCCTCCAGGCGCTTGATCACCTGGCGGCCCAGTGGGGTCAGGCCGCCTTTTTCCAAACCGTGGGCCGAGCCGCCGATTTCGTTATCGAAGAAATGGGTCAGGCCGGTGATGCGAAAGCCTGCGTCATACAGCGCATCGACGTTCTCCAGTTTATTCTCGATCGGTTGCAGGCCTTCGGTGGCGAGAATCGCCGCTACGCGTTGTGGGTCTTGCTGCCAGGCGCTGACAAAGCTGGCCAGGTCGCTGCGGGTTCTGATCAGTACCAGGCGGCCGTCGCTGTTGGCGCTGGCCTCGTTGAGCTTGTGCGCCTGGTAGAGCGCGCGTTGCAGCAGACTGCTCCAGGTTGCTTTGGGCCAGCGCTGGGCCATGGCCAGCAGGGTGATGTTGTCGGTCTCACCGCTGTTGCGTTCATAGTTGATGCCACGCGGCGTCTTGGTCACGGTGGAGAACACCTGCAGGCCGACACGGCCTTCGAGCATGCGCGGCAGGTCGGAGTGGCCAAAGTCGTAGCGCTTGAGCAGGTCGCGCTCCCATAGCAGCACGTCGTCATGCAAGTCGGCAATAAACAGTTGCTGATGCAGCTGGTTGGCCGGCTCGCTGGCGGGATAGGGGGCAGGGGATGCGACGCTGTTCATCTTGCGGTCAAGCAAGGAGGGCAGGGCAAGCACACTGCCTGCGGCGATCAACAGGATTATCAGCAGGGTAAGCAGAATTTTGCGCATATAAAAGTGCCATCCGGGCGTTGTTGTTAGAGCCTGTTCCCGATCTGCTGCGCGTCGGCCCTGCGGCGTTAAAAACAGGCTCGGAAGCCGCTTGCGGCTAACGCGCTTTAGCGCGACCCGCGGGGCGAGTGAAACGAGTAATGCTCATGTACAAAAGTACACTCCGCTTCCTCGTCTGTTTTGACCAGCCGAAGGCTGTTACTAACGTAGCGCCTTGCATGACTCTAGCTCGCGAGATCGTGAATAGGCTCTTATGCGCAGCACTCTAGCAAGGGTGAGTGGGAAATGTGATGGCTGGATGCAGCGCTGCTGGCTAGCCGCAGAGGCAGTCGCGGCCTTGCTGCTTGGCCTGATACAGCGCGCTGTCGGCGCGGGCGATCACGCCCTGCAGGCTGTCTTTGGGTTGCATCTGCGCCAGGCCAATGGATACGGTCACCCCTGGCAACACGCCAATCGGTGAGTGGAACGAGCTGACATGGCGCAGCGCCAGGCGCAGCCGTTCGCCGATGCTGCGGGCTTCATCCAGGCCGATTTCCGGCAGCAGAATGACGAACTCTTCGCCGCCGAAGCGGGTCAGGCTGTCTTTGGGTCTTAGCTGGTTGCGCAGGGTGTGCGCCACCAGGCACAGGGCGTAGTCGCCCGCCAGGTGGCCGTGCTGGTCGTTGTAGGCTTTGAAGTGGTCGACATCCAGCATCAGCATGCACAGCGGTTTGCCATTGAAGGCGCTGCGGGTGCTTTCGCGCTCGAAGATATGTTCTAGCCAGCGACGGTTGTAGGCGCCGGTGAGGGCGTCGATATTGGCCGTTTGCTCGCTGTCGAGGATGATCCGGTTGCCTTTGCGCACACGATCGCAGAGCAGTTCGAGCATGTTCTGCATCAGCTCGGGCGATTGCTGGAACAGGTTAAACAGCGATTCGCGGTGCAGACGCAGCACGCAGCACGGCTCGGTCGCCACTACATAGGCAGAAGGGTGATCATTGTCGATAAAGCTGATTTCGCCCGCGCAGTCGCCGACTTTCAGCGTGCTGACGGCTTGGCCGTCGAGCGAGCCGAGGTAGACCTTGAGTTGGCCCTTGAGCAGCAGGTAGAGGTACTGGTTGCGGTTGAAGGGCGACAGCAGTACTTCGCCGGCTTCCAGGTCGCAGGCGCGGAACTCCTTGAGCAGCTGGCTGACGCTGCTGGCCGCGACGTTATTGAACAGTCGCAGGTGGCGAAGTTGCTGCAGGTCAGCCTGCCATTTGGCGTTTTTCATTGGATCGGCAGGTGTGACTGTTGTGGTTTGGGGATGTTGGTCATCGCTAACGCTCCCTGCATTAAGGGCGAACACCAAGCCTGAACATATTCCGCTGCCTGTGGCCTGACAATCCTTGTCGGACGCGCGGGCGACCGGTGGTACTAAAGTTGAATGGTCGGTCACAATTCTTGCGCGATCCTTGCGCCAGCACTTGCTTACGCGCTGGGGTGCAGTTCTATGACTACGGCAAAGCCGGCCAGGCGCCGGGTTACGGCCTCAGCCAGTGCTGCCTGATCGTTGGGCAGGTAGATATGGGCGACCTGGCCTCGCGTGTCATCGCTGAGCACTGTCACGCGCAGGCGTGCATCCAGCTCCGCCAGCGCGGCCTGATAGACGCGGGCAATGGCGTCGAAGCGCAGCGCCGGCTTGAAGGTTTTACCCACGGCGGTCAGCGGGATGGCATCGATGATCCAGGCATCCTTGGGGATCGCTGCACGCTCGGGGATGTGTTCGGCAGCATGGGTCAGCAGTTCGGCTTCGCTAACCTTCGCGCCGGGCTTGAGTTGCACGTACACCACTGGCAGTTCGCCGGCCTTTTCATCCGGCTTGCCGACCGCTGCGGCCATGGCCACGGCTGGGTGTTTGTGCAGCGCTTCTTCGATCATCTGCGGGTCGATATTGTGCCCGCCACGGATGATCAGGTCCTTGCTGCGCCCGGTCAGCCAGATATAGCCATCGGCATCCACGCGACCCAGGTCGCCGGTGTTGAACCAGTCGCCGTCGACCCAGATGCCGGCGTTCTTGCTGCTTTGCAGGTAACCCTTGAACACCGTGGCGCCACGGATGCACAGGTTGCCGATTTCATTGCGATTGGCCTCTCTTAGATAGTTGCCTTGTTCGTCGAGCACTTTGATGCTCACCGCGCAATAGGGCATCGGCAGGCCGATAGAGCCGGCGCGGCGCTCACCGGCAGGCGGGTTGGCGCAGCTGCCGCAGGTGCCTTCGGTGAGGCCGTAGCCTTCGATCAGGGTCAGCCCGGTTTTGCTTTCGAACTGGCGAATCAGCTCCACCGGCATCGGTGCGGCGCCGCACAGCGCGTATTTCAGCGAGCTGAGGTCATGGCCTTCGCTCGGCACCTGCAGCAGACCGGCATAGATGGTCGGCACACCGCTGAAGAAGCTGACCTTGTAGCGTTCGATGATCGTCCAGAAATTGCCGATCAGGTTGGGGTTGCGATAGCCCTGCGGGGTGGCCAGTAGCACTTCGGCGCCGCCGATAAAGGCGGTGAGGCCGGTAACGATCACCCCGTTGACGTGAAACAGCGGCAGGCCGCAGAGGGTGACATCGCCCGGCGCGAAGCCGGTGACCAGGTTCATGCTATAGGCCATGGCCACTTCGTTGCCGTGGCTGTGTGGCGCGAGCTTCGGCGTGCCGGTGGTGCCGCCGGTGTGGAAGTAGCTGGCAATGTCGTCCGGAGCGATGACGCGGCCACTTTCCAGGTGATCATCCGGGCAGCTGGCGATCAGCTCATCGAAATCCAGCACGCCTTCTGGCAGTGGGCCGCGCTGCACTTTGATCGCGCTGCGCTGCGGCTCCGGCAGCAGGTTGGCCATGTCCACGCAGATAATTGCCTTGAGCGCTGGCAGCTGCGCGCGCAGACCTTCGACCTTGGCCCACAGGTCGGTGCCGGGGAAGGGCGCCAGGGTGACCAGCAGCTCGGAGTCCGAGGCTTGAATCAGCTCGGCGATATGTTCCGGATCGAGCAGTGGATTGATCGCATTGACGATCCCGGCCGCTTCGCCGCCCCAGATGGTGAAGTGGCTGTGCGGCAGGTTGGGCAGTAGAAACGACACCGCCTTGCCCGGGCGCAGGCCCAGGCGGTGGAAGGCGTTGGCGGTCTGGGTAATCTTGCCCAGCAGTTGCCCATAATTGAGGCGGTAAGCCGCCTCATCAGCCGTGCCCTGGAGGATAAACGAGAGTGCCGGCGCATCCGCTTGCCGCGCGGCGCTGCGGCGGATCAACTCATAGGTGCTGGCCGGCAGGTCGCGCTCGGCCAGTGGGGTTTGCTCGATCAGCTGAATATCGCGCAGGGTCTTGATCGCAGGGATGGCAGGCATAGGTGTTCTCGCTCGCAGACAGTCAACTGGTGAAGCGTTGCTCCAGCCAGTCGGCGATGTCGCGGATTTCCTCATTCACCACTTCGTGGCCCATGGGGTAATCACGCCATTGCACGTTGACGCCGGAGGCGCTTAGGTAGTCATGGGCTGCGCGGCCCATGGCCGGCAGAACTATGTCGTCGAATGTGCCATGCAAACACAGGACCGGCAGTTGTTTTTTTGTATCCGGCCATCCCTGGCCGGTACCCTGCGGGCCGTCGCTGCGCGACGTCAAAAATGGTTCCTGAGCATTTTTTGTATCCGCCAGCTTGATGTCGTCGCCGAACGTAGGTGCGTAGGTTGACAGGGCGATGACCCCACCGAGGGCAAACTGCCAGCGCAGGAAGGCGGTGTGCAGCACCACGGCGCCGCCCTGGGAAAAGCCGGCGAGAACGATGCGCGCAGGATCAATACCGCTGTCACGCTGCGCTTCGATCAGCGCGATCACTTGCTGCGCCGAGGCTTCCAGCTGCTCACGGTTGATCGCCCGCGCCGGGCTCATGGCCAGGATGTCGTACCAACTGGGCATGGCGTAGCCGCCGTTGATGGTCACTGCCTGGGTCGGCGCTTGCGGCAAAACGAAGCGGGTGCTGTGCAGCCGTTGCTGGAGCATCTCGGCTACGGGCATAAAGTCGTAGCGGTCGGCACCCAGGCCGTGCAACCAAATGACGCACGCGTCGGCGGCAAGTGTGGGCTGAAGAATCAAGGGGTCACTCATTTAGGGCTCCGCTGTGGTGCATGCGCGCTGATTTAGAGCGCGGGAAAATTTAGCTGAGGGTGATTCTAGAAAGAAGATGTCGCCAGCGTGCAAGTTTTGCTCTTGACCTGTCCGTATGGTGCTCAAAGCGCGGCGCTGGTACGGGCCTTGCTATATACCCTCGGGACTGATGAAGCGGCCGGGTCGTGGTAACACTGCCACTCAACTGGGCGCGCAACAGACTAAAATGCCTTAGCCGGCGTTTTACAGGTTCGCCAGGCGCTGCATGCTGTGCGACAAGTCACTTGCTATCTGTCTCTAGCTCATTCAAATAATGGGCGGGTGCGAGTTTATGGCCGTTGGAGCAATCGGCAACTAGACTCGAACTAAGGTTTGATCCCCGGTTGGGTGTGTTGCTGCCGACACAGTCAACGAGCCCCATAAGGGTACGGTGGTAGAACCGAGACTCCAAACACAACAAAAGCAACTGGAGGTTTTAATGAAGATGGTGAAATCCACATTGGCAGTACTGACCACCGCCGCTGTTCTCGGTGTCAGCAGTTTTGCTCAAGCAGGCGCTACCCTGGACGCGATCCAGAAGAAAGGTTTCGTACAGTGCGGTATCAGCGATGGTCTGCCTGGCTTCTCTTACGCCGATGAGAAGGGTAACTACCTGGGTCTCGACGTCGATACCTGCCGTGCCGTAGCTGCCGCCGTATTCGGTGACGCCACCAAGGTCAAGTACAGCCCGCTGACCGCCAAAGAGCGCTTCACCGCGCTGCAGTCTGGCGAAGTCGACATCCTCTCGCGTAACACCACCTGGACCAGCTCGCGCGATTCGGGCCTGGGCCTGAACTTTGCCGGCGTTAACTACTACGACGGTCAAGGCTTCCTGGTTAACAAGAAACTTGGCGTTTCCAGCGCTAAAGAACTCGACGGCGCAACTGTCTGCATCCAGGCAGGTACTACCACCGAGCTGAACCTTTCCGACTACTTCCGCGCGAATAACCTGAAGTACACCCCGATCACCTACGATACCTCCGACGAGAGTGCCAAATCGGTTGAAGCCGGCCGTTGCGACGTGCTGACCTCCGACCAGTCGCAGCTGTATGCTCAGCGCATCAAGCTGGCCGATCCAGACTCCTACGTGGTACTGCCGGAAGTGATCTCGAAAGAACCCCTGGGCCCGGTCGTACGCCAGGGTGACGAGGAGTGGTTCGACATCGTGCGCTGGTCGCTGTACGCGATGGTCAACGCCGAAGAGCTGGGCATCACCTCGGCCAACGTCGAAGAGCAAGCCAAATCCACCAAGAACCCCGACGTAGCGCGTCTGCTCGGTGCCGAAGGTGAATTCGGCAAAGACCTGAAACTGCCGAAAGACTGGGCCGTACAGATCATCAAGCAAGTGGGCAACTACGGTGAAAGCTTTGAGCGCAACGTCGGTACCGGCAGCGAGCTGAAGATCGAACGTGGCCTCAACGCCCTGTGGAACAAGGGTGGTCTGCAGTACGCACCGCCGGTGCGCTGACCGTCCGCTGCCAGCCCCTCGTCCTGAGTGGCTGGCATTGTTCTGATTGATGTGAACCTTATGCCCGCTGATGCGGGCATAAGGGTTCCAAGAGGGCTCCTATGCAAACCACTGCAAATGTCCCGCGCCCTGGTGGATCGGTTTGGACCGACCCCAAGGTGCGTGCCTGGCTATTTCAAATTCTTGCCGTTATCGCCGTTGTGGCGCTCGGCTGGTTTCTGTTTGACAACACCCAGACCAACCTGGAGAAACGCGGGATCACCTCGGGCTTTTCCTTTCTCAACAACAGTGCCGGCTTCGGCATTGCGCAAAGCCTGATCGACTACAACGAAAGCCACACCTACGGCCGGGTATTCGTCGTCGGCTTGCTCAACACCTTGCTGGTGTCGGTGATTGGTATTGTCCTGGCGACGCTGTTGGGCTTTCTGCTCGGCGTCGCGCGGCTGTCGCCCAACTGGCTGATCAGCAAGCTGGCCACCGTGTACATCGAGACGTTCCGTAATATCCCGCCGCTGCTGCAAATCTTCTTCTGGTACTTCGCCGTGATGCTCTCCCTGCCAGGACCGCGGCAGAGCATGGGCGTTGGCGAGACGTTCTTCCTCAATAGCCGTGGCCTGTATATGCCGGCTCCAAGCCCGAGCGACAGCTTCAGTCTGTTTGCCGGGGCGGTGATTGTGGCGATCATCGGCGTGGTGCTGCTGTCGCGTTGGTCGAAGGCGCGCTTTGAGGCCACCGGCAAGTACTTCCCGGTGTCTCTGGGCGCTATACCGCTGCTGATCGGCCTGCCAGGCCTGGCAATTCTGCTGGGCGGTAACCCGCTGCAGTGGAGTGTGCCGGAACTGAGCGGGTTCAACTTCCGTGGCGGTTGGGTGCTCATCCCCGAGCTGATGGCGTTGACCCTGGCGTTGACCATCTACACCGCCGCCTTTATCGCCGAGAACGTGCGTTCCGGGATCATGGCGGTCAGCCACGGGCAGACCGAGGCGGCGCGCTCCCTGGGCCTGCCGGCCGGTAAGATCCTGCGTCTGGTGATTATTCCGCAGGCGCTGCGGGTGATCATTCCGCCGCTGACCAGTCAATACCTCAACCTGGCGAAGAACTCCTCGCTGGCCGCCGGTATCGGTTATCCGGACATGGTCTCGCTGTTCGCCGGTACGGTACTCAACCAGACCGGGCAAGCGATCGAGGTGATTGCCATCACCATGAGTGTGTACCTGGCGATCAGTATCAGCATTTCCATGCTGATGAACTGGTACAACAAGCGCATTGCGCTGATCGAGCGGTAAGG
>NZ_JBAQLP010000043.1:0-39247 GCF_049301935.1 Pseudomonas sp. | reverse complement strand
GGCTTGCCCGCGATGCTTTTGCGTGGCTGGCTTTCGCGGGCAACCCCGCTCCTACAAAGGCCTACAGCACGGAGCAACAGGTAATGAGTACATAGCCTTTTAATAACGCCTGAAATTACAGGTAGTTATTGGTCATCTCGTCGATAAAGCCTTCGGCGCGCAGTTCGTCCAGCGCTTTCTGCAGACGCTGCACCACCTCATCCGGGGTGTCCTTGTTCAGTGCCAGGTACAGCTCGGCCTCGTTAAAGCGCAGCGCGGTATTCAGGCCACTGACGCCTTCCTGCTTGGCCAGGTAGCGGCCCACCGGATCGGTGGTGGCCCACAGGTCGATCTTGCCACTGAGCAGCTTCTTGATGTTCTCCTGATCACGCAGCGCATTGACCGGACTCAGCCCCTGGCTTTCCAGATGCTGACTAACCGCGTCATTTTTGTAGGCGCCAATTTGGTACTGCGCTGCATCTTTGAGGCTGGCGACGCTTACGTTATTACCCGGCGCCGCCAGCAGCACCCAACCGGTCTTGGCCAATGGCCCCACCCACTTGAACAGTGGCTGACGTTCAGCCGTAAAGGTGGTGGAGAACAGGCCGTAGTTGGCCTTGTCCAGGGTCAGGCGATACAGGCGATCCCAGGGGAAGCGCAGGGTCAGGGTGTACTGGATATCGGCGCGCTTGAACATCGCCCGTACGATCTCGGCACTGATGCCGTCGATTCCGTCATCACGGGCAAAGTTCTTGTCATCCACCGCCATATTGAACGGTGGGAAGTTCTCCGTCAGCAGCACCACTTTGTAATCAGCCGGCAGCTCGGCACGGGCTGCGCAGGCACTCAGGACAAGCCCGAACAACAGGCTGGCTTTCAGGGTTTTCAACATAGGTCATTCCGCTCGCATGAATTGTGATTATGGCTAGCGGCATCCCTGCTCGGGCGAGTGCCCGGCGACGTACGTACGTGGCGTCAACCATCCATGGCCGCGGGTCGGCTTGTGACCGGCCCGCTGGTTCTTCGCATTAGAGGTAGTTGTTCAACGTGTCGTCGACAAAACCTTCGCTGCGCATCTTATCCAACTCGGCTTGCAGCTTCTGCACCACTTCGTCCGGCACCTCTTTGTTCAGCGCCAGATAGAGTTCGGCGCTGTCGAAACGCAGGATGGTTTTCAGTCCGGACACACCTTCCTGCTTGGCCAGATAACGGCCCGCGGGATCACCAGTGGCCCACAGGTCAATCTGACCGGCCATCAGCTTCTTGGCGTTTTCCGTGTCGCGCAGGGCGGTGATCGGCTTCAGGCCTTTTTCCACCAGGTGCTCGGCAATCGCGTCGCCCTTGTAGGCGCCGACCTTGTACTGCTTGGCGTCGTCCAGGCTGGTCAGGCTGATGGCGCTATCGGCCTTGCCGAGCAACACCCAATCATCCGGACCAATCGGGCCAACCCATTTGAACAGCGCCTCACGCTCCGGCAGACGCGCGGTGACAAACACGCCATAGCCCGGCTTTTCCAGCGCCAGCTTATAGATGCGAGCCCAAGGGAAGCGCAGGGTCATGTTGTACTTGATGCCGGCGCGCTGGAACATTTCGCGGATGATATCCACGGCGATGCCGTCGATATTGTCTTCCCGGGCGAAGTTCTTGCCGTTGATGGCCATGTTGTATGGCGGGAAATTTTCCGTCAGTAGCACCAGGCTGTAGTTAGGGTCGACTTCGGCCCGGACACTGCTCGCCAGCAACCAACTCGCGCCCAGCAAGGCCATTAGCAGAGGTTTGAACATAGGGACTCACTTATTGGAATTATCAGCCAAGCCGCAGCATAACCAGCCACACCAGGGCCGGCCTAGGCTTCGCCGAGCAGAGGTGACCAACTGGTCGCAGTTTGAACATTAAAAGGCAGATTCATACAAGCGCATAGGCCCTGCGCAGAAGGACGAATCGAGCATCAAGCCGCACACTCTAATCGAGAGTGCGACCAGCTGTTGTCGACTCGCCCGCAGTAGCGGCCGGCAAAGCTGCCGACCCGCGAGGGTTAACGCACTACGATACCGCGAGCGGCCATATACGCCTTGGCTTCCGGCACGGTGTATTCGCCGAAGTGGAAGATGCTCGCCGCCAATACAGCAGCCGCCTTGCCTTCGAGAATGCCGTCAGCCAGGTGCTGCAGGTTGCCGACGCCGCCGGAAGCGATCACCGGAATGCCGACCATTTCACTGATGGCGCGGGTCACGCCCAGGTCGTAGCCGCTCTTGACGCCGTCCTGATCCATGCTGGTGAGGAGGATCTCGCCGGCGCCGAGGTCTTCCATCTTCTTCGCCCAGAGCACGGCATCCAGACCGGTGGGCTTGCGCCCGCCGTGGGTGAAGATTTCCCAACGCGGGGCCTCGCCTGGCTTGGAGACCTTCTTCGCGTCGATGGCGACGACTATGCACTGCGAGCCAAAGCGCGAGGCGGCTTCGCCAACGAATTCCGGGGTAAACACCGCGGCGGTGTTGATCGACACCTTATCCGCGCCGGCATTCAGCAGGTTGCGAATGTCCTGCACGGTGCGCACGCCGCCACCCACGGTGAGCGGGATAAACACCTGGCTGGCCATGCGCTCGACGGTGTGCAGGGTGGTGTCGCGGCCGTCGACGCTGGCGGTGATGTCGAGAAAGGTAATTTCGTCGGCGCCCTGCTCGTCATAACGACGGGCGATCTCCACCGGATCGCCGGCGTCGCGGATGTTCTCGAACTGCACGCCCTTGACCACGCGGCCATTGTCCACGTCGAGGCAGGGGATGATGCGTTTAGCCAGTGCCATAGCAGTGCTCTCGTAGGATGGGTCGAGCGCAGCGATACCCATCGATCAGGTAATTGGCGATGGGTTAAGCCGCTGCGCGGCTAACCCATCCTACGGTTTAGCCTTTATAGGAATCGCAGAAGGCTTGCGCCTCGGCGACATCCAAAGTGCCTTCGTAGATGGCACGACCGGTGATCGCGCCGATAATGCCCGGCGCGCGCGCCAGCAGCAGCTTCTCGATATCACTGAGGTTATGGATGCCACCGGAGGCGATCACCGGGATGCGGCTGGCGGCAGCCAGGGCCGCAGTGGCCTCGACGTTGCAGCCCTGCATCATGCCGTCTTTGGCGATGTCGGTATAAACGATGGCGGAGACGCCGTCGGCCTCGAAGCGCTTGGCCAGATCGGTGGCCTGCACGGTCGACACTTCAGCCCAGCCGTCGGTGGCAACGAAACCGTCTTTGGCATCCAACCCGACTATGACCTTGCCCGGAAAGGCCTTGCAGGCATCGGTGACGAACTGCGGGTCTTTCACCGCCTTGGTGCCGATGATCACGTAGCTGACGCCGGCACGCACGTAATGCTCGATGGTTTCCAGGGTGCGGATGCCACCACCGATCTGGATCGGCAGGGTCGGGTAGCGTTTGGCGATCGCGGTGACCACCTCGCCGTTGACCGGCTGGCCTTCGAAGGCGCCATTCAGGTCGACCAGGTGCAGACGGCGGCAGCCACCCTCGACCCACTTGGCGGCCATGCTTACCGGGTCATCGGAGAACACCGTGGAGTCTTCCATGCGGCCCTGGCGCAGACGCACGCAGGCGCCGTCCTTCAGATCGATAGCGGGGATAATCAGCATCGGTTGAACCTGCTCAAGTCGTGTGAATTCGGTGGGTCAGCTCTTTTCCAGCGCCCATAGGTCGCTTTCGATGCTCTCGAACCGTTCTTTCAGGTGAGTCTGCACATCGAAAATCGCCCGGTTGTAGTAGTGCGGTGCAATCTCGCGGGCAAACAGCTCCAGTACCTCAGCGGCCTCGAAACTGCCCAGTTCCAGCTCGAAGCGCTCGGCCATAAAACGCTTGAGCACCAGGCAGGCTTCACGCTCCTGCTCGGCGCTCAAAGTCATGCTCGGCGGCTTCGCCTTGGCCCGGCTCATTTACCAGCGGCCATCCCAGGCGGCGAAATTCTGCAGCAGCTGCAGGCCGTGGGTATGGCTCTTTTCCGGGTGGAACTGCACGGCAAAGCGCGAGCCTTCGGCCAGCGCGGCGGCGAAATCCTTGCCGTAATGACCGCGACCGACCACCTGCTTGGGGTTGCCGGCCTCGATGTAATAGCTGTGCACAAAGTAAAAGCGCGCCAGATCCGGAATGTTGTGCCACAGCGGGTGCTTGATCGACTGCGCCACCTCATTCCAGCCCATGTGCGGCACTTTCAGCGGCTCGCCGTCTTCGACCATGTCCTTGCCGAAGAAGCGCACCTGGCCGGGGAACAGGCCGATGCAATCGACCCCGTCGTTCTCTGCGCTGTGTTCCAGCAGCGCCTGCATGCCCACGCAGATGCCGAGAAACGGCCGGTCAGCGCTAACTTCACGCACCAGGCTGTCGAAGCCCAGGCGCTTGATCTCGGCCATGCAATCGCGAATCGCACCGACGCCAGGGAATACCACGCGGTCGGCTTCGCGAATCACCTGGGCATCGCTGGTCACCAGCACCTTGCCGGCACCGACGTGCTCGAGGGCCTTGGCCACCGAGTGCAGGTTGCCCATGCCGTAGTCGATTACTGCAACGGTCTGCATTTACAGGCAGCCCTTGGTCGAAGGCATCTGCCCGGCCATACGCTCGTCCAGGGTCACGGCCATGCGCAGGGCACGGCCGAAGGCCTTGAACACGGTTTCGATCTGGTGGTGGGTGTTGCTGCCGCGCAGGTTATCGATATGCAGGCTGACCAGGGCGTGGTTGACGAAGCCCTGGAAGAACTCCTGGAACAGGTCCACATCGAAGCCGCCGACCACCGCACGGGTGAACGGCACGTGCATCTGCAAACCGGGACGGCCGGAGAAGTCGATCACCACGCGCGACAGCGCTTCATCCAACGGCACATAGGAATGGCCGTAACGGGTCATGCCCTTCTTGTCGCCAATGGCCTGGGTGAACGCCTGGCCGAGGGTGATGCCGACGTCTTCCACGGTGTGGTGGTCGTCGATATGCAGGTCGCCCTTGCACTGGATATCCAGGTCGATCAGGCCGTGACGGGCGATCTGATCGAGCATGTGTTCGAGGAAGGGCACGCCAATATCGAACTTGGCCTTGCCCGTGCCATCCAGGTTGATCGAGACCTTGATCTGGGTCTCCAGGGTATTGCGCTCGACGGATGCCGTACGTTCGGCCATCACCAGCTCCACAAAATCGTTGTACCAAAGGGCGGCCATTATAGGCCGATAAGCACAAAACCTTGAAGCAAGCCGAGCAGATAGCAAAAATCCCGTGGGCGCACAGTGACGCCCACGGGACTCAAGGCTGTATCAGCGATTTACTGGAACAGCGTCGCGGTTTTTTGCAGGGTGATCCAGATGCCCCAGGCCAGTGGCAGCCCGACTGCCAGCCAGGCGGCCATCGCCAGCGGTTTGGACGCCGGATCAGCCGACCACTCCAGCACCGCAACCTCACCACGACCCGCGTCATGACTCAGGGCGCGCTCGGCAGCCAACTCGGCTTCGCTCATAAAGTACTTATCCGCCACCGGGCGCACCAGCAGGTTGCAGATAAAACCCAGCACCAGCAGGCCAGCGAGGATGTACAGGGTGATGTCGTAGGCCGCGGCGCGCTCCACGCCGATGCTCAGCTGGTACTCACGCAGGTAGTTGACCAGCACCGGGCCAAGTACCCCGGCGGCAGCCCAGGCAGTCAGCAGGCGACCGTGGATAGCCCCAACCATCTGGGTACCAAAGAGGTCGGCCAGGTAAGCCGGCACCGTGGCAAAACCACCGCCGTACATCGACAAGATAATGCCAAAAGCCAGCACGAACAGCGCCAGGCTACCCAGCTGCCCCAGCAACGGCACGGCGGCGTAGAGCGCAAAGCCCAGGCCGAAGAACACAAAGTAGGTGGCTTTACGGCCGATAAAGTCCGAGCAGGAGGCCCAGAAGAAGCGGCCACCGATGTTGAACAGGCTGAGCAGGCCGGTGAAGCCCGCAGCAATCGCGGCAATCTGCCCGAGTTGTGCGGCACTCAAGTCGTTGAAGGACAGGTCGTTACCCAGCAGTTGCCCGGCAAACACTTCCTGCAGCAGCGGCGAAGCCATACCGATGATGCCGATACCCGCCGACACATTAAGGCACAGCACGGCCCAAATCAGACGGAATTGCGGGGTTTTCCAAGCCACGCTGACATGCACATGGCGGTTGGTGATCATGGTGTTACTCGCCTTGGCCGCCGGCGCCTTCCAGCCAGCTGGTTTCCAGCCGGTTGGCGGCACACGGTAGGACAGAGCACCGCCGACCATAAAGACGAAGTAGATGATCGCCATGACCACGAAGCTCTGCCATACGCCGACGCCATCAGCGCTGGCAAAGTGGTTCATCAGCTCAGCCGCCAGCGGCGCGCCGACCATGGCACCACCGCCAAAGCCCATGATGGCCATACCGGTGGCCATGCCGCGTTTGTCCGGGAACCACTTGATCAGCGTCGACACCGGCGAGATATAACCGAGCCCCAGGCCGATACCGCCGATCACCCCGGAGCCCAGCCACAGCAACCAGATTTGATGGTGGTAGATGCCCAACGCGGAAATCAGCAACCCGCCGCACCAGCACAACGCCGAGACCAGGCCAGCCTTACGCGGGCCGGCATGCTCCAGCCAGCCACCCCACAAGGCCGCCGAGCAGCCGAGAAAAACGAAGAACAGCGTGTAGATCCAGCCGAGCATGGAAATCTGCCAGTCGCAGTTGCTGGCGAATATCTGTTCGAAGAAACCCATATCGGCAGCACAAGCCAGCGGAGCGTCGATACCTATTGCCTTGGACAAGGGCAGCCAGAACACCGAGAAGCCATAGGCCATACCGATACACAAATGAATGGCCAAAGCGGCCGGCGGAACCAGCCAGCGGTTAAAACCGGCAGTCGCGATAATGCGTTCCTTGGACAGAAACGCAGGCATCGCTGAATCACCGTCCAATACGAGGGCGTCAGTCATAGTCTTCTTCTCTTATTGTGACGTGCAGGCAAGGCACTGATCGTAAAGCGTGCGCGAGATAGCGAACGCGAATCGAGGGTAGCATCGCTGCCGCCGGCGTCGTACAGGCAGCCCACCCTCCATTAGTCGTATAACCCTGCCGAGCGCCAACGCGCCGTCGTTAACCGAGGCGCCACTCCCAACAGCTGACGCGCCCCCCCCCCGCCCACTCACCACGCGAAGGGAACCGGCGGCGATTTGACTGGCCAAACGCCTGTGCCAAGCCGCCCAGTAACGGGCCCAAGCCCCTCACCCATGGCCGGAATAAGGCACCCAAGCGGCAGAAGCCACTTGTAAAATTACCCTGTAAACGGGACTGTCGACGGACCAGACAAAAGCGCTGGCGCTATACTCGCCGGCTTAATAGTTGCTCTTCACCCTCTCGCTTCGAAACAAGGATTCGCACATGAAAGCGCTCGGCAAAATCCTCGGCCTGTTTGTTCTCGGGCTCTTGCTGATCATCGTGGCGTTGGGCTTTGCCCTCACCCACCTGTTCGATCCCAACGATTACAAAGACGAAATCCGCCAGCTGGCGCGCGACAAAGCCAATCTTGAGCTGACCCTCAAGGGCGATATCGGCTGGAGCCTGTTCCCCTGGCTCGGTCTGGAGCTGACCGACGCCACGCTCGCCAGCGCCAACACCCCGGATAAACCCTTCGCCGACCTGCGCCTGCTCGGCCTGTCGGTGCGCGTGCTGCCGCTGCTGCGCAAAGAAGTGCAGATGAGCGACATCCGCATCGACGGCCTCAACCTCAACCTGCAACTCGACGAAAAAGGCCGCAGCAACTGGCAAGATGTCGGCAAACCGGCCAAAGCCGCGACCGCAGCTACCGACGCGCCAGTAGCAAGCAGCAACAATGCTCCGGTCGACAGCCCAGCCGCCGAGCCTGGCGCAAGCAGCCAGCCACTGAAGCTGGATATCGACAGCCTGATCGTCAACAGCGCGCGCATCGACTACCACGACGCACAGAAAGGCCAGCAATTCAGCGCCGAAAGCATCCAGCTGACCACCGGGGCGATCCGCGAAGGCGCCGCCATTCCAGTCAAACTCAGCGCCTTCTTCGGTCTCAACAAGCCGGTATTGCGCGCCCGCAGCGAGCTGCAGGGCGAACTGCGCTTCGATCGCGCCCTCAAGCGCTATCAGCTGGAAGACGCCAAACTGTCCGGCGAAGTGTCCGGCGAACCCTTCGACGGCCAGACCCTGACCTATTCGGCCCAGGGCCAGCTGCTGGTCGACCTGGCCGCCCAGGTCGCCGAGTGGAACGGCCTGAAGTTCTCCGGCAACCAGCTACGCGCCCTTGGCGAGCTGAAAGTGCGCGACCTCGACAAGCAGCCAAAGCTCAGCGGCGGCCTGTCCATTGCCCCACTCAACCTGCGTGAGTTCCTCGCCACCATCGGCCAGAAACTGCCGCCGATGAATGACGACAAGACCCTCAGCCAGTTCGAACTGGTCACCCGCCTGAGCGGCAGCGACAACAGCCTGACCCTCGAAGACCTCAAACTGACCCTGGATGACAGCCACTTCAGCGGCCAGCTGGCGATTGCCGACTTCACCAAGCAAGCCCTGCGCGTGCAACTCAAGGGCGACCAGCTAAACCTCGACCGCTACCTGCCCGCACCGTCCAAGGACGCCAAAGATGCCGGCGCTGCCCGCAAGGCCGAGGTCAAGGCCAGCGTCGCCAGCGCCGGGCAAAGCGGCAGCACACCGCTGCCCGATGCGCCGACCCAACACGCCTGGAGCAGCAGCGAAGTGCTGCCGATCGAGACGCTGCGCAAGCTCGACATGCAACTGGATATCGGCCTCGATCAGCTCACCGTCCAGCAGCAGGAAATCAGCAGCTTCAGCGCCAAGGCGCAGAGCAAAGGCGGCCTGCTGACCCTGCAGGATGTGCGCGGCAACATCGGCAATGGCAGCTTCGATGCCAAAGCCAGCATCGACGTGCGCCCAGCCGTGCCGCTGCTCAGCGTGCAAAAGAACCTCAGCCGCATTCAGATCGAACCTTTCCTGAAAAAGCCCGAGCAGCCTTCGCCAGTCAAAGGCCTGCTGGACTTCAAAGCCAGCCTAAGCACCAGCGGCAACAGTCAACGCGCCTGGGTCGACGGGCTGAGCGGTGATGCCAGCTTCCTGCTGAATGACGGCGTGCTGGTCGACGCCAACCTTGAGCAGCAGCTGTGCCGTGGCATTGCCACGCTCAACCGCAAATCCCTGAGCAGCGATCCACGCGGTAAGGACACCCCCTTCGAAACCCTGCAAGGCAGCCTGACTCTGCGCAACGGCGTGGCCCACAATCCCGACCTCAAGGCGCTGATTCCGGGCCTGGCGGTCAGCGGCAATGGCGATCTGGACCTGCGCATCCTCGGCCTCGACTACCGTGTCGGCATCACCATCACCGGCGATCAACGCGAAATGCCCGACCCGGCCTGCCAGGTCAACGAGCGCTATGTGGGTATCGAATGGCCAGTGCGCTGCCGTGGCCCGCTGGAAATGGGCGGCAAGGCCTGCCGCCTGGACCAGGACGGCCTGGGCAAGGTCGCCACCAAACTGGCCGGCAACAAGCTCAACCAGAAGATCGAAGAGAAACTCGGCGACAAGGTCAGTCCCGAGCTGAAAGATGCGCTCAAAGGCCTGTTCAACCGATGAGCCCCGAGCAGTTTTCTGCCGCAGTACTCAACTGGTACGACAGCCACGGACGCAAGGACCTGCCCTGGCAACAGGGCATCACGCCCTACCGCGTGTGGGTCTCGGAGATCATGCTGCAGCAAACCCAGGTCAGCACGGTGCTCGGCTACTTCGACCGCTTTATGGCCGCCCTGCCCACGGTCAATGACCTGGCCGCCGCGCCGGAAGACGAAGTGTTGCACCTGTGGACGGGCCTGGGCTACTACACCCGCGCACGCAATCTGCAGAAAACCGCGCAGATCGTTATGCGCGAACATGCCGGCGAATTCCCCCGCGATGTCGACCAGCTCACCGCACTGCCCGGCATCGGCCGTTCCACCGCCGGCGCCATCGCCAGCCTGAGCATGGGCCTGCGCGCCCCCATTCTCGACGGTAACGTCAAACGCGTACTGGCGCGCTACGTGGCCCAGGAAGGCTATCCCGGCGAGCCAAAAGTGGCGAAACAGCTGTGGGATGTGGCCGAGCGCTTTACCCCGCACGCCCGAGTCAACCACTACACCCAGGCGATGATGGACCTGGGCGCGACCCTGTGTACCCGCAGCAAACCCAGCTGCCTACTGTGCCCGCTGCAGAGCGGCTGCCAGGCGCACCTGCTCGGCCTGGAGATCCGCTACCCGATCGCCAAACCGCGTAAGGCGCTGCCACAGAAGCGCACACTGATGCCGATTTTCGCCAACCGCCATGGCGAGGTGCTGCTCTATCGCCGCCCGTCCAGCGGTCTGTGGGGCGGCCTGTGGAGCCTGCCGGAGCTGGACGAAGCAACGGCCATCAGCACGCTGGCCAGCCGCCACAGCCTGCAGCTCGGCGCGCAGCGCGAACTAAGCGGCCTGACCCACACCTTCAGCCACTTCCAGCTGGCCATCGAACCCTGGCTGATCCAGGTCGACGCCGCGCCAGCCGCCGTGGCCGAGGCCGACTGGCTCTGGTATAACCTCGCCACCCCGCCGCGCCTGGGCCTCGCCGCCCCAGTAAAGAAACTGCTGAAGCGCGCGGCCGATGCACTCGCAGCAAATACTGGAGAAACGCCATGACCCGCACCGTACAGTGCCGCAAACACAAGCAAGAACTCCCCGGCCTGGAGCGCCCACCGTATCCAGGCGCCAAAGGTGAGGACATCTTCAACAATGTCTCCAAGCAAGCCTGGGACGAATGGCAGAAGCACCAGACCCTGCTGATCAACGAACGCCGCCTGAACATGATGAACGCCGAAGACCGCAAATTCCTCCAGGCCGAGATGGACAAATTCCTCTCCGGTGAGGAATACGCCCAGGCCGACGGCTACGTGCCGCCCAGCGAGTAAGTGGCCAGGTACTACACCCCAGCCCGGATAAAGCGCGGCACGCGCTGTAATCCGGGACAGCAGCCTCCCGGATTACGCCAATGCTTATCCGGGCGACCCAACCACCCCGTACACCCCTGCCCGAACCTAAGCGCCCGTAATAATTAAATATTTTTCAAACTCACGCTTGACACCCACCCCTCAAATCCGTCTAATAGCGCCCCGTTAGCCCGGGTAGCTCAGTCGGTAGAGCAGGGGATTGAAAATCCCCGTGTCGGCGGTTCGATTCCGTCCCCGGGCACCATGAATACCGAGAAACCCCAAGCGAAGTTAAATTCCTTGGGGTTTTTTCTTGCCTGCGATTTATGCCGTCTGAAGCATTTCTGCCCCAAATCCTCTGCCGCCCCGCAAGATCACACCAGAAGGTCTTGCCTACTTGCCGGCCCTACGCGCCAGAAATAGAAAAACACCCTCATACAGGGTGCGGCTGAACGGGCCGGCGCGGTATTTATGCAACGCATCGACCATCGCCACTGCATAGGCATCGGACACCACCTTGAGCTGGCTGATCGGCCGCATGCGGTCGTTAAATAATTCGTCGAAACTGTGATTAAGGCGACTGGCGTTGGACAGCGCCATGCCAATGACTGCAATCAATACCAGCAATGGCACCACCGCCAATAGCAACAACCGTGCACGTACGGTCAATTGAGCCAGCATGATGGTATCTCCGAGGAAACACAGGCGCGGGCTGTCCATACGGGCGCAAACGGGGCGGCATCAATGCTCCAGGGCGATGCCGAACACCTTGAGTATTGACCATATCGGCGAGCTTGCCCGCTTATTGCATAAGCGCCACTCTGAACCTATGACCCTGCTCGAGTAAGCGCATGCCCACCACCCATCCTCACCCGCATCGCCCGCGCTGGCGCAGCCTGGCCATCCTCGCCCTGCTGCTGGCCCCCCTGCTGTGGCCGCTGCAGCAGTTGGCCGAGCGTTACTACAGTGGCGTGCTGGTGGAGCAGAACCGCCAGACCCTCGACCTCTACGTGGCCAACCTGCTCGGCACCCTGCGCCGTTATGAAGTGCTACCGCCGATTCTTGCCGACCTGCCCGCCGTGCGTCTGGCCCTGCGCCAGCCACAGGATCACAGCGTGCGCCACGCCGCCAACCAGTTGCTAAGCCAGGTGCGTCAGCAGACCGGGGCCGATGTGATCTACCTGATGGCCGCCGATGGCAACACCCTGGCCGCGTCCAACTGGCAACAGGACGACTCCTTCGTGGCGCGCAACTTCTCCTACCGCCCATATTTTAAAGAAGCCATGCACGGCCGTCCTGGGCGCTTCTTCGGCCTGGGCACCACCTCGGGCAAGCGTGGTTACTTTTTTGCCGCACCGATCCGCGAGGGCCAGCAGATCCTTGGGGTGATGGTGGTCAAGATCGACCTCGACCACACCGAAACGCTCTGGGGCCAGCGCCCGGAGCAGCTGCTGGTCACCGACAGCTACGGCGTGGTGATCCTCACCTCGCAGGCGCAGTGGCGGTTTCACGCCACCCGCGCGCTGGATAACGTCGAGCGCGCAACGATTGCCGATACCCAGCCGTACCGCGTGCAATCGCCACCGCCGCTGCAGCTCGAAGCAAACGCCTGGCTGCGCCAGGAGCGCCCGCTTGAAGACATCGGCTGGACCGTGAGTATTCTCACGCCACAAGCGCAGCTCGACCGCCCGGTACGCACCGCCGTTGCAGTCGGCGGCAGCGCGCTGTTGCTGCTGATCATGCTGCTCGGCCTGTTGATGCAGCGCCGCCGCCACTACCTGGAACGCATCGCCCTCGACAGCCAGGCGCGCCAGCAGCTGGAGCAGCGCGTGCTGGAACGCACCCTGGATCTGGAACGGCTCAACAGCCGACTGCGACAGGAAGTGCTGGAGCGCGAACAGGCGCAACAGGAGCTGGTGCAGGCTCAGGATGAACTGGTGCAGGCCAGTAAACTCTCGGCCCTGGGCACCATGAGTGCGAGCATCAGCCATGAACTCAACCAGCCGCTGGCCGCCATCCGCAGCTACGCCGACAACGCCGGTGTGCTGCTCGACCACCAGCGCGGCGACGACGTGCGCGCCAATCTCAAGCTGATCAGTCAGCTCACCGAGCGCATGGCCTCGATCATCGCCCACCTGCGCGCCTTCGCCCGCCGTGACCGCCACGCCCCGGAAAGCGTGGCCCTGCAGCCGGCCATCGACGATGCCCTGGCCCTGCTGGCCAAACGCCGCCAGGCCATGCAGGTCGAACTGATCCGCGACCTGCCGAACGCCACCCTGTGGGTGCAGGCCGGGGAAACCCGTTTGCGCCAGGTGCTCGGCAACCTGCTGGCCAACGCCCTCGACGCCTTGAGCGAAGTGCCGCAGCCGCGCCGGCTGTGGTTAAGTGCCGAACTCACCGCCGAGGGCGTCGACCTACACCTGCGCGACAATGGCCCCGGCTTTAGCCAGGAGGCGCTGCAACGCGCCCGCGAGCCCTTCTTCACCACCAAGACCAGCGCCCAGGGCCTCGGCCTCGGCCTGGCCATTTGCGATACCCTGATGCGCGCCCTGGGCGGCGAACTGCTGCTGGCCAACCACCCCGACGGCGGCGCCCAGCTGACCCTGCGCCTGCGCGCCGCGGATCAGGGCATCAAAACCCAGTCGCCAGAGGACTTTGTGGTATGAGCATGATCGACTCCCGCACCCAGGTGTTGCTGATCGACGACGACCCGCACCTGCGTCAGGCGCTGAGCCAGACCCTCGACCTGGCCGGACTCAAGGTCAGCAGCCTGGCCGATGCCCAAGGCGTGGCCGCGCGCATCGAGCGCGACTGGCCGGGCGTGGTGGTCAGCGATATCCGCATGCCCGGCATCGACGGCCTGCAACTGCTGCAGCAATTGCAGGAACAGGACCCGGAACTGCCGGTACTGCTGATCACCGGCCACGGCGATGTGCCGCTGGCGGTGCAGGCCATGCGCGCCGGCGCCTATGACTTTCTGGAAAAGCCCTTCGCCAGCGACGACCTGCTCGATAGCGTGCGCCGCGCCCTGGCATTGCGCCGCCTGGTGCTGGATAACCGCAGCCTGCGCCTGGCCCTGGCCGATCGCCACACCCTGTCGGCGCGTTTGGTCGGCCAGTCGCCGGCGATGCTGCGCCTGCGCGAGCAGATCGGCGCCCTGGCCGGGATCAACAGCGACGTGCTGATCCTCGGCGAAACCGGTGCCGGCAAGGAAGTGGTGGCGCGCGCCCTGCACGATTTGTCCAACCGTCGCGCCGGGCCGTTTGTGGCGATCAACGCCGGCGCCCTGGCCGAGTCGGTGGTGGAAAGCGAGCTGTTCGGCCATGAGCAAGGCGCCTTTACTGGGGCGCAGAAACGCCGCATCGGCAAGTTCGAATTCGCCAATGGCGGCACCCTGTTCCTCGATGAAATCGAAAGCATGAGCCTGGAAGTGCAGGTCAAACTGCTGCGCCTGTTGCAGGAGCGGGTAGTCGAGCGCCTCGGCGGCAACCAGCTGATTCCCCTGGATATCCGGGTGATTGCGGCGACCAAGGAAGACCTGCGCCAGGCCGCCGACCAGGGGCGTTTCCGCGCCGACCTGTATTACCGCCTGAACGTCGCCCCGCTGCGCATCCCGGCCTTGCGTGAGCGTGGTGAAGATGCCCTGCTGCTGTTCCAGCACTTTGCCGAAGCTGCCAGCAGCCGTCATGGCCTGGCCGAACGCAGCCTGCAACCGGGCCAGCGCGCGGCGTTGCTGCGTCATCCCTGGCCGGGCAACGTACGCGAGCTGCAGAACGC
Source organism: Pseudomonas sp. (assembly GCF_049301935.1). Classification (GTDB taxonomy): domain Bacteria; phylum Pseudomonadota; class Gammaproteobacteria; order Pseudomonadales; family Pseudomonadaceae; genus Aquipseudomonas. The sequence goes on along the minus strand of NZ_JBAQLP010000043.1, from coordinate 24,481 downwards.
CGCCGAACGCTTCGCCCTGGGCCTGGAACTGGACCTCGACCTGCAAGCCCAGGCGGCCCCGCTACCTGATGCAGACGGCAACGGCGGCGGCCTGAACGCCCAGGTGGAAGCCTTCGAGCGCAGCCTGATCAGCGCCGAACTGAGCCGCTCGCACAGCTCGCTGCGCAGCCTGGCCGAGGCCCTGGGCGTGCCGCGCAAGACCCTGCACGACAAACTGCGCAAACACGGCCTGAGCTTCGCCGACGCTGGCGGAAGCTCGCCAGACAACCTCGACTAGCTGGCGGATTTCCGCCAAAAGCTACGCAAACGGCCTGTACAGCCGCTCGTGAAAACTGCTGCAAAAACCCGTTAGGCCTTGCCGCTGCTGCATTTCACGCCGTTCGCAGCGGCCACGCCAGCGCCTGGCATGGCGGTTGCTCTAGCCTCTTGCAGGCGACTCACAGACGCATAGTTCTAGGCCATCTGCCCAACGCCCGTCATTTTCTGACAGGCCGCCTAGACTTGAACCTGTTCGCCCGACTTGTAGCGCTGCGGCGCATCACGCTATACAAAAACAAGAGGAAAGACTCCATGTTCAAACTGACTGCCAAGGCGCTCGCATGCGCCCTGTCGCTGAGCATCGCCGGCATGGCCCAAGCGGCCGACCCGATCGTGATCAAGTTCTCCCACGTGGTCGCCGACCACACCCCCAAAGGCCAGGGTGCCGTGCTGTTCAAGAAGCTCGCCGAAGAGCGTCTGGGCGACAAGGTCAAGGTCGAGGTTTACCCGAACTCCTCGCTGTTCGGCGATGGCAAGGAAATGGAAGCGCTGTTGCTCGGTGACGTGCAGCTGATCGCCCCATCGCTGGCCAAGTTCGAGCAGTACACCAAGCAAATCCAGGTATTCGACCTGCCGTTCCTGTTCCAGGACATGGCCGCCGTCGACCGCTTCCAGCTGAGCCCGGAAGGTCAGGCGCTGCTGAAATCCATGGAAGAGAAAAACATTACCGGTCTGGCCTACTGGCACAACGGCCTCAAGCAGCTGTCCGCCAACAAGGCGCTGCGTGAGCCGAAGGATGCCCGCGGCCTGAAGTTCCGCGTACAGGCCTCTGCCGTACTGGAAGAGCAGTTCAAGGCGGTTAAAGCCAACCCGCGCAAAATGAGCTTCGCCGAGGTTTACCAAGGCCTGCAGACTGGCGTGGTTAACGGTGCCGAGAACCCCTACTCGAACATCTACAGCCAGAAGATGCATGAAGTGCAGAAGTTCATCACCGAGTCCAACCACGGCGTGCTGGACTACATGCTGATCACCAACACCACGTTCTGGAACGGCCTGCCTGCCGATGTACGCAGCGAGCTGGACAAGATCATCGTGGAAGTGACTGCCGAAGTGAACAAGCAGGCTGGCGCTCTGAACGATGGCGACAAGCAGCGCATCCTCGACGCCAAGACCACCGAAATCATTACCCTGACCCCTGAGCAGCGTAATGCATGGCGCGATGCCATGAAGCCGGTGTGGGGCAAGTTCGAAGCGGAAATCGGTGCCGACCTGATCAAGGCTGCCGACGCCGCCAACCAGTAGGATGGATTGAGGGCCTGCGACGATACCCATCACCCTAGGCGATGGGTATCGCTGCGCTCAACCCATCCTGCCCTGCGGACACCCACCTGCAGCGACCCTGCGCGATCCACTCCACACTGGAGACTCTATCGATGAACGCCTTGCGGCGCGTCTGGGACCACTTCGAGGAAGGCTTTATCGCCTTTCTGCTGGCCGCCATGACGCTGGTGACCTTCGTCTACGTGATCCTCAATAACCTCTACACGCTGTTCTACAACCTGGCGGATCGCTGGGAAGGCAGCAGCGAGTTGTTCTTCGCCATTGGCGACAGCATTCTCGGCATGGCCCAGTCGATGACCTGGAGCATTGCCCTGACCAAGGCGTTATTCGCCTGGTTGATCTTCTTCGGCCTGGCCTACGGCGTGCGCACCGCCGGGCATATCGGCGTCGATGCGCTGGTAAAACTGGCGAGCAAGCCGGTGCAGCGGGTGATCGGCCTGATTGCCTGCCTGGCCTGCCTGGGCTATGCCGGGCTGATCACCGTGGCCAGCTTCGACTGGGTGAAAACCCTGTTCACCGCCGGCATCGGCGCCGAGGACCTCGGTCACTACGGCATCATGCAATGGCATATCACCCTGATCGTGCCGTTCGGCTACGCCATGGTGTTTATCCGCTTCTTGGAAATCTTCGTGCGCATCCTGCGCAACCAGCAGACCGGCCTGGGCCTGGCCGATGAAGCCGCCGAAGCGATGAAACTGACCGAGCACGATGAGCCTCACAATAAGGGGAAGCTGCAATGACCATCCTGTTCCTCTTTATTCTGCTGTTTCTGCTGATGTTTATCGGCGTGCCGATTGCCGCCTCCCTGGGCCTGGCCGGCTCGGTGACCATCATGCTGTTCAGCCCGGACTCGGTACGTTCGCTGGCGATCAAGCTGTTCGAAACCAGCGAACACTACACCCTGCTGGCGATTCCGTTCTTCCTGCTGTCCGGTGCCTTTATGACCACCGGCGGCGTGGCCCAGCGCCTGATCGATTTCGCCAACGCCTGCGTCGGCCATATCCGTGGCGGCCTGGCGATTTCCGCGGTAATGGCTTGCATGCTGTTTGCCGCACTCTCTGGCTCATCCCCTGCCACCGTGGCGGCGGTGGGCTCGATTGCCATCGCCGGCATGGTGCGCTCCGGTTATCCGCAGGCATTCGGCGCCGGTATCGTGTGTAACGCCGGCACCCTGGGCATCCTGATTCCGCCGTCGATCGTCATGGTGGTGTATGCCGCCGCGACCGAGCAGTCGGTGGGCAAGCTGTTTATGGCCGGCGTGGTACCAGGCCTGCTGCTGGGCGTGGCACTGATGGTGGCGATCTATATCGTCGCGCGGAAGATGAACCTGCCGGCCATGCCGCGCGCCAGCCTGCGCCAGCTGCTGAGCACCGCGCGCAAGGCGATCTGGGGCCTGCTGCTGATGGTGATCATCCTCGGCGGCATCTACTCGGGCATGTTCACCCCCACCGAGGCCGCTGCGGTGGCGGCGGTCTATGCCGGCTTCGTGGCGCTGTTCGTGTACAAGGACATGAGCATCCGCGAGTGCCCCAAGGTGCTGCTGGAGTCTGGCAAGCTGACCATCATGCTGATGTTTATCATCGCCAACGCCATGCTCTTCGCCCACGTGCTGACCACCGAACAGATCCCCCAGACCATCACCGCCTGGGTGATCGAGATGGGCCTGCAGCCGTGGCAGTTCCTCCTGGTGGTAAACATCGTGCTGCTGGTGGCGGGCGCCTTTATGGAGCCGTCGGCGATCATCCTGATCCTCGCGCCGATCCTCTTCCCGATTGCCGTGCAGCTGGGCATCGACCCGATCCACCTGGGCATCATCATGGTGGTGAACATGGAGATCGGCCTGATCACGCCGCCGGTGGGACTCAACCTGTTCGTCACCTCGGCGGTGACCGGTATGCCGCTCACCGCCGTGGTCAAGGCCGCCTGGCCATGGCTGATGCTGCTGCTCGGCTTCCTCATGGTGATCACCTACATCCCGGCCGTGTCCATGGCCCTGCCCAACTGGCTGGGCATGAGCTGACCGCAACTCCGTGTGTACTTCCCTGCACACTTTTCAGCCCGGCCTTAGCGCCGGGCTTTTTTTGCCTGTAGCTTTTGTAGGGTGGGTTAGCCGCGTACCGCCATGGCCAGGTTCACGCCGCTCGGCGCGCGGCATAACCCACCATCGGCGTAACGCACGTCACTGGGCTAGATAGTTAAACCCGCGCCAACTCCGGCAGGTCGCCGGACAGTCCCAGGGCCTGACGCACAAACAGCGCCTTGGCTTCCGGCAGCTCATCCACCCAGTTGAGGCCGCTGTTGCGCAACCAGCGCACGGGCAGCGGGTCGGCCTGGAACAGCCGCTCGAAGCCCTCCATCGCCGCCATCATCGCCAGGTTGTGCGGCATGCGCCGGCGCTCGTAACGGCTGAGCACCTTCACATCACTCAGGCGCTCGCCACGCTGCGCCGCATGCAGCAGCACTTCAGCCAGCACCGCGACATCGAGAAAGCCCAGGTTGACGCCCTGCCCAGCCAGTGGGTGGATGCTGTGCGCGGCATCGCCGATCAGCGCCAGGCCCTCTTCGACATAACGTTTGGCATGCCGCTGCCGCAATGGAATACACAAACGCGCATCGGCATGCAGGATGTCGCCCAGGCGATGCTCGAAGGCAAAGCCGAGGGCGCGGCGGAAACCCACATCATCCAGGGCCATCAGCCGCTCGGCTTCGCTTGGGGTGACCGACCAGACAATCGAGCACCAGTGTTCGCCTTCAGGGCCGGCCAGCGGCAGAAAGGCCAGCGGGCCGTCATCGGTAAAGCGTTGCCAGGCAGTGGCCTGGTGCGGCTTGCTGCAGCGCACGCTGGTGACGATGGCATGGTGCAGGTAATCCCATTCGCGGGTGGCGCTCCCGGCCAGACGACGCACCGCCGAGTTGGCGCCGTCTGCGGCAATGATCAGCGGCGCGCGCAGCTCGCGACCGTCCTTCAGGCTGAGCAGCCAGCCATCACCGGAGCGGCGCAGCTGCTCCAGGCGGGCGCCCGGTAGCAGACCGATCGGGCTGTCGTGCAGACGATCGAGCAGGGCATCCTGCACCACGCGATTCTCGACGATATGGCCGAGCGCTTCGGCGTGCACGCTGGCCGCGCTGAAATGAATCTGCCCGGTACCCGAGCCGTCCCATACCTGCATCTCGCCATAGGGACAGGCGCGCCGCGCGGCAATGCCGGCCCACACACCGAGGCGGTCGAGAATGCGCTGACTGGCCACCGACAGTGCACTGACCCGTGGTTCGAAGGCGGCTTGCGGATCAAAAGGTTTGACGCTCAACGGGCCGCCATCGACCAGCAGAATCTCCAGCCCCTGATCCTGCAGGGCCAGCGCCAGGGCGCTGCCGACCATACCCGCACCAACGATAATCAGATCCGCGTGCATCTTGCTTCCTTAAGAATGGGGTGCAGGCCTTACTGCGGCCGGGTGCCGAGGCCCATGGCCTGGCGGGCGAACCAGCGTTTCGCCGGCGGTAATAGATCGAGGCCAAGCAAGCCGAGGTTGCGCCCGGCAGCCAGCAGCGGCTGGCCGGTGCTGAACAGACGGGTAACCCGATCGGAGAAGCCGACGGTTAGCTGCTGATCGCTCTGCTGACGGCTCAGGTAACGCTGCAGGGTGGCCAGATCGCCCAGCGGCGCGGCGCTTTCCAGCAGGGTTTCGGCCAACACCAGGGTGTCGCGCAGGGACAGGTTGTAGCCCTGCCCGGCAATCGGGTGCAGGCTGTGCGCGGCATTGCCGAGCACCACCAGGTGCTGGCGCACCTGCTCCTTGGCCGCCGTCAGGGCCAGCGGGTAGAGATGGCGCGCGCCAACCTGGCGCAGGCTGCCCAGGCGATAGCCGAAGGCCTGCTGCAGCTCGGCGAGAAATGCCGCATCGTCCAGCTCTGAAAGCCGCTCGGCTTCCTGCGCGGCACGGGTCCAGACCAGGGCGCAGCGGTTATCCGCCAGCGGCAGCAGGGCCATCGGCCCCTCTTCGGTAAAGCGCTCAAAGGCCAGGCCGTTGTGCGCATCCGTAGGGCTGAGGTTGGCGATCAGCGCGCTCTGCCCATAGGGCGTGTTGCTCACGGCGATGCCCAGTTGCTCGCGCAGCCCGGAGCGGCCGCCCTCGGCGAGAATCGCCAGGCTGCAGTCCAGCTCGCTGCCGTCGTCCAGGGTCAGACAATAGCCATCGGCCAGGGCCTGCATGCGCGTCACCTGGGCCGGGCTGCGCCAGCTCACCACCTGCTGATCCAGGGCCTGCCACAGGCATTCGCCGAGCCAGGCATTTTCCACCACATAACCCAGCGCCGGCACGCCCTCTTCCTCGGCGCTCAGGCGCGCGGCGGCGAAACGGCCACGGTCGGAAACATGAATCTGCCTGATCGACTCGGCGCGCTGGCTGATCGATTGCCACAGGCCGAGCCGTTGGTAGATCTGCTGCGAACCGAACGACAGCGCAGTGGAGCGCGCATCGTAGCTGGGCTGATAACCATTGCCTGGGGTGAACGGTTCGATCAGGCAAATGCGCCAGCCACGCTGCTTGGCTTCGGCCTGCAAGGCCACGGCCAGGCTAGCGCCAACCAGGCCGCCGCCAATAATCGCAATGTCGACGCGTGACATGCTCTAGGCCGCCACGCTGCGTGCGGCGGCCATCAGCGCTTCGATCTCGGCGACGGTTTTTGGCACGCCGCTGGTGAGAATCTCGCAGCCAGTCTTGGTCACCACCACATCGTCCTCGATGCGCACACCGATGCCGCGCCACTTCTTCGCCACGTCCTGATTGTCCACGGCGATGTAGATGCCCGGCTCAACCGTCATGGCCATGCCGACTTCCAGCTCGCGCCATTCGCCGCCGACCTTGTACTCGCCCACATCGTGCACATCCATGCCCAGCCAGTGGCCGGCGCGGTGCATATAGAAGGGTTTGTAGGCCTCGCTGGCGATCAGCGCATCGACCTCGCCCGTGAGCAAGCCCAGCTCCACCAGCCCGGCGGTGATCACCCGCACGGTGGCCTCGTGGGCTTCATTCCAGTGTTTGCCCGGAGCGATATGCTTGAACGCCTCCTCGTTGGCCGCCAGCACCAACTCGTAGATGGCCTTCTGCTCCGGGGAAAACCTGCCATTGACCGGAAAACAGCGGGTGATATCGCTGGCGTAGCAGTCGATCTCGCAACCGGCGTCGATCAGCACCAGGTCGCCGTCTTTCAGCGGCGCATCGTTCTCGCGGTAATGCAGGATGCAGGCGTTTTTGCCGGCGGCGACGATGGAGCCATAGGCCGGCATCTTCGCCCCGCCCTTGCGGAACTCGTAATCCAGCTCGGCTTCCAGGTGGTACTCGAACAAGCCAGCACGACTGGCCTGCATGGCGCGCACATGGGCGCGGCAGGAAATATCTGCGGCTTCCTTCATGACTTTGACTTCGGCCGCCGACTTGTACAGGCGCAGGTCATGCAGCAGGTGTTCGAGGGTGATGAATTCATTGGGCGGCGTCGCGCCCTGCCGCGCTTTGGAGCGGATCACGTTGATCCACTCCATCAGCTGACGGTCGAACTCATGGTTAGTGCCCATGGAGGAATAGACCCGGTCACGGCCTTCGATCAGCCCCGGCAGAATGTCGTCGATGTCACCAATCGGGAACGCGTCATCGGCGCCGTACTGGCTGATCGCGCCATCCTGGCCGGCGCGCAGGCCATCCCACAGCTCACGCAGCGGATCACGTTCGCGGCAGAACAGCACATACTCGCCATGCTCGCGCCCGGGAATCAGCGCGATTACCGCCTCCGGCTCGGGAAAGCCGGAGAGGTACTGGAAGTCGCTGTCCTGGCGGTAGATATGCTCGACATCGCGGTTGCGGATATACACCGGCGCCGCCGGCAGAATCGCGATGCTGTTGGGTTCCATCTGCGCCATCAGCGCCTTGCGCCGACGGGCGTATTCCGACTTGGGGATGCTGATCATGGGCAGATTGAGTCCACTTCTATTGCATGAAAATCAATGCAGCGACGGTTTTGCCGCGGCGACCACAGGCTTGGCACACTCGCTAAACAGCAGCAACGGCGCCACACGCAGGTATTCCATCACTTCCATGTAATCGTTCTCGCCATCATCGGATTCATCCAGGGCGTTCTGCACCTGGGCAATCGCCGAGAGGTCCTGCAGCACTTCCATGGCTTCGGCGCTCAGGGCGCTGTCACGGGCAGTCAGACCGAAGCCGCCGAGGAAGCCCTGACACCATTGTCCCAGCGCCACGGCACGTTCGCTAAGCGGCGCATCGTCGCTGGGCAGCAGCAGCACCACGGTGACGTCGTTGCTGGTCAGTTCGCTCTTGACCATTTCCTGCAGGCCGATCAGCGCCTGACGCACGCTGTCTTCCGGTGCCGCGCCGAGCAGCTCGACGGCATCCACCAGCCAGGCGTCGATTGCAAAGCCCGCACCGGCACAGCTGCGACCGAGCAGCAGACCATGCAACTCGGCAGGGGAAATGGTGTGGCCGCTGCTGGCAAGCAGGGCGGCAAATGCGGAGTACGGCGAATTTGAAGTTGGCATAGATAACTAGGCGCAAGGCTGCGCGATCACTAGAATGAAGGCCTTGTATCCTAGCACCGGCAGGCGTGCCAAGACTATGCAGGCGGCTCGACGGCGCCCGCTCAGCCAGCGCAAAAATTGCCGCGCAGTGAGCCGTGGGTGAAATGCATCAACCTCTGGCGCACTGAACTGCCCCACACTGGCAAACAACTGTGCCGCGCACCACCCGGCACTGTCGAAGTCGCCCTAAAGACGCTATTTTTCACTTGCCAGCCCACTCACCTAGTACGAGTAGAGAACCATGGAAGACGTCGACCTGCAGGCTCTTACGACCAAGCTGGACTTGCTGATCCAGCGTGTCGAACAGCTCAAGGCGCATAACCGACAGCTTCTGACGAGCGAAAAGGCCTGGCGCGAAGAACGTGCCCATCTAATTGAAAAGAACGAAATGGCCCGGCATAAGGTCGAATCCATGATTTCGCGCCTCAAAGCCCTGGAGCAGGATTAATGACCCAGTCGAACACCTTGACCGTCCAGATTCTGGACAAAGAATATTGCATCGCCTGCCCGAGCGATGAACGCAGCAATCTGGAAAGCGCCGCGCGCTACCTGGATGGCAAGATGCGGGAGATCCGCTCAAGCGGAAAGGTCATCGGCGCCGACCGCGTTGCGGTTATGGCTGCCCTGAACATTACCCACGACCTGTTACACAAGCAGCAACACCTTGATCAACAGGCCGGCGCCAACCGCGATCAGGTGCGCAGCCTGCTCAACCGGGTCGACAGCGCCCTGGCGCGGGATGCCGATGAACAAGGCAGCTGATTGCGTGCCGGCGCTTTCGGGTATACTGGCCACCGCTCCCTGGAGTGTGCGCCAGTTGGTGATGTCCCTGAGCCGATTCGCACAACCCCGGAGGTTGCACGTTGAAGCCGGTGTGCATGTCCGCTTGACGGAAAGCCTTAACGCCTCCTGCAACCTCCACCTTGAACTTTCGGGTTCAAGGGCTAAGCCGACAGCGGCACGTCGGGGAGTCACCTTTTCCAACCGATTGCCCCTGCGCGGCAATCGCTACCGCAACAGCCCATGCTCGATACCTCAGCCCTAAGCCGTGTGCAATTGCGCCGCCATCTGCGCGTGCAGCGTCGCGCACTCAGCCACCACGCCCAACGCCAAGCCGCCCAAGGCCTGTATCAGCAGCTGACTCAGCACCCGCTGTTTCGCCGCGCGCGGCACATTGCCCTGTACCTGCCGAATGACGGCGAGATCGACCCGCGCCCGCTGCTGCGCGCCGCCCAGCAACGGGGCAAGGCGACCTATCTGCCGGTGCTCAGCCCCTGGCCGCGCAGCAAGATGGTGTTTCAACGCATCCGCGCCCATGAGCGCTTGCAGAAGAATCGTTTCGGCATTGACGAGCCCCAGCGCAACCGCAAGCAGCAACGCAAGGTCTGGGCACTGGATCTGGTCTTGCTGCCGCTGGTCGGTTTCGACCGTCACGGCGCGCGCCTGGGCATGGGTGGCGGGTTTTATGACCGTAGCCTGGCGTATCGCGCATTGCGCAAAAATTGGCACAAACCGACATTACTGGGCTTGGCGCATGAGTGTCAGCAGGTGGATCGCCTGGCCATGGCCAGTTGGGATGTGCCACTGCAAGGCACAGTGACGGATAAGGCATGGTATTGAGTCAGGCCGCTTAAAGGCTGTACCGCGCTCCCTGCGGTACGTACCAGGTTCAACCCGCCGCTTGCGACTGAGTGACCGGCGCATCAGCCTGGCGATCCCACAAACTCTGGGTATAACCGGTAGTCACCACACCCAGACTGAACAGTATGACCAAAATCAACAACACATCGGGTTTACGTTTCATTGAATGCCTCCCCCTTAAAGGCATGGCGCACGCTGTATTCGCGGCGATTATTTTTATAGGTCCAACAGCGGCTGCCATCCACACGCGCCGGCTGCAACACTGCAACACGCCGGGCACCACCAGGTAAACAGCACCTGCCCGCTCACGGACCGAACTACAGGAGCAAAGTTCATGCCTTATTGGCTGATGAAGTCAGAACCCGACGAACTCTCGATCCGCGACCTGCAGCGCCTGGAGCACACACGCTGGGATGGCGTGCGCAATTACCAGGCGCGCAACTTCCTGCGCAGCATGCAGCCGGATGATCTGTTCTTCTTCTATCACTCCAGCTGCCCGGAGCCGGGCATTGCCGGCATCGCCCGCATCGCTTCGGCGCACTACCCCGATCCCACGGCGCTAGCGCCTGAGAGCCATTACTTCGACGCCAAGGCCAGCGCCGCCAAGAATCCCTGGAGCGCGGTCGATGTGGCGTTTGTCGAGGCGTTCAAGCGGGTGATCCCGCTGGCGCAGCTGAAAGCGCAGAGTGCGCTGCTGGCGTTGCCGCTGGTGCAGAAGGGCAGCCGCCTCTCGGTGATGCCGGTCAGCGCTGAGGAATGGGCAGCCGTGCTGGCGCTGCGCTGAAAGGGCGCAGCACCTGCTGTATGCGGGCTTATTGAATAATCAGGTTATTGAACAGCAGGTCTTCCACCAGCGGCTTGCCTTCTTCCTGGGTGAGCACTTCCTGCACCTGTTTGAGCGCCTCGGCGCGCAAGGTTTCGCGAGCGCCCGGGGCCGCCATGGCCTCTTCGGTCTGCTGGGAAAACAGCATGACCAGTTGATTGCGGATCAGCGGATCGTGGTGTTTGACCTTGGCCTCGACATCCGCACCAGTTACCCGCAAGGAAATATCGGCCTTGAAGAACTTGAGCTTCGGCCCCTCGCCAAAATTCCCCACCAGCGCAGGAAACAGGGCGACATAGGCCACCACCGGTGCAGCGACCTCTCCCTCCTTGGCTGCTTCATCTTCCGAGGCATGCGTCGCCAAGGGCAGGGACAGGGCCAACAACAATGCGATCCAGGCTTTCACAGGCGGTAATCCTCAAGAGTTCAGCCCCTAGCATAGCCACAGTCAGGCAGCGGCCCAAGCCCCAAGCTTATGCATCGCTATCAGGTACAGGCATGCTCGTTGACCGGACACCAACCGCACCTACACTGCATGGCCATCACCCGCAGAGGAAAAGCCCGATGAAAGCCGTGCTGTGCAAAGCCTTCGGCCCCGCCGAAACCCTGGTACTGGAAGAAATCGCCAGCCCCGAAGCGAAGAAGAATGAAGTGCTACTGGAAGTTCATGCGGCGGGGGTCAACTTCCCCGACACTCTGATCATCGAAGGCAAATACCAGTTCAAACCGCCCTTCCCCTTCTCTCCGGGTGGCGAAGCGGCCGGCGTGGTGACGGCCGTGGGTGAGAAAGTCAGCCACCTGAAAGTCGGCGACCGGGTCATGGCCCTGACCGGCTGGGGCAGCTTTGCCGAAGCAGTGGCGGTGCCTGGCTACAATGTTATGCCGATCCCGGCGAGCATGGATTTCGCCAGCGCCGCCGCCTTCGGCATGACCTACGGCACCTCGATGCACGCCCTCAAGCAACGCGCCAACCTGCAACCGGGGGAAACCCTGCTGGTGCTCGGCGCCTCCGGCGGCGTCGGCCTGGCGGCAGTGGAAATCGGCAAGGCCATGGGCGCCAAGGTGATTGCCGCCGCCAGCAGCGCAGAAAAGCTGGAGGTAGCCAAGGCCGCCGGCGCCGATGAGCTGATCAACTACAGCGACAGCAACCTCAAGGATGAAGTCAAACGCCTGACCGGCGGCCAGGGCGCGGACGTGATCTACGACCCGGTGGGTGGCGACCTGTTCGATGCGGCCATTCGTTCAATCGCCTGGAACGGCCGCCTGCTGGTGGTGGGCTTCGCCAGCGGACGCATTCCCGAGCTGCCAGTCAACCTCACTCTGCTCAAGGGCGCCGCCGTGGTCGGGGTGTTCTGGGGCGCCTTCGCCCAGCGCCAGCCCCAGGACAACGCCGCCAATTTCCAACAGTTGTTCGCCTGGCACGCCGAAGGCAAACTCAAGCCGCTGGTGTCGCAGACCTTCCCGCTGGAGCAGGCGGCAGAGGCGATCAACACCCTCGGCCAGCGCAAGGCGGTGGGCAAGGTGGTAGTGACGGTGCGGTAGGATGGGTTGAGAAGCGCAGCGCCGATACCCATCTGCTGCGATCGATGGGTATCGCTGCGCTCAACCCATCCTACGCAAAGAAGAATAACGCCTTTGGGCGGCTTTCATGGCCGAGCTCAGCCGCGCGGCGCATAGGCGAATACATCCGCGCGCATCTGATGGGCATCCATGCCGGCCTCCACCAGCGCATCCAGGGTGGCGTAGACCATCGCCGGCGAACCGCTGGCATAGACGTGCAGCGCCTTGAGGTCGCTGAAGTCTTCACGCACCGCTTCGTGCAACAGGCCACAACGCCCCTGCCAGCCGCACTGATCGCTGACCACCTGATGCAAAAACAGGTTGGGCACCTGCTGCCACTGCGGCCAGTGCTCCAGTTCGTAGAAGTCTTCCGGACGGCGCGCCCCCCAGTACAGATGTACCGGGTGGACGAAACCGGCCGCGCGGCAGTGTTCGATCAGGCTGTACATCTGCGCCATGCCGGTACCGGCGGCGATCAGCACCAACGGCCCATCCGGCAGCTCGGCCAGGTGGGTATCACCGAACGGCAGCTTCACCCGTACCAGGCCGCTGCGACGCAGCTGGGCGATCAGCGCAACCGTGGCCGCGTCACGGGCCAGCACATGCAGCTCCAGCTCACGCCCGCGATGCGGCGCCGAAGCCAGGGAGAACGCCGCGTAATCATCGCCGTCGCGCTGCAGTAGCAGGTATTGCCCGGCGTGGTAACGCGGCGCCTTGCCAGCCGGCGCCTGCAAGCGCAGGCGGAATACATCGCCGCCCAACTCATCGCAGGCGGCAACCTGGCAGGCCAGTTCACGCACCGGCAGCTCGCCGGGGGCCAGCACGCCATCCCAGTGCAGCACACAGTCCTCAAGCGGCTCAGCCAGGCAGGTGAACAGCTCACCCTGGCTCAGCTCAACCCCGCCCTGCTGCACGCGACCTTCAACCAGCAGCGCCGCGCAGATATGGCAATTGCCATTGCGGCAGCTCTGCGGGCAGGCATAACCCAGCCGCCGCGCGGCATCGAGAATGCGTTCGCGGGGCTGCACGTCAAGCACGGCTCCTGAAGGATTCAGGGTGACTTTCATCAATCGATTCCCAGCTCAGACCACAGCGCATCGACGCGCTGCTTGACCGCTTCATCCTGAACGATAGCCCGCCCCCACTCGCGCGTGGTCTCGCCCGGCCACTTGTGGGTGGCGTCCAGGCCCATCTTCGAGCCGAGGCCGGAGATCGGCGAGGCGAAGTCGAGGTAGTCGATCGGTGTGTTGTCGATCATCACTGTGTCGCGCTTGGGGTCCATGCGCGTGGTAATTGCCCAGATCACATCGTTCCAGTCCCGCGCGTTGATATCGTCGTCGGTGACGATAACGAACTTGGTGTACATAAACTGTCGCAGGAACGACCACACACCGAGCATTACGCGCTTGGCGTGGCCGGGGTACTGCTTCTTGATGGTCACCACCGCCATGCGGTACGAGCAACCCTCCGGCGGCAGGTAGAAGTCGATGATCTCGGGAAACTGCTTCTGCAGAATCGGCACAAACACTTCGTTAAGCGCCACGCCGAGAATCGCCGGTTCATCCGGCGGACGACCGGTGTAGGTGCTGTGATAGATCGGTTTTTGCCGACGGGTAATGCGCTCGACGGTAAACACCGGGAAGGTATCGACTTCGTTGTAATAGCCGGTGTGATCGCCATAAGGGCCTTCAGGAGCGGTTTCGCCGGGATGGATCACCCCTTCGAGGACGATCTCGGCACTGGCCGGCACCTGCAGATCGCTGCCACGGGCCTTGATCAGTTCGGTACGGTGACCCCGCAACAAGCCGGCAAAGGCATATTCGGACAGGGTGTCAGGCACCGGAGTGACCGCGCCGAGAATGGTCGCCGGATCGGCGCCGAGGGCGACGCACACCGGGTAGGGACGATCCGGATACTTCTGGCACCACTCGCGGAAATCCAGCGCGCCGCCGCGGTGGCTAAGCCAGCGCATGATCAGCTTGTTGCGGCCGATCACCTGCTGACGGTAGATGCCGAGGTTCTGCCGCTCCTTGTTCGGGCCTTTGGTGATGGTCAGGCCCCAGGTGATCAGCGGGCCGACATCCCCTGGCCAGCAGGTCTGCACCGGCAACTTGCCGAGGTCGACATCATCGCCCTCTTCGACCACTTCCTGGCACGGCGCATCCTTCAGCACCTTGGGCGCCATGCTCAGCACCTTCTTGTAGATCGGCAGCTTGTTCCAGGCGTCTTTCAAGCCTTTCGGCGGCTCGGGCTCTTTGAGAAAGGCCAGCAGCTTGCCGATTTCGCGCAACTCGCTGACTTCTTCGGCACCCATGCCCAGGGCCACGCGCTTGGGTGTGCCGAACAGGTTGCCGAGCACCGGTACATCAAAACCTGTGGGGTTTTCGAACAGCAGCGCCGGGCCACCTTTACGCAGGGTGCGGTCGCAGATTTCGGTCATTTCCAGCACAGGGGAAACCGGCGTGTGGATGCGCTTGAGTTCGCCGCGCGTCTCCAGGCCGCGAATAAAGTCGCGCAGGTCACGATACTGCATGCAGATGCCTCGTTTCGGGCCGAGCAATAGGGGCGCAAAGTTTAGCGCCGAACTGGGTCTTTCAGAAGGGAAAGCCAATACCCAGGAACACAAAAGCCGGGCTTACCCGGCTTTTGTAGGTGTGTATGTTTAGGATCGTAGCGAGCGAAGGTCAGGCAAGGCACTACGTTAGTAACAGCCTCCGGCTGGTCAAAACAGACGAAAAAGCGGAGTGTACTTTTGTACATGAGCATTACTCGCTCCGCTCGCCCCTTCGGGGCCGCACTTAAAGTGCGTTAGCCGCAAGCGGCTTTCTGAGTCTGTTTTTAACGCAGCATCACCGAGCGCAGTAGATCCTCTTACTTACGCTTCATCGACTGGAAGAACTCGTCGTTAGTCTTAGTCGCTTTCAGCTTGTCGGTGAGGAACTCGATGGCGGCAATCTCATCCATCGGGTGCAGCAGCTTGCGCAAAATCCACATGCGCTGCAGTTCATCATCGGCGGTCAGCAACTCTTCGCGGCGGGTACCGGCGCGGTTGATGTTGATCGCCGGGAATACACGCTTCTCGGCGATACGACGGTCCAGCGGCAGCTCCATGTTGCCGGTGCCTTTGAACTCTTCGTAGATCACTTCATCCATCTTCGAGCCGGTTTCTACCAGCGCGGTGGCGATGATGGTCAGCGAACCGCCTTCCTCGATGTTACGCGCGGCGCCGAAGAAGCGTTTCGGCTTCTCCAAAGCATGGGCGTCGACACCACCGGTGAGCACCTTGCCGGAGCTCGGGATCACGGTGTTGTAGGCACGCGCCAGACGGGTGATGGAGTCGAGCAGGATGACCACATCCTTCTTGTGCTCGACCAGGCGCTTGGCCTTCTCGATGACCATTTCGGCAACCTGCACGTGGCGGGTTGGCGGCTCGTCGAAGGTTGAGGCAACCACTTCGCCGCGCACGGTGCGCTGCATCTCGGTCACTTCTTCCGGGCGCTCGTCAATCAGCAGCACGATCAGGTGGCACTCGGGGTTGTTACGCGCGATGTTCGCCGCGATGTTCTGCAGCATGATGGTCTTGCCGGCTTTCGGCGGCGCGACGATCAGGCCACGCTGGCCTTTACCGATCGGGGCGCAGAGGTCGATCACCCGGCCGGTAATGTCCTCGGTGGAGCCGTTACCGGCTTCCATGACCAGACGCTTGGTGGGGAACAGCGGCGTCAGGTTCTCAAACAGAATCTTGTTCTTGGCGTTTTCCGGGCGGTCGTAGTTGATGGTGTCAACCTTGAGCAGCGCGAAGTAACGCTCGCCTTCTTTCGGCGGGCGGATCTTGCCGACGATGGTGTCGCCGGTACGCAAGTTGAAGCGGCGGATCTGGCTCGGCGAGACGTAGATGTCATCGGGGCCAGCGAGGTACGAGGCATCCGCAGAGCGGAGAAAGCCGAAACCGTCCTGGAGAATCTCCAGCACGCCATCACCGGAGATTTCCTCACCGCTTTTAGCGTGTTTTTTCAACAGGGAGAAAATCACGTCCTGCTTGCGCGAACGGGCCATGTTTTCCAGGCCTTGTTGTTCAGCGAGTTCCAGCAGTTCGGTAATCGGCTTTTGCTTGAGTTCGGTCAGATTCATAGGAATGACGTAATCATGAAGGAGGGGAATAAGCTATTTAGCTTGGGAGGCCGTGCCGCTATAAAGGCGATTGGATCGCCAGCGTACTTCGAAGGTATTCGCGGAGGAATGCGTCGACGACGGCTTGCAGGGGGCTGCATAGGAAATGCAGCGAGGCCGAATGTAACACCGGCTTTATTCATACGTCCAGCGCCCAGACAGAAAAAAGCCCCGCCATGTGCGGGGCTTTCAGGGCTTGTTGCCGTCGCAGCGCAACTTAGATGTTGCTGTCGAGGAAGGCTGCCAGTTGCGACTTGGACAGTGCGCCCACTTTGGTGGCCTCGACATTGCCGTTCTTGAACAGCATCAGGGTCGGGATGCCACGTACGCCAAACTTCGGCGGGGTGTCCTGGTTTTCATCGATGTTCAGCTTGCACACTTTCAGTTTGCCCTGATAGGTCTGAGCGATCTCATCGAGCACCGGGGCGATCATTTTGCACGGGCCGCACCACTCAGCCCAGTAGTCGACCAGCACCGGCCCCTCGGCCTGGAGAACATCCTGGTCGAAACTGGCATCGCTGACATTGGTGATGAATTCGCTCATGGAAAGTCTCCGAGTTCGTAAGCACAAGATGGGCGACATCATAGCCCGGCTTTCCCCACACAGGAAGGCGGTGGCAATTGAGCTTCTCTATGGCCTGGCCACAAGCCAGCCACTCGGCCGCCTGCATCACGATTTATTCAGACAGCCGGCAAGCCCCGGCCAGCCGCCGCGCGAGGCATAGCGCAGCGGGCTTACCCTGTACCTGCGACATCAGTATGCGTTGGCGGGGCCTGGCTATCGTGGCACGATGACGCGGTTCTGCTTTGAGATGGTTCTGCCATGCCGCATACCCCTGCCGAGTCTTTTCCTTTGATTGCAGCTATCGACCTGGGCTCCAACAGCTTCCATATGGTGCTGGCCAAAGCCGACCACGGCGAGATCCGCATCCTCGAACGCCTCGGCGACAAGGTCCAGCTGGCCGCCGGCATCGACGAGCAACGCCTGCTCAGCGAAGAAGCCATGCAGCGCGGGCTCGATTGCCTGCGGCGCTTCGCTCAACTGACCGCCAGCCTGCCGGAAGGAGCGGTGCGCGTAGTGGGCACCAATGCCCTGCGTGAGGCGCGCAACCGTGGCGAATTTATCCGCCGCGCCGAAGAAATCCTCGGCCACCCGGTTGAAGTCATCTCCGGCCGCGAAGAAGCACGACTGATCTATCTCGGCGTGTCGCACAGCATTGCCGACACCCCCGGCAAGCGCCTGGTCGCCGACATTGGCGGCGGCAGCACCGAATTTATCATCGGCCAGCGTTTCGAGCCGTTGCTGCGCGAAAGCCTGCAGATGGGCTGCGTCAGCTTTACCCAGCGCTTCTTCAAGGATGGCAGGATCACCCCAGCGCGCTACGCCCAGGCCTACACCGCCGCGCGCCTGGAGATCATGGGCATCGAACACGCCCTGCGCCGTCTCGGCTGGGAAGACGCAGTGGGCGCTTCCGGCACCATCAAGGCTATCGGCCTGACCATTCAAGCCGCTGGCCTGGGCACCGGCGAGGTCAACGCCCAGGGTTTGGCCTGGCTGAAACGCAAAGTATTCAAGGCCGGTGAGGTGGAAAAACTCGACCTCGACGGCATCAAACCGGATCGCCGGGGCATCTTCCCCGCCGGCCTGGCAATTCTCGAAGCGATCTTCGACGCCTGCGATATCCAGCGCATGAGCCATTCCGAAGGCGCGCTGCGTGAAGGCGTGCTGTATGACTTGCTCGGCCGCCATCAGCATGAGGATGTGCGTGAACGCACCCTCAGCTCGCTGATGGAGCGCTATCACGTCGACCTGGAGCAGGCCGCGCGGGTCGAGAGCAAGGCGCTCGCGGCGCTGGAGAAAGTCGCCAACGACTGGCAGCTAGAAGATGACTGGCACCGCGAGCTGCTCAGCTGGGCGGCCAAGGTGCACGAAGTTGGCCTGGACATTGCCCACTACCAGTACCACAAGCACGGCGCCTACCTGGTCGAACACTCGGAGCTGTCCGGCTTCTCGCGCCAGGATCAGCAGATGCTCGCGCTGTTGGTGCGCGGCCATCGGCGCAATATTCCCAAGGACAAATTCGCCGAGTTCGGCGCCGAAGGCGTCAAGCTGATCCGCCTGTGCGTGCTGCTGCGCTTTGCCATCCTGTTCCACCACATCCGTGGCACCCAGGAAATGCCCAATGTGCAGCTCAAGGCCGCCGAGCAGCGCCTGGAGATTCAGTTCCCGCAAGGCTGGCTGGAGAACAACCCGCTGACCCAGGCCGATTTCACCCAGGAAGCGGAGTGGCTCAAGCGTATCGGGATCGAACTGAGCGTGAGCTGACCCCAAAGCCCCTCTCCCGCCCTTCGGGCACCCTCTCCCAATATGGGAGAGGGTAATCAGATAGCTGCAAGCAGCCTTTTATCGTGCACTGATCAACGGCGCGGTGAGCTTCTCCAGCAACCCGGCCTGCGCACTGCGCGGGTTTTGGTTGCCGCTCGGGCTGGTACGCAGGTAGCGCCCGTCCGGCTGCAGCACCCAGGCCTGGGTGTTGTCGGTCAGGTAGCTTTCCAGCTCCTTCTTGACCCGCAGGATCAGCTTCTTGCCTTCCACCGGGAAGCAGGTCTCGACGCGTTTGTCGAGGTTGCGCTCCATCCAGTCGGCGCTGGACAGGTAGATCTTCTCCTCGCCGCCATTGGCGAAATAGAACACCCGGGTGTGCTCCAGGAAGCGGCCGATGATCGAGCGCACCTGAATATTGTGCGAAACCCCGGCAATCCCCGGCCGCAGGCAGCACATGCCGCGCACCACCAGGTCGATCTTCACCCCGGTCTGGCTGGCCTTGTACAGCGCGCGGATGATCTTCGGATCGGTCAGCGAGTTGAACTTGGCGATGATATGCGCCGGCTTGCCCTCGGCCGCCAGGGCGGTCTCTTTGGCGATCATGTCGAGCAGGGTCTTTTTCAGGGTAAAGGGCGCGTGCAGCAGCTTCTTCATGCGCAGGGTCTTGCCCATGCCGATCAACTGGCTGAACAGCTTGGACACGTCCTCGCACAGCGCCATATCGGCGGTCAGCAGGCTGTAGTCGGTGTACAGCTTGGCGTTGCCGGCATGGTAGTTACCGGTGCCGAGGTGTGCGTAGCGGACGATATCGCCACTCTCGCGGCGCAGAATCAGCATCATCTTGGCGTGGGTCTTGAAGCCGACCACGCCGTAGATCACCACCGCGCCGGCGGCCTGCAGACGACTGGCCAGTTGCAGGTTGGACTCTTCATCGAAGCGCGCGCGCAGCTCGATTACCGCGGTGACTTCCTTGCCGTTACGCGCGGCTTCCACCAGCGCATCGACGATCTCCGAGTTGGCCCCGCTGCGGTACAGGGTCTGCTTGATCGCCAGCACGTGCGGGTCTTTCGCCGCCTGGCGCAGCAGGTCGACCACCGGGGTAAAGGACTCGAAGGGATGCAGCAGGAGGATGTCCTGCTTGCTGATCACGCTGAAGATGTTCTCAGCGTTCTGCAGCAGCTTGGGGATCACCGGGGTGAAGGGCTTGTACTGCAGCTCCGGGTGGCTTTCCAGGCCGGTGATGCTGAACAGCCGGGTCAGGTTGACCGGGCCATTGACCCGGTACAACTCGGCTTCGGTCAGGCTGAACTGCTTGAGCAGGTAATCCAGCAGTGGTCGTGGGCAGGTATCGACCACTTCCAGGCGCACCGCATCGCCGTAACGGCGGCTGAACAGCTCGCCACGCAGGGCGCGGGCCAGGTCTTCGACGTCCTCGGTGTCCACCGACAGGTCGGCGTTACGGGTCAGGCGGAACTGGTAGCAACCCTTGACCTTCATGCCCTGGAACAGGTCATCGGCGTGGGCGTGGATCATCGAGGAGAGAAACACGTAGTTGTCGCCAGGGCCGCCCACCTCTTCCGGCACCTTGATGATCCGTGGCAGCAGGCGCGGTGCCGGGATGATCGCCAGACCGGAGTCGCGGCCGAAGGCGTCGATACCTTCCAGCTCGACGATAAAGTTCAGGCTCTTGTTCACCAGCAACGGGAACGGGTGCGTCGGGTCAAGGCCGATCGGGGTGATGATCGGCGCGATCTCGTCGCGAAAATAGCGGCGTACCCAGGCCTTGTGCTTGGCCGTCCAGAAGCGCCGACGGATAAAGTTGACGTTGTGCTTGGCCAGCGCCGGGAACAGGGTGTCGTTGAGGATGGCGTACTGGCGATCGACCTGCTCGTGCACCAGCTCGGCAATCCGCGCCAGCGCCTGATGCGGTTGCAGGCCGTCGGCGCCAGCCTGTTCACGGGCGAAGTTGATCTGTTTCTTCAGCCCGGCCACGCGAATCTCGAAGAACTCATCCAGGTTGCTGGAGAAGATCAGCAGAAACTTCAGCCGCTCGAGCAACGGATAGGACTCATCCAGCGCCTGCTCCAGCACGCGGATATTGAATTGCAGCTGCGACAGCTCGCGGTGGATATACAGGCTGCTGTCATCCAGGTTATGGATCACCACAGGCGCCGGTGCTGCTGGCGCTGGGGCCTCGATGACAGGGGTTTCCACGGCTACAACCTCATCGACGACCGGCTGGGCGTCTTGCAATTCGGGGCTAGTGAGTCCTTCGGTGTTCATTACAAAGTCCTGGCGGGGCTATTGCCCCTGCTTCAACAGTTCTGCCGCGCGCACGGCGAAATAAGTCAGGATGCCATCGGCACCCGCACGTTTAAAGGCAGTCAGTGACTCGAGGATCACCGCCTCGCCCAACCAACCATTCTGCATAGCGGCCATATGCATGGCGTACTCGCCGCTGACCTGATAGACAAAGGTCGGCACCTTGAATTCCGCCTTGACCCGCCAGAGGATGTCCAGGTAGGGCATGCCCGGCTTGACCATGACCATGTCCGCGCCCTCGGCCAGATCCGCCGCCACTTCATGCAGCGCTTCGTCACCGTTGGCCGGGTCCATCTGATAGCTGGCCTTGTTGGCCTTGCCCAGGTTGGCGGCCGAGCCCACCGCATCGCGGAACGGGCCGTAGTAGGCGCTGGCGTACTTGGCCGAGTAGGCCATGATGCGCACATTGCTGTGCTCGGCCAGTTCCAGCGCCTCGCGGATCGCCTGCACGCGACCATCCATCATGTCCGAGGGCGCCACCACCTGGGCACCGGCGGCAGCATGCGACAGCGCCTGTTTGACCAGCGCATCGACGGTGATGTCGTTCTGCACATAGCCGGACTCATCGAGGATGCCGTCCTGACCGTGGGTGGTGAAGGGGTCCAGCGCCACGTCGCTGATCACCCCCAGCTCGGGAAACTTGGCGCGCAGCGCACGAATGGCGCGCTGAGCGATGCCGTCCGGGTTCCAGGCTTCCTCGCCGAGCAGGGATTTCTTCTCCAGCGGCGTTACCGGGAACAGCGCCAGCGCCGGAATACCCAGGGCCACCCAGTGCTCGGCTTCCTTGAGCAGCAGGTCGATGGACAGCCGCTCAACGCCGGGCATCGAGGCGATCGCTTCGCGGCGGTTTTCCCCATCGAGGACGAACACCGGCAGAATCAGATCATCGACACTCAGGCGGTTTTCCCGCACCAGACGCCGGGAAAAATCATCACGACGGTTGCGACGCAGGCGAGTGGCGGGAAACAGGCGATTGGCGGGGATAAAGCTCACGGCAGGCTCCGAAGCCCGTAGCAACGGGCAAGTGTGACAGTTATAAGCGACCATTATGACCAAAGTATGACAGCCCACGACAGCGCTGCGACCGCTTGCCGCAAGGCCAACCAGCATAGCGCCGCCACTATGGCGAAGCCATGTTGCACGCGCATGGCCCCAGCCGGTTTTCTCGGGCCGGAAATGCACAACGGTGGAGCAGGCCTGCGCCTGTCCACCGTTGTTGGGTTCTGCCATGGATAAGGTTTAGGCAGGCACGGCATCCTCCCCGCGCGGCGTCCAAAACAATGCGCCCAGGCTGAGCAGACTGTAACCCAACAGCAGCGCCCAGAGCAGCGGCTGGGCCGGCAGCAGGCCCAACTGCAGGGCCAGCCAGGCCAGCGGCAGATTGAGCAGCAGACGCAGCACTTCCAGGCGCTTGGCGTTGGGCCGGTTTTCCAGCCAGATGCCGATGATGGTCAGCCCTACCGCCATCCAGGCCACACCCAACACCGTCTGCGCCATACTCAGCGCGTCGCCCAGGCCCAACAGCAGCGTGCCGCCCGCCACATACAGGCTGAACTGCACACCGGCATACAGCTTCTGCATCAGGCTCAGCGGCACGTCGAATTTGACGAACTGGCTGAGGTCCGGCTTGCTCTGCGGGTAGTTGGCCGCGACATCGGCCGGGCGCCAGCCGGTACGCATAAACCAGATGCGCAACTTGTCCCACCAGGATTCGGCGCGCACGGCATCACGCCACAGCGCCACGTAGAACTGCGCATTGGCCCACAGCGGATTCCAACTGGCCAACGGCGTGGTCACGCCGAACACCACCGGCTGTTCATCCAGCTCTTCCTGAAAGGTGCCGAACAAACGATCCCAGAGAATGAACACTCCGCCGTAGTTGCGATCCATATACACAGCATTCTGCGCATGGTGCACACGGTGGTTGGATGGCGTGATAAATGCCCATTCGAACCAGCCCAGCTTGGGGATATGCCGGGTGTGCACCCAGAACTGATACAGCAGGTTGAGCGCCGCCACAGTCAGAAACACCAGCGGCGGTACACCGGCCACGGCCATCGGCAGGTAGAAGATCCAACCGAAGATAAAGCCGCTGCTGGTCTGGCGTAACGCGGTGGAGAGGTTGTAGTCCTCGCTTTGATGGTGCACCGAATGCGCGGCCCAGAGTACGTTGCGCTCGTGGCCCAGGCGGTGGTTCCAGTAGTAGCAGAAGTCGTAAAAGACAAAGGCAAACAGCCAGCCCCACAGACTGCTGGCCGACAGTTCAAACAGCGCCAGCTGTTGCCAGGCCAGGGTGTAGGTGAGCAGACCGACGGCCTTGGTCAGCAGGCCCACGGTGGTCGACAGCACGCCGGCACTGAGGCTGTTGATGGCATCGGAGAAACGGTAGGTGCTGACCCCGCGCCAACGGTCGAGCAGCAGTTCCAGGGCGATCAAGGCAAAGAACAAGGGTACGGCGTAGAGGATGTAATTCATGGTTTCACCCGTTGCATAGAATCGCCATATCGCTGCACGAGGCTAACGGCTAGGATTGCTTAATGAATCCTAACCGTTAGCTGCAGCCGCCTCGCGGCGCAGCATGCCAACCTGGGTGGCAGATGGCGACATTACGGCTCAGGCGACGACAGCACACGATTCAATCCGGTACGGCTGGCAATTCAGGAGAACTTGATGAACAAGAAAGTCGCGGTGATTCTTTCCGGCTGTGGCGTCTATGACGGCGCGGAAATCCATGAAAGCGTGATCACCCTGCTGCGCCTCGATCAGCGCGGCGCCCAGGTGCAGTGCTTTGCCCCCAACGTGGCGCAACTGCACGTGGTCGATCACTACAGTGGCGACGAAATGAATGAGACGCGCAACGTGCTGGTCGAGTCGGCACGCATCGCCCGCGGCAAGATCAAGGACGTCAAGGAGCTGCACGTCGGCGACTTCGACGCGCTGATCATGCCCGGCGGTTTTGGCGTGGCGAAAAACCTTTCCGACTTCGCCATCAGCGGTGCCAACTGCACGGTGCAGGCGGATGTGCTGAGTGCCACCCGCGCCTTCGTCGCCGCCGGCAAGCCGGTGGGTCTGATGTGCATCGCCCCGGCGCTGGCCGCGAGGATCTTCGGCAGCGGCGTGATCTGCACCATCGGCAAGGACCACGAAACCGCCGCCGCCCTGGTGCAGATGGGCGCCGAGCACCACGAGTGCGAAGTCAGCGAGATTGTCGAGGACACAGAACGCAAGCTGGTGACCACCCCGGCCTATATGCTCGCCCAGTCGATCAGCGAAGCGGCCGCCGGCATCAACAAGCTGGTGGATCGGGTGCTCGAGCTTAGCCACCCGGCCTGACACGACTGATGAAGCGGCTGGATTAGGCCAATCACGCCAATGCGCGCGGCACTCCAGCCGCGCCACTGGTCAGGTCGGTCACAGTGCGGCAGGTTGAGCGTCTATTCGCCTAGGC
>NZ_JBAQLP010000042.1:0-36388 GCF_049301935.1 Pseudomonas sp. | reverse complement strand
CGTGACCGGCACTGATGGCAGCTACACCACCACCGCCGACCTCAGCGGTCTGGCCGATGGCAACCTGGTCGTCACCGCCAGCGTCACCGACGCCGCCGGCAACAGCGCCACTGCCAGCGATGACGCCGAGCTTATTACCAACACCGCCCCCACCGGCACCGACGGCACGATCACCCTCAACGAAGATAGCCTCCACCAATTCAGTGCCGATGACTTCGGCTTCACCGACGCAGACCTTGGCGATAGCCTGCAGGCAGTGCGTATTGACAGCCTGCTGGCTGCAGGTGCGTTGCAGCTGAGTGGTGTTGCGGTCAGCGCAGGCCAGATCATTAATGTGGCCAACCTGGACAATCTGACTTTCCGCCCGGCACCAGATGCCAGCGGCGATAGCTACACCAGCCTGACCTTCTCAGTCAGCGATCAGGCAGGTCAGTTCTCGGCCACTCCCAATACGCTCGACTTCAATGTCTCCCCGGTTGCCGATGCCCCTATCGTGACAATCGAGTTGGGAGCGGGCAGTGTCACCACGACCGCCATCACTACGGCCAATGCAGCCTCCTCCGGGCAGGGCTTCACTGTCAGCGCCATTAATCTCGACGGTTCTGCCGGCGTGATCTCTATCAACGGCAGCCCTAACGGCTTCGGCGCCGTCGGTGCGGCCTCCGGCGCAAACAGCGAGATTGGTGAGCGTAATGGCCAGTCGGAACGTATCCGGGTGGACTTCGATGCCCCTGTAGCGAGCGTGGACGTTCGCTTCGCCTGGCTGCATAGCGGTGAGCGCGCGACCTATACCCTGTTCGACGGAGAAGGTAACCAGATCGGCTCTGGTACGGTGGCCGGTTTCACCGATAGCGTCGACCCCGCCATCACCCTGACCAGCAGCAGCGGTGTCGCCATCAGCCGCGTCGAATTCAGCGTTCCGACGGATAACGCCAGCACCAATGATGACTACCTGATCAACTCGATCGAGTTTGTCGCCAGCACCAGCTACCCCCTAACCATCACCGCCACGCCGACGGATATCGACTACTCCGAGTCCATCGCCAGCATTACGGTGAGCGTTCCTGTGGGTGCCAGCCTGTCAGTCGGCACCCATAACAGTAATGGCACTTGGACTTTGCCGCTGGCCAGCTCCGGGAGCTATTCGGTAGAGGTTCACCCTACCACCAAGGCCGTTACCATCACCGGCCTGGAAATGACCGTGCCCGGCAACCCGGTGGGCAGTCTGAGCGTCACTGTCACTGCCACAGCTCAGGACGGTGCTGACACCGAGTCGACCTCCAGCACCATCAGCATCGGCGATACCGATGCGCCGCAGACCGATGCGCTAGCTGTCGTTACCGATGAAGACACTTCGGTTCTTATCACCCTCAGCGCTACCGATGCCTCGAGCAGCATTGCCAACTTCACCATCACCAGCCTGCCGGCCAATGGCATACTGACTCACAATGGCCAGGCAGTGCTGATCGGGCAGACCATTCCGGCAATCGCCAACCAGGCCACCCTGACCTTCACTCCAAGCGCCAACTGGAATGGCGATACCGGATTCCAGTACCTCGCCACCGATGTGGCCGGCAACGCGGATCAAAGCGCGGCAAGCGTCTCTATCCAAGTCGCCCCGGTGAACGACGCGCCGACCACCAGCACTGTGACCCTCGCGGCCATCGCCGAAGACAGCGGTGCCCGCGTCATCACTACCTCTCAGTTGTTGGGTAATGCAGGCGATGTGGAGAACAACTCCCTCAGCGTCAGCAACCTTGCCATCAGTGCCGGCAATGGTTCCCTGGTCAATAACGGGAATGGCACCTGGAGCTACACCCCTGCCCTGAACGATGATTCGGCCGTCAGCTTCAGCTACACCATCACCGACAACGGCACCACCAACGGTGTGGCCGACCCCAAATCGGTGGCGGGCACTGCAACCCTGGACATCACCCCAGTCAACGATGCGCCAACCACCAGTACGGTGACCCTCGCGGCCATCGCCGAAGACAGCGGTGCCCGCGTCATCACTACCTCTCAGTTGTTGGGTAATGCCGCCGATGTGGAGAACAGCTCCCTCAGCGTCAGCAACCTCAGCATCAGTGCCGGCAATGGTTCCCTGGTCAACAACGGGAATGGCACCTGGAGCTATACCCCGGCCCTGAACGATGATTCGGCCGTTAGCTTCAGCTACACCATCACCGACAACGGCACCACCAACGGTGTGGCCGACCCCAAATCGGTGGCGGGCACTGCAACCCTGGACATCACCTCAGTCAACGATGCACCGGTTAATCGCTTGCCGGCTAGCTACACCACCAACGAAGACACCGCCCTCAAGCTGAGCGGCCTGTCGGTGAGCGATGTGGATGCTGCCAGCGGGATCATGTCGGTCACGCTAGCGGTGGCGAGCGGTACTCTCGCGGCCGTTGCAGCGGCAGGGGTGACGGTCACTGGCTCTGGCACCGGCAGCCTGGTGCTGAGCGGCACCCTAACGGCTATTAACGCCTATCTTGCCTCTGCAAGCAGCCAACCGACTTACGTGCCGGTTAAGGATGCCAGCGGCACGGTCGTGTTGACCATGACCAGTAACGATGGCGGCAATACCGGTACGGGTAACGTCCTCACGGATAGCGATACCGTGACTATCACAATCAATCCTATTGCCGATGCAATTCCAGCCAGCGATGTTTCTCTGGTAATAGGAAATCCAACCTCCAACACAATTGACCTCAGCACCGGCAGTGGCGGACTCACAGGCCTTACCACCTACACGTTCCCAAGTGGCATCACTATATCCACTGGGGGCAGTGGCACCTTCAATTGGTCTAACGGCAATAATCTGGGGGTCAAGGGTCCAGACGATGGCAATGGCAACACTACAGAGGCCCAGCGCATCGAAGGCAACGAAACCATTGACTTCACTTTCCCGACCGGCATGCAATATATGGCGCTGAAGCTGAAGAACTCTTCCGATGATGTGGTCAAGATCACCAGCAGCCTGGAAACTGCTGATCTGGCCGGGCTAAGTACGCTCAGTGGCAAAATCGAAACTTCATCCACTGCAATTGTTTCCTCCGCCAACCTTATGGTGGAAGTGCAACTTGAAGTGCTCAACGCTGGCGTCACCAGCACCGTGACCCGTTTTGCCGCGGACTATGCCGGCGGCACCTGGAACGTGGACCTCAGCGGTATCACCGGCACCATTACCAAAGCCACGCTAAATGCCACACTAGACGGCGGCCTGTTTAACCAGGGCGGCAACAGCTCGGCTAATGTGAGCTATTCAATCACTAATGCCGACATGAGCAGCCTGTCTATCGGTCTGGGTGCCGCCAACGCGTTCAGTACCAGCAGCCCTAAAGCCAACAACGGCTTCCAAATCGAATACGTTGCCCTGGACCCCAACCCTACTGGGGTCACCAGCTATACCTACCCGGTAGACATGTATGCGGTTGTGCAAGACACCGTGGGTACACCTGAATCCATCACCAGCCTTAGCCTGAGCGACCTACCTAGCGGCACAGGCCTCACCGTGGTGCACAGCAATGGCAGCTATACGGAGATCACCCCCAATGCTCAGGGCGTATTCGACCTGACCCCCTACACCTCGCTGTTGAGCTCACCCACTACCACGTCCGGTACCGACAAGGTTTACCTGACTACCGTCAATCAGCTCCCCAGCGGTTTTGCACCGACCCTGACCCTTGAGATCAGTGACGGTGCCAGCACCTCTAAAACCATTATCGGCGGCTCGGGTGATTCAACGCTCGCCGGCAGCGCCGGTAACGATTACATCAGCGGTGGCGCTGGCATTGATCGCCTGGAAGGCGGCAACGGTAACGACACCCTGCTGGGCGACGCGGGCAATGACATCCTGCTCGGCGGCGCCGGCAACGATACTCTCACTGGCGGAACCGGCGCTGATAGTTTCGTCTGGCAAGCAGGCCACACAGGTAACGATGTGATTACCGACTTCAATGCCAGCGAAGGTGACCGTATCGATCTACGCGACTTGCTACA
Source organism: Pseudomonas sp. (assembly GCF_049301935.1). Taxonomy (GTDB): domain Bacteria; phylum Pseudomonadota; class Gammaproteobacteria; order Pseudomonadales; family Pseudomonadaceae; genus Aquipseudomonas. The sequence continues at coordinate 32,383 of NZ_JBAQLP010000042.1, read as the reverse complement.
GGGCGAGACCGACGCCACCATCGACAACTACCTACAAGTGGTTACCAATGCCAGCGGCACCTCGACCTTGCTGATCAGTTCTACTGGCCAACTGAACGCAGCAGGCGGGGCAGCGGCCAATACCGACACCAGCATCGAGCTCACTGGCGTCAATCTCTCCAGCAGTAGCATAAGCTCACTGATCGCCGGTGCAGACCCGATCATCAAAGTCGACCATAGCTGATAACCGCAACCCCGCTACCATAAGGTAGCGGGGTTGTTTTATTAGGGTCGCCAGCAAGGCAAGGAGCGGTCGATGTTGTATGTGAAGCGTGATGAGTGGGGCAACCTGCAACGGGTCGAAGCTGCGCCTTTCGAGGGCATGGATGACGAGTTGGCGGCGGACAGCCAGGAGGCTCAGGCCTGGTACGCCAATCAGTCGGCCGAGAGCAGCCTGCTACAGCTCAAGCAGAGTGACCTGGATATGATCCGGGTACTGGAAGACTTGATCACGGTGCTGATTCGTAAGGGCGTGGTGCGTATCACCGACTTGCCGGAAGCGGCGCAGGGCAAGCTGGTCGGCCGTAGCAAGGCGCGGGACGCTCTGGGTGGTTTGCATCGGTTGATCAATGACGATGAGTCAGGACTGATCTGACCAGCGCCTGACAACACTGAATAAGCCCTGCAGCAACCTGCTGGGTTATTGCGCGCAGCTTTACAGCCAAGCCCCAGGCGCACCAAATAAACGCCCCTGCACACCATTGATACCCATGGCGCGCAGCACTTGCCACTCTCCTTGGCTTTCCACGCGTTCGGCAATCAACGGCAGGTCGATGCTGTTGGCTGCACGCTGCATGGCTTCGATAAATAGGCGTTTGTCGTTTTCCTGATCGATATCGCGGATATAGCTGCCATCGACCTTGAGGTAATCGAGGCCAAGTTTGGCCAGGTTGCCGATCATGCTGAAGCGTCCACCAAAGTGCTGCAAGCCAAGGCCAAAACCCAGGCTGTGCAGCCTTTGGGTCAGGCTTTCCAGCGTAGCCTGATCGGGTAATTGATCTTCATCCAGCTCCAGGGTCAGGCGTGGCCCCAGCTGCCGGTATTGCTGCAGCTGGGCATACAACCCCGCCAGGGTCTGTGGGTCGCGGATGCTACTGCCGGACAGGCTCAGTGCCACGGCTGCCTGATGCCCTTGCAGCTGCTTGAGCACCAGGCCGAGCATGACCCGATCCAGACGCGCCGCCCAACCGAAACGTTCCACCCAGGGCAGAAAACGCCCGGCGGGAATCACCTCGCCCCGCTCATCGATCACCCGCGCCAGCACCTTGTTATGCAGCACGCGCGTGGGCTCGTCGGCAGCCACCACCGGTTGAAAGAACAACTGAATACGCCCCTGCTCCAGCGCCGTATCCAGCAGGTGATACCAGCTCTGCCCTTCATCGGCAGCCGGCGCCTGCTCGGCCAACTCATTGAACGCCCAGCTCGGCTGCGCCTGACTGGCGGCCAGCGTCAAGGCGGCATCCAGTGCGCGGTACAGCTCGTCCTCCGCTGCGCCGGGAGCAAAGCTGGTCAAGCCAATATGCGCTACCGGCAGGCAGTCACTGGCACCGGTCTGCTGCAGGCTGTGCATTGTCTGCTCAAGCTGCTCGGCCAGTTGCAGTGCTTCGCTGCGCTCAAGACCCGGCGCCAGCAAGGCGAACTCACCGCCGCGATTACGCGCCAGGACAAAGCGGCCCTGGCTGAGCTGCTGTAGCTGTTCGGCGATACTGATCAGCAGTTGATCGGTACGCTGACCGCCCAAGCGCTGGTTAAGGCCGCTTAGGTCATTAACCCGCAGCAACAGCAGATAGCCGCTGCAGGCCTGCTCCTCAACATTGAGCCGCGCATGCAGCTGCAAATCGAAATAGCGCCGGTTGGCCAACCCGGTCAGGCTGTCCTGATAGGCTTCGGCGCGCAGCATTTCACTGCGCGCGGCTTCCTCGGCAAACAATGCTTTGAGCTTGCCGACCATCTGGTTCATGGCGTTGACCACCCGGCGAAACTCGGGGGTTTTCGGCAGTTCCGGCAAGCTGAGGAACTCTCGGCGAGCAATCGCATTGGACTGCGCAACCATATAGTCCAGCGGGCGCAACTGACGCTTGAGCAGCAATACACCCAGGGCAATACACAGCACGCCACTGAGAGTCAGCCACAGTAGATTGCCCAGGGTGCTCTGCCAGAGCTTGCTAACGGCAAACAGCGGATGACTGATCACCTGCACCTGGGCGGCTTGCCGCCAGCCGTCACTGACGATGGCATCGCCCTGCGCGGCTTCCAGATCGACCAGTTGAGCGAACCACTGCGGCGCCTCGCCGCTGACCGGCACGCCGCTGCGCTCTACCAGCAACTCGCCGGTCGCAGGATCGGTCACGCGGATGCTCGCAAAATAGCCGCTGTCGAAAATCGAGCTGACCATTAGCTCGATCATCGCGGTGTCGTTGACATGCGGGCTGAGCGACAAGCCCAGCGCCGTGGCGGCATCCTGGGCATGCGCGCGGAGCTGGTTGACCTGTTGCTCGCGCGAGCTCTCGACACTGACCAGAAAACTGCCGGTGAAATTCACCAACATCAGCACGCAGATGGCGATAAACAACTGCTTGAACAACGACATCAACCACTCCTGCCGAGCCCATCGCAGAAAAATCCGGGCTCGATTACGGTTCAATAATGCAGGTCGCTGCAGGCGCTCGGCAGAGTCAGGTTCGGCACTGGAAAACTGGCGGCGGCACGACGGCCGTCATGGTGCGGGGCATGGGCACAAAACACAATGTCCACAGCGGCTGCGGGGAGAATTCGTCGCGGGGAAGAGGGGCATTGGCGATAACGGTCGCACGGACACACGACCGTTGCTCGATAAGCAGGGACGAAGCTTTAGGCGCGGGGCAAGCCTTGCAGATGCACAAAGCCAAACAACAGCACCTGCACCCGTTGCAACCAGGGCTGCGGCTGGCCGACCAGACGGGCTTTGAACAACAGCAGCTCGCCGAGATGCGCCAGCAGCAGGCCGCCGGCAATCAGGTTGACCGCCAGGTGCCAGCCCTCGCCCATGGGGTAGAGCAGGTTGAGCAGCGCCAGCAGCCAGAACGCAGCCAGCGCACCTTTGGCAAATATCAGAACAGGCATACAGCACTCCTTAATCAGCTAAGTCAGCCAGTTGAAAAACCTGAGCAGTCTGCCCTGATAGCGCCCCAAGTACCTCCGCACTTTGGTCGGGTCAAGTGACTCAGCAACACTCAACGCAGCGTGAGGGCAATCGGTGCTTCGCTGAAATCGAAGCAGCCGAGGAAGGTCTTGATCTCCAGCAGGCTGCCGTCGACTTTGACATCGCCCAGCAGTGCACCCTTGAGCAGGCCGTTCTCGCCGCTCATCACGGTGTCCAGGTAGCTCTTGTCGAGGGTCAGCTTGAGCGTGGTGCCCGCGGGAATGCCCTGGTGCAACTGCACCACGCCGCGGCGCACTTCCAGCGCCCACTGCTCGTTGATATCGGGGAAGCTGAAGCCCAGGGTCAGCTGCACATCATTGGCCTGGTCCGGGTCGACCCGGGTAATCCAGTTCTGCAGAAAGATCCGCGCGGGGAAAGTCTTCAGCATATCGGCCGAGAGAAAGGCGCTGCGCATGCTCAGCGCCATCTGCTGCACCTCATCACCGGCCAGCTTGCCTTCCAGTTCCATGGCGCTCATCAGGTACCAGTTGCGCCAGTTGATGTTCATGCTGGCGTAACCCAGTTTGCGAAAACTGCGCGCCTTGATCTCGCGCGCCAGTTGGTCCTCGTTGTCCACCTGAATGGCGTAGCTGGCCAGCTCGGCGGCCCATTGGTAATCGCCTTTGAGGTAGGCGTCACCGGCGGCCAGCAGCAGCTTGTCACGGCCACCCATCAAGGCGATCAAGCGCTCTGCCTTGTCTTTCGGCGGCAGCGGATCGAGCGCCACCGGGTCACCCTGGAACCAGCCCAGATAGCCGTTGTAAATCTGCCGCACGCTGTGTTTCACCGTGCCGTAGTACTCGCGCAGGTAGGGCGTGTAGCCGGCCAGGTGCGGCGGCAGTTTGACCTTCTCGACCAGCTCGTCCGGGGTCAGGCCCTTGTTCATCCAGCGCACGGTCTGGTCATGGATATAGGCGATGCCGTCGCGGGTCATGCGCAGCACTTCCTCGACCTGCGCCTGACCGCTGACCGGACGACCGTGCAGCGGCACCATATGTTCGGCCTTATAGGCGCGCAGCTTGTCCAGGCTTTCAACCCACACCACCGGGTCACGGAACTTGGTGCCACGCAGGGTGTGGATATTCGGCAGGGTCGGCCCCTGCTCCACCTCGGCACTGATCAGCACGCGGTTGTCCGGCAGGTAGACGATGATCTCGTCCGGCGCCTCGCTGGGCACATGCAGGAACTGCAGGTCCAGGCCGGCGATACGGGTGTCGAGCTTGTCCTTGAAGGTCAGGGTCGGGGCGATAAAGGTCGAGGCCTCAACCTTGGCCAGCGGGCCGATCCCGGCGTTCATCTGCTCATGGTCACTGGCCGGCAGGCCGGCGCCGAAGCTGTAGCCGGAGCGCACCGAGAGAATCGGCCCGACCAGCGCACCCTGGGCCACCACATTGGCCAGCAGGGTGTCATGGGCGATGATCTGCACCTCGCCGCTGCGCACCTGCTCCTCAGTGACGAAGGCCTTTACGCCGTTGATATGGTCAGGGTGGAAGTGGGTATAGACCACGGCCTTGACCGGCTTGTCGCTGATCTTGCGGAACTCGGCCATGATCTTGCGCGACTCGCTGACCGCCTCGCCGGTGTCGATGATGATCAGCCCTTGCGGCGCCTCGATCATCGCCACGTTGCCCAGCTGCCAGCCGACGGCGGAATAGACGTTGCCGGCCACCGGGTAGACCTTCTGCGCGAAGTGCTGGGTGTGCTCAGCCAGCTCCGGGTTGATCGACGGGCGAATCTCTTCTTCGGACAGCGCGGCCTGGCCGGCCATAGGTAATGCCAGGCTCAGCAGCACGGTGGCAGTTCGAGTCGGTAAAAACATACGAATCGCTCATTGTTAGTGGCAGTGCTGGAAGAGTGGCCAAGCATCACCAATAATTCCAATGCATTCCAAATCAACAAATGATGCAATCAGCGCATGAACGATCTTCGTCAGCTCCGCCATTTCGTCGCCCTCGCCGAACACGGCCATTTCGCCCGTGCCGCCGAAGCCGTACACCTTAGCCAACCGGCACTAAGCCGCAGCATTCAGGCGCTGGAGTCCAGCCTCGGCTGCAACCTGGTCGACCGGCACAGCCGCGGCATCAGCCTGACCGCCCACGGCCAGCTGGTACTGGAGCATGCGCAACGTCTGCTGGCCGGCAGCCGCGCGCTGAAAAATGCCGTCAGCCAGTTGGGCAATCTGCAAACCGGTGAACTGCGCCTGGGCACCGGCCCCTACCCGGCCGCGCGCCTGGTGCCACGGGCAGTGGGACGCATGGCGCAACGTTATCCACGGGTGCGGGTCAACCTGCAGATTGGCAACTGGCTGGAACTGCGCGGCAGCCTGCTGGATGACGCCCTAGAGCTGTTTGTCGCCGACAGCCGCGAGCTGCTCGGCGACCCGCTGCTGCGCATCGAACCGCTGCAACGCCACAATGGTGTGCTGTTCTGCCGCCCCGGGCATCCGCTGCTCAGGCAACCGGCGCTGCGTATGCTTGATCTGCTCGATTACCCCATTGCCGGCACCCAGCTACCGCAGGCGGTTGAGCAAAACCTGCGCGCACTCAGCGGCCGCGAACAGCCGCTGAGCATTCAATGCGACAACTTGATGGTGCTCAAGGCCCTGGTGGCCGATAGCGACGTGCTGAGCATGGCCCCCTGGGATGTGGTGGCCGAGGATATCCAGGCCGGCCGTTTGGCGCGTTTGCCGCTGGAAGCAGGTACGTTGACCGAGCAATCGGCTTACGCCCTGATCAGCCGCGCCGGGCACAGCCTGTCCCCGGCGGCGCAGGCTATACGGGAAGAGATACTGGCCGAAGATCGACTCTTCGGCCATCAGCTTGAGGGCACGCCGGACTCGCCGTGTGACTAAAAAAATCGGCTAGAACCTGTTTACCAGTGCGCAAGCTAGAGCGCAGCGGAGTAACGGCCAACAGCTGGCCCGCAGGGTGAGCACAGCGAATCAAGCGAGGTGTACGAGCTGTACCTGAGCATTACTCGTGTCACTCGCCCTTCGGGCGCGCTAAAGCGCGTTAGCCACAAGTGGCTTCGCGCGCCTGTGTTGAACGCAGCGGATCGCCAATAGGTTCTTAGTTGCGCTGCCGCTCCCAACCCTTAAGCTCGTCGCGCCGATCATCGCGTCGATAATCACCACGGCGTTCGCCGCCACGCTGCGCGTCATGGCGTTGCTGGCGCGGCTGTTGATGGCTGCGGGAGTAATCGCGATCACGGTGACCATCCCAGCCAGCGCGGGGTTGCATCATCCGGTAATCATCACGCTTACGCTCTTGGTAATGACGCGACTGCGGGGCCGGCACGTAATAACGCGGTGGGTGACGATGGCCATCGTAGCGTCGTCCGTCATAACGGTAGGCTTCGTAGTATCTGGGTTGCGGTACCACGTACACCGGGTAACGTTGTACTTGGTAATAAGTAGTCGAATGGCCACGCTCATAACCGCGATGACCATAGCCACTGCCGCCGTATACCGCACAACCGGTCAGGGCCAACCCCAACAACGCGATAATCATGGACTTAAACAGCATGCTGGCCTCCGTACCGCCAGTGGATAAAAGGCCAGCAAATGCTGGCCTTCTGCAACCGCTGAAATCGACTAGACGACTCAGCAGCGACCTTTCTTCGCCTGCCCTGGCGGACAATGCGGTGGACCACCACCGCTGTCACCGATATCAATCCCGATACCCGGAAGACGCAGGCTACAGCCCTGCACGCTGACGGCCAAAATAGCGACCAGCAATAAGCTCAAATAAGTTTTCATTAGCAACGCCCCTGCATACGTAGACCCGGTGGACAGTGACCACCGTTGCCACCACCATAACCCACATCCACCCGGACAGGTTCACCGATGCGCGCATGCACACCCGGCGCGCTGAAAGCACAACCACCAAGCAACAGCACTAAAGCCATCAGAGTTAGAACACGCATTGCGATACTCCTCAATTTTCCCAAAGGCATCAGGTGCCTGCGGCAACCCAGGCTCCTATGATACGGAGTGGTCATAGGCTTCGACACCAGCCGATCACGCCTGTTCAATAATCATAAAAAAATACAACACCGCTGCGTATCCGGACCTGCCAAGCAAACCAGCCTTAGGCCAAAGCGGCCCCTCGCACTCGCCCCTTATTGCGGCGTAGCTGGCCAGGCGCGCACCAAAACAATGCAACCATTGTGAGGGGTAAATCGCGCCGCGCCATGCACAAGCCCATTGCAGAGGGATTCAGGGCAACTGGCACGATGCTCGCAAAGGCTAAAGCGTGCAGGAACAACCCGCCCTGGCGGGATCGCGGCACCACAATTTGCAATAGCCGACTAGGGTTCCGATCCGCGCTGAGATAAATGCGGGTGACTGGTCCGAGAGTTAGCGACCTCCTTCGAGGTTACACGGCGGGATAAAAGCCCGGGAGAACGCGCCCCACTCGTGGGGAAACCGCCGCGCACTCCTGCCCGTACTTTCTCGAACTGGAGGCTCCACCATGCGTAAGACCCGTCTGTGTTCAGTACTCGCCGCCGCCCTGGCCGCCGCCATCAGCCTCAATAGCCACGCCGCGCCAAAATCCGACTTCAGCGTCTGCTGGACCATCTACGCCGGCTGGATGCCCTGGGAGTACGGCGAGGCCTCCGGCATTGTCGACAAGTGGGCGAAAAAGTACGACATCAATATCGATGTGGTGCAGATCAACGATTACGTCGAGTCGATCAACCAGTACAGCGCCGGCCAGTTCGATGGCTGCACCATGACCAATATGGACGCCCTGACCATCCCGGCAGCCGGCGGCATCGACTCCACCGCGCTGATCATCGGCGATTTCTCCAACGGCAACGACGGCGTCGTGCTCAAGGGCGAGAAGAAGACCCTGGGCGATCTCAAGGGCCAGAACGTCAACCTGGTCGAACTCTCGGTTTCCCACTACCTGCTGGCCCGCGGCCTGGAAAAAGTCGGCCTCAGCGAGAAAGACCTGAAAGTGGTGAATACCTCCGACGCCGATCTGGTCGCCGCCTTCACCACCGATGACGTCACTGCCGTGACCACCTGGAACCCGCTGCGGGCCGAGATCGAAGCCACGCCGAACGTCAGCAAGGTGTTCGACTCCAGCCAAATCCCCGGTGAAATCATCGACTTGATGGTGGTCAACAGCGACACCCTCAAGGACAACCCGGCCTTCGGCAAGGCGCTGACCGGCGCCTGGTACGAAATCATGGCCACCATGAGCGCCGACACCCCAGCCGGCAAGGCCGCCCGCGAGCATATGGCCAAAGCCTCCGGCACCGATCTGGCGGGCTACGAAGCGCAACTGGCGGCGACCAAGATGTTCTATTCGGCCAAGGACGCCGTGGCCTTCGCCACCAGCCCGAAACTGCCGGCCACCATGACCAAGGTGGCCGAGTTCTCCTTCGGCCACGGCCTGCTCGGTGAAGGCGCGCAAAGTGCTAATGCCATCGGCATGAGCTTCGCCAAGGGCGTGACCACCGGCGACACGGGTAATCTCAAGCTGCGCTTCGACCCCAGCTATATGCAGATGGCGGCTGACGGCACGCTGTAACGCCTCCCCTACCTTCTCCCGCTTGCGGGAGAAGGTTCGGGGGAGTGGGCCCAAGCCACACGAGAACACTCTATGCGCCTGATCAACCGCCACCCGGATCGCAGCGGTCGCCTGCTGCTGATCCTGCTGCCCTTCGCTCTGCTGCTGTTCGCCTATTTCGCAGGCTCGGCGCAACGCCTGGCAGACAATCCCAACGACAAACTGCTGCCCAGCGCCAGCCAGATGGTAGCGGCGGTTGATCGCCTGGCCTTTACCGAGGACAAACGCAGCGGCAACTACCTGTTCTGGCAGGACAGCGCCGCCAGCCTGTCACGCTTAGGCCTGGGCATCGGCATCGCCGCCATCGCCGGGCTGTGCTTAGGGATAGCGGCGGGCATCATCCCGCTGTTCGGCGCGCCGTTGTCGCCGCTGCTCACCGTGCTGTCGATGGTGCCGCCACTGGCGATATTGCCAATCCTGTTTATCGTCTTCGGCCTGGGCGAGCTGTCCAAAGTGATGCTGATTGTCATCGGCATCACCCCCTGCATCGCCCGCGACCTGGAGCAACGCGCTCGGGAAATCCCCCAGGAAATCCTGATCAAGGCGCAGACCCTCGGCGCCAGCACCTGGACCCTGATTCTGCGCGTGGTGCTGCCGCAACTGCTGCCGCGCCTGCTGATATCCCTGCGCCTGATGCTCGGCTCGGCCTGGCTGTTTCTGATTGCCGCCGAAGCCATCGCGTCGACCGACGGGCTGGGCTACCGGATCTTTCTGGTGCGCCGCTATATGGCCATGGACGTGATCCTGCCCTACGTGGTGTGGATCACCCTGCTCGCCTGGCTGATGGACCTGGGCCTGCGCCAGACGATCCGCCTGTGCTTCCCCTGGTACGAGGGGGCCAAGGCATGAGCGCCTTTATCGAGGTGAAGAACGTCTGGCAGGAGTACGGCGATCAGGTGGTGCTTGAGCGTTTGAATCTGTCGATCAACGAAGGCGAGTTCTGCACCCTGGTCGGTGCATCCGGCTGCGGCAAGTCGACCTTTCTGCGCCTGCTGCTCGGTCAGGAGCGCGCCAGTCGGGGCGAAATTCTGCTCGGCGGCCAGCCACTGGCTGCCGAGCCCGATAGCAGCCGGGGTGTGGTGTTCCAGCGCTACTCGGTGTTCCCGCACCTCTCCGTGCTGGACAACGTCGCCATCGGCCTGGAGCTGCCGCGCTCGAAACTGCTCGGCCGGCTGTTCGGCGCCGCCAAGCGTGACGCCCGCGAGCAGGCGGCGCTGATTCTGCACAAGGTCGGCCTCGGCCATGCCCTGGACAAGTACCCCAGCGCCCTGTCCGGCGGCATGCAGCAACGTCTGGCGATTGCCCAGGCGCTGATCATGCAGCCGCGGGTATTGCTGCTCGACGAACCCTTCGGCGCCCTCGACCCCGGCATCCGCAAGGATATGCACAGCCTGCTGTTGGACTTGTGGAACGAAACCAAACTCACCGTGTTTATGGTCACCCACGACCTGAGCGAGGGCTTTAGCCTGGGCACCCGCCTGCTGGTGTTCGACAAGACCCGTCTCGACCCCCACGCGCCGAACGCCTTCGGTGCACGCATCACCTATGACATTCCCTTGAACAGCGACCGCCGCGCCCAGCGCGCCGCCGTCGACGCCTTGCCGGCACATATCGCCGACAAGCTGCAACCGGCCCTGTAAGGAGCTGCCCATGACTGCTGCACTGACCCTGCGCCCCACCCTCTATGAGGAATTCATACCCGGTGGCGGCCACACCTCCTTCGTCCTTAAGCGCGGCCAGCTGCTGCGCATCACCGATCTTGAAGGCGGCGCCAATGCCAGCCTGCTGCTGCTCAATGCCGCCGAGAAAAGCGAACGGCTGAATCTGCCCGACACCTTGAAGTGCCAGCACACCGCCAAGCTCACCGCTGGCCACTGCCTGTACTCCGATATGGGCCGCGTGCTGGCCGCCATCACCTTTGACACCTGCGGCTGGCATGACAGCTTTGGCGGCGTGCTCAACGCCGAGGAAGTGGCCGAGAAATACGGCCAGGGCAGCTATCAGCAGCTGCGCAACGGCTTCTTTCGCAATGGCGTGGACAACCTGCTGGTGGAAATGGGCAAGTGGAACCTGGGCCTTGCCGATCTGCTGATGGTGCTCAACCTGTTTAGCAAGGTTACGGTCGACAGCGACGGCTGCTTCCACTTCCAGCCGGATAATTCCAGGGCCGGCGACCATATCGAGCTGTACGCGCCGATGGACACGCTGGTGGTGCTCACCGCCCTGCAGCACCCCATGGACCCCAACCCTGACTACGCGCCCAAGCCACTGCAACTGTCCTGGCACAAGGTGGAAAGCGACGGCATCAGCGTGCTATGCCGCACCTCGCGCCCAGAGAATGCGCGCGGCTTCCACAACACCGAACGTCTGTATATCTGAGGCCGGCGCATATGACTCTTATCGCAAGCGACAAACACCCGGAAGCCGCCGTGTACCGCGCCACCATCGGCGCCGGCGAACCCTTTCTCTGCGAAGTGAAAGCCGGCCAGACCCTGCGCCTGCTTGATCTGGAAGGCAATCAGGCGGTCGACACCCTGTTCTACAGCGCGCAGAACCCACGCGAGCGCTATGACGCGCAGCGCACCCTGCGCAAACAGAACCGCGTGTACCTGAGCACTGGCAGCGTGCTGTATTCCAACCTGGGCCAGCCGATGCTGAGCATCGTCGCCGACACCTGCGGCCGCCATGACACCCTGGGTGGCGCCTGCGCCCAGGAGAGCAACACCGTGCGCTACGCCCTGGACAAGCGCTATATGCACAGCTGCCGCGACAACTTTTTGCGCGCGAGCCTCAACGACGGCCGCCTGAACAAGGCCGATATCAGCGCCAATATCAACTTCTTTATGAACGTACCGGTCACCCCCGAAGGCGGCCTGACCTTCGAAGACGGCATCTCCGCGCCGGGCAAATACGTCGAGCTGAAAGCGCATATGGATGTGATCGTGCTGATCTCCAACTGCCCGCAACTGAACAACCCGTGCAACGGCTACAACCCGACCCCGGCCGAGGTGCTGGTGTGGGATTGAGGCAGCTGCACGCCTCATAGGATGGGTTGAGCGCAGCGATACCCATCACCCCTGTGACTGTCGATGGGTTACGCCTGCGGCTAACCCATCCTACGGAAAACGAATTTCCCACCCCGGACGACCGGGGTGCAGACCTAATACTGCGGGACGGCCCGCCCCTTCGAGGACACCTCGAATGTTCAGCAAACTGCTTATCGCCAACCGCGGTGCCATTGCCTGCCGCATTCTGCGCACCCTGCGTCATCTCAACGTCAAAGGCGTGGCCGTGTATTCCGAGGCCGACGCCGCCAGCCTGCATATCCAGCAGGCCGACGAAGCCCATAGCCTGGGCGAAGGCCCGGCTGCGGGCACCTACCTGCAGGTCGAGAAGATTATCAAAGTGGCCAAGGCCAGCGGTGCCCAGGCGATCCACCCCGGCTATGGCTTTCTCTCGGAGAACGCCGCCTTCGCCGAAGCCTGCCAGGCCGCAGGCATCGCCTTTGTCGGCCCCACGCCCGAGCAGCTGCGGGTTTTCGGCCTGAAACACACCGCCCGCGCCCTGGCCAAGCAACAGGGCGTGCCGATGCTGGAAGGCACCGAGCTGTTGGAAAACCTCGACGCTGCATTGATCGCAGGCGAGCAAGTCGGCTACCCGGTGATGCTAAAAAGCACCGCCGGCGGTGGTGGTATCGGCATGCGCGTGTGCCACAGCGCCGCCGAGCTGAGCGAGGCCTTCGAGGCGGTCAAACGCCTGGGGCAGAACAACTTCAGCGACAGCGGCGTGTTTATCGAGAAATACATCCAGCGCGCCCGTCACTTGGAGGTGCAGGTGTTTGGTGACGGCCAGGGCGAAGTGCTGGCCCTCGGTGTACGCGACTGCTCGGTGCAGCGGCGTAACCAGAAGGTACTGGAAGAGACCCCGGCGCCCAACCTGCCGGCTGGTATGGCGGATGAGCTGTGTGCCGCAGCAATCCAGCTGGCCAAGGCGGTCAATTACCGCAGCGCCGGCACCGTGGAGTTTGTCTACGACAGCGAAGCGGCGCGCTTCTACTTTCTGGAGGTGAACACCCGCCTGCAGGTCGAACACGGCGTCACCGAACAGGTGTGGGGCGTCGATCTGGTGCGCTGGATGATCGAATTGGCGGCCGGCGATCTGCCGCCGTTAAGCGAACTGGCAAAAACACTGAAACCCAGCGGCCATGCGATCCAGGCCCGGCTGTATGCCGAAGACCCGGGCCGGGATTTCCAGCCCAGCCCTGGCCTGCTCACCGCTGTGAACTTCCCCAGGGCCGATGGCAAAGCCCTGCGTATCGACACCTGGGTCGAAGCCGGTTGCGAGATCCCGCCCTACTTCGACCCGATGATTGCCAAACTTATCACCTGGGCCGATAGCCGCGAAGCCGCCAGTAGCGCCCTAGGCCAGGCCCTGGCCGACACAGTGCTATATGGCGTGGAATGCAACCGCGACTATCTGCGCCAGATCCTTACGGACGCGCCCTTTGCCAGCGGCCACCCCTGGACCCGCTGCCTGGAAGACCTGGCCTATCAGGCCAACACCTTCGAAGTGCTAAGCGCCGGTACCCAGACCAGCGTGCAGGATTATCCCGGCCGCCTCGGTTACTGGGCCGTTGGTGTACCGCCTTCCGGGCCCATGGACAGCCGCGCACTGCGCCTGGGCAATCGTCTGCTCGGCAACGCGGCGGTTGCTGCCGGCCTGGAAATCACCATGAGCGGCCCGACCCTGCGCTTTAACACCGATGCAGTGGTGGCGGTCACCGGCGCGCCTATTCCGCTAAGCGTGGATGGTGTCGAGCAGCCTCTGAATACCGCGCTGCTGATCAAGGCCGGTAGCACGCTCACCCTCGGCACCATCCAGGGCGCCGGCGCCCGCAGCTATCTGTGCCTGCGCGGCGGTGTGCAGGTGCCGGATTATCTCGGCAGCAAAAGCACCTTTACCCTCGGCCAGTTCGGCGGCCACGGCGGCCGCGCCCTGCGTGCCGGCGACGTGCTGCATATCCCGGCACTGAGCGACCTGGAAGCCGACGCACAACTGCCGGCCGAGCTATGCAGCGCCCTGCCCGCCGTCCGTGAAATCCGCGTGATCTACGGCCCCCATGGCGCGCCGGAATACTTTACCCCGGCCTATATCGAGACGTTTTTCGCCACCGACTGGGAAGTGCACTTTAACTCCAGCCGTACCGGCGTGCGCCTGATCGGGCCGAAGCCGGAATGGGTGCGCGACAGTGGTGGCGAGGCTGGTTTGCATCCCTCCAATATCCACGACAACCCCTATGCCATCGGTGCGGTGGACTTTACCGGCGATATGCCGGTGATCCTCGGCCCGGACGGCCCGAGCCTGGGCGGCTTTGTCTGCCCGGTGACCATTATCGAAGCCGATCTGTGGCAACTGGGGCAGCTTAAAGCAGGCGACAAGGTGCGCTTTGCGCCGGTGGATATCGCTACGGCGCGGCAGTTGGCCAAGAACCTTGAGTGCGCGCTGGTCTCCCCTCTCCCGCTTGCGGGAGACGACTGCATGGATGCAGGAGCTAGGGCGACGCAGGACGCTAAAGCCGAGGGGCCGGGGGAGAGGGCTGATGCGCAAGCCCAAAGCCCCTCTCCCCAACCCTCTCCCAAAGGGAGAGGGGGCCTCTCCGTGGCCGACCTCACCTCGCCCATCGTCCTCGATATCGGCCAAGCCGATAAACGCCTGGTGGCACGCCTGTCCGGCGATACCCATCTGTTGCTGGAAATCGGCGCGGCGGAGCTGGACCTGGTGCTGCGCTTTCGTGGCCATGCACTGATGCAGGCGCTGGAGGCCAAGCAACTCAACGGCGTGATCGACCTCACGCCCGGCATCCGCTCGCTGCAGGTGCATTACCAACCGGAGACCCTGTCGCTGGCCAATCTGCTGGCGATCATCGTCGGCGAATGGGATGCAGTGTGCGCCGCGCAAGACCTCAAGGTGCCGTCGCGCATCGTCCATCTGCCGCTGTCCTGGGACGACCCGGCCTGCCAGTTGGCCATCGACAAATATATGACCACGGTGCGCAAGGATGCGCCCTGGTGCCCGAGCAACCTGGAATTTATCCGCCGCATCAATGACCTGCCCAATCTGGAGGAGGTGTACCGCACGGTGTTCGACGCCAGTTATCTGGTCATGGGCCTGGGCGATGTCTACCTCGGCGCGCCGGTGGCCACACCGCTGGATCCGCGGCATCGCCTGGTCACCACCAAATACAATCCGGCACGCACCTGGACCGCGGAGAACTCGGTGGGCATCGGCGGCGCCTATATGTGCGTGTACGGCATGGAAGGCCCCGGCGGCTACCAGTTCGTTGGCCGTACCCTGCAGATGTGGAACCGCTACCGCGAAGTGGCAGCCTTCGATGGCAAGCCCTGGCTGCTGCGCTTCTTCGACCAGATCCGTTTCTACCCGGTATCTGCCGAGGAATTGCTGCGAATCCGCCGCGATTTCCCCCTGGGCCGCTATGAGCTGCGTATCGAACACAGCGAACTGCACCTGGCCGATTACCAGGCCTTTCTCGACCGCGAAGCCGAGGGCATCGCTGCCTTCCGCAGCCAACAACGCGGCGCCTTCGACGCCGAGCGCCAGCGCTGGATCGAATCGGGCCAGGCACACTATGAGAGCGAGGAAGTCACCGCCGATCTGGGCGAAGATGCACCGCTGGGTAATGGCCAACATGGCGTGGAAAGCCATATCGCCGGCAACCTCTGGCAGGTGCAGGTGAATGAGGGCGATCGAGTCAAGGCCGGCGATGTGCTGGTGATACTGGAGTCGATGAAGATGGAAATCCCCCTGCTCGCCCCGCGTGACGGCCTGGTGCGTGAGGTACGCGTGCAACCCGGCTCGCCGGTACGCGCCGGCCAGCGCGTGGTGGTACTCGAGGAAAGCTGACGGATCACCCGCCATCCGGCCAGCGCCCCATGTTTCAGCAGCGCGAGCCGGTACCCAGGGCTACAATGCGGCGATTATTCAGGCTATGTATCCATCGCGTGTTGCATGCCGTATTCATCACCTCGGCCCGATAATGGCACTTGATGAGGCTGCTGACTCTGCGCGGTGGTGCGCCTATGCCCCGAGAACAGTGACCATAACAACCTGAGCGAAGAAACCGCATGAGTGAAGACACCAGCCGCTGCCCTTGCTGCGGCCAGCTTAACCAGTGCGCTCAGGCTGGAGCAGACGCACCGGTCTGCGCGTGCTGGTGTTTTAGCGTGACCGTCGACGCCCAGCAGCTGGCCAGCCTGCCGCCCGAGCAGCGCAACCGCAGCTGCCTGTGCCCACGCTGCGCCCAGGGCCTGCCTGAGCCGTCTGCTGACTAGCCATGCGCCTCGACCGCTTTCTCAGCAACCTACCCCAACTCAATCGCCAAGCCGCCCGCCAACTACTGGCCAGCAGCCGTGTGCGGGTGGACGGTGCGGTGGCCTGCGATGGCCTGTGCGAAGTCAGCCAGTTCAGCCGTATCGAGCTTGATAGCGAGCTGCTACAGGCCGGCAAGGCCGCACGCTACTTTATGCTGCACAAACCCATCGGCGTGGTCAGCGCGACCGCGCATGAACAGCACCGCACCGTGCTGGATTTGCTCGATGAGCCGGACAAAGCCGAACTGCACCTAGCCGGCCGCCTGGACCTGAATACCAGCGGCCTGCTGCTGATCACCAACGACGGTCAATGGTCACGCCGCCTGACCGAGCCGCGCAGCCGCCTGGGCAAGGTCTACCGCGTCGAGACCGAACAACCAATCAGCCCTGAGTACATCGAAGTATTCGCCCGTGGCCTGTACTTCGCCTATGAAGACCTCACCACCCTGCCCGCCGAACTGGTCATTCTCAGCAGCCACAGCGCCCTGCTGACCCTGCATGAAGGCCGCTACCATCAGGTCAAGCGCATGTTTGGCCACTTCCAGAACAAGGTCAGCGGCCTGCACCGCCTGAGCATGGGCGCCATCCAACTCGACCCACAGCTGGCTCCAGGCCAATACCGCGCCCTGAGTGCAGCGGAAATTGCCGGCATCTAAGACAACCTGTGCTCAAGTCACATACTTAGCAAGCTAACCGACAAACGGTTGTTCGGTATTTCAATATTCACTTGCGCCTGCCCGAACGCGGCTGCTTAAATCGAACCATAAGGTCTTATCGTGACCAATAAGTCACGCAAGCCATCTAAGCGTTCCATCGGTTACTTGCGCACTGCGCGAAACGGGTTCCTGCCTGGTCAAAGACACCGCTCCACACCTGCCAAAGGGCCGTGGACGGATGCTCTATTTCAGCCCTAACTGATTGAAAATAAATAACTTATAAAATCCTCCAGCCTGACATCTTGCTGTCACGTCCAGGCGCTTTCCTGACTGTCCTACTTAGCCCGGTTCAACGGCCTTGCCGTTTTGCCATGCCCATTTTTGCGCCAGGAGGAAACCACATGAAGCCAGCCATCGCTGTCGTCGATATTCACAGAACGTTCAAGGTACACACGGAGTTCTACGCCAATCCTAGCGCACGCAAGACCATCATCCTGATCAACGGCTCGCTGGCCACCACCGCCGCCTTTGCGCAAACCCTCAAATACCTGCGACCGCAGTTCAATGTGGTGCTTTACGATCAGCCCTACGCCGGCCAGTCAAAACCGCACAACAGCCATAGCCGGCCGATCAGCAAGGAAGATGAGGCCGCGATCCTGCTCGAGCTGATCGAGGCGTTTCAGGTCGACTATCTGCTGTCATTTTCCTGGGGTGGCGTCGCCGCGATGCTGGCCCTGGCGCAGCGCCCGGCGCGTATCGAAAAGGCGGTAATCACCTCCTTATCGCCATTGCTCAACGCACCGATGCTCGACTACCTGGAAAAAGGCATGACCTACCTGCATGCCATCGACGGCGAAAATGTCGGCCAACTGGTCAACAGCACCATCGGCAAATACCTGCCCTCGCTGTTCAAGCGCTACAACCAGCGCCATATCAGCAGCCTCGACAGCCACGAATACCTACAGATGCACGCGCACATCAACCAGGTGGTGCACATGGACAACCACTGCCAGATGGAATGCCTGGCGGCCATCGACATCCCGCTGCTGTTTATCAACGGCGAGCACGACGAATACACCTCGCCGGATGACGTGCGCCTGTTTGCCGAATACCTGAGCGACTGCCAGTTCGCCACCATCAACAACGCCGGGCACTTTCTCGACATGGAGCACAAACGCGCATGGCTGCAAAGCCAGGCCGTGATGCTGGGCTTCCTGCAGGCCCCGGCACGCACCAGCTCCAGCTACCGTCCACAGCACGACCAGCACCACGCGATCGCCGTATGAAGCAGCGCCGCGTCCCAAGCCTGCAGCGCGTCAACACAGATAGCCGCGCTGCAGGCTTCATTTCGGCCAAGACTTCCGGTATAAAGGCACCCGCTGCGGGCGTCGTATAGTGGTAATACCCTAGCTTCCCAAGCTAGAGCTGTGGGTTCGATTCCCATCGCCCGCTCCAAATCGCAGTTTCTAAAGCCTCGAAACCAAACGGTCTCGGGGCTTTTTGCTTTCTGGGTTAAAGCGGCGCGCGTAGGCCTGAGCGAAAGCAGCACTTGGCTAAACAAGACAATCCAGGGATAAAAGATGTAATGCACTGAGTCGCGCGGACAACACCGTCAGGCATTTGATAACAACCCTGGCAGACTGCATAGATGGCGTTCCCAACTGGATTCGAACCAGTATCTAGCCCTTAGGAGGGGCTTATTCTATCCATTGAACTATGGGAACCAAGGCTGGATAGACGGGCCACCAGCGGGCGGCATCTTAGCGAGACCGCACGCGTTTGTCATGCCGCTGCCATTATCTGCGCGCCACACTGCCAACTGACAGCCAGCCGGCCGTCATAAGGAGAGGAGATTGCCATGTGCCCAGCTGCTTCGTCTCATCTGCCGGATTCGCCCTTTGCCGATTTTCACCTACGTGCGGCCAGCGTGGCCGATGCCGCCGCCCTAGCGGCCTTGCTGCAGCAACTCGCGCCCGATGAGCCGCGTGCCGATGCCAAGCTGCTGGCCTTGCGCCTGAGTGAACTGCCGGTGAGCCGCGTGGTGCTGGTGGCCGAGCGTGATGGTAAGTTGCTCGGCACCTGTACGCTCAACCTGATCGAGCACCTGGCGCATAACTTCGCCCGCTCGGCGATTGTTGAAGATGTGGTGGTGGACACTGAGTCGCGCGGCCTGGGGATTGGCCAGGCGCTGATGGGCAAAGCCATCGAACGCGCCCGTGCCTGGGGTTGTTACAAGGTGGCGCTGTCCAGCAGCCAGGGCCGTGAGGCCGCCCATGCCTTTTATGCCAACCTGGGCTTTAAGCCGCATGGGATTAGCATGGCACTGATGCTGGACTAACAAGCCATTTCTAACTGTCAAAGGCCTTTGTAGGAGCGGGCTTGCCCGCGAACCACGGTCACCGGAAAAACATCGCGGGCAAGCCCGCTCCTACAGGTTTTGCGCAACGTGCCGGTAGTGCGGGCAACATTTAGGCGTTTTTAACGCCCAAAGCGCTCTTCGGCCAACTGATCGGCGATCTCCACCGTGGTTTTGCCCGCCGCATCGGCGCGCTGGAAGATCTGCTGCAGGGTCGGGCCGATGCCTTCGATATGCGCCTTGAGCTGGGCGGCGCTGCCGCCGGTGCGTTCGTAGCAGACATCGATAATCCCGCCGGCATTGATCGCGTAATCCGGCGCGTACAGGCACTCGTTGCGGCGCAGGGTTTGCGCCAGGCTGGCATCGGCCAGCTGGTTGTTGGCGGCCCCGGCGATAATCGGCGCGCGCAGAGCTTCCAGGGTGTGCTGATTGATGATGCCGCCCATGGCGCAGGGCGCGAATACATCGACATCCAGGCCGAAAATCGCCTGCTGCGGCACAGCCGTCGCACCCAGCTGCTCAACCGCACGACGCACATTAGCCTCGACGATGTCGGTGACCCACAGCTCGGCCCCAGCGGTTTTCAGCTGGCGCGCCAGGTCGTAGCCCACCTGCCCTACCCCTTGAATCGCCACTTTCAGACCACGCAGATCATCACGCCCCAGACGGTGTTTGACCGCAGTCTGGATGCCGATAAACACCCCGTAAGCGGTGGACGGTGACGGGTCGCCATTGCGCGTGCCGCCGGCGAAGGCTTCGCGCAGCTCGGCGCCGGATACGTGGCGCGTGCGCTCAGCCATGATCTGCATTTCCGCAACGCCAGTGCCGGAGTCAGCTGCAGTGATATAACGGCCGCCGAGGCTGTCGACAAAATCGCCCATGGCCTGGAACAACGCCGCGCTCTTACCGGTATGCGGATCGCCGATGATCACCGCCTTGCCGCCGCCCAGCGGCAGGTTGGCCAGAGCAGATTTGTAGGTCATGCCGCGCGACAGGCGCAGCACATCGCGCAGCGCTTCATCGTCATTGGCGTAGGGCCACATGCGGCAACCGCCGAGGGCCGGGCCGAGGTTGCTGTTGTGAATGGCGATAATCGCCCGCAGGCCGCTGGCCTTGTCGTGGCCGTAGACCACCTGTTCGTGGTGGTCGAAATCGATATGGGAAAACACGGACATAGGTGCCTCGTTTTTTTGTTGTAAGAAGTCGCCCTCTCCCGGTTAAGGGAGAGGGTGAAGGTTATAAGCGTCAGGGGTGAGAGCCTGTTCACGATCTCGCGAGCTAGAGCGAGACAAGGCAAAAACAGCCGAGGAAGCGGAGTTTACGGAGCTGTAAATAAGCATTCCGAGGCTGTTTTTAACGCCGTATCGCCGACGCGCAGCAGATCGTGGGCAGGCTCTCAAGCGGCCGGTTCGAACAGCTGCACCGCCTGGATTTCGCTGACCAGCATGCGCGCCTTGAGCTGGCTGCTCTGCTCGCGCACCTTGGCCAGGCTGCGCTCCTTGACGTGGCCATAGCCGCGGATCTGCTCCGGCAGCTCAGCCAGGGCCAGCGCCGTGCGGTAGTTGTCGGCGTTGAGTTCCTTGAGCAGGTACTCCAGGTTCTGTTCGTAGTCGTCGATCAACTGCAGCTCCAGCTTGCGCTCGGCGCTGTAGCCGAACAGGTCCAGCGCTGTGCCACGCAGGAACTTGAACTTGGCCAACACGCCAAACGCCTTGAGCATCCAGGCGCCGAACTGACGCTTGCGCGGCTCGCCGGTGCTGGCATCCGGCTTGCTCAACCAGCTGGGGGCCAGGTGGAACTCCAGGCGGTAGTCGCCGCTGAACTGCGCCTCCAGCTGACGGATAAAGCTGCCGTCGCTGTACAGCCGTGCCACTTCGTACTCGTCCTTGTAGGCCAGCAGCTTGAAGTAGTAGCGCGCCACGGCC
Organism: Pseudomonas sp.; assembly: GCF_049301935.1. Classification (GTDB taxonomy): domain Bacteria; phylum Pseudomonadota; class Gammaproteobacteria; order Pseudomonadales; family Pseudomonadaceae; genus Aquipseudomonas. The sequence continues at coordinate 11,259 of NZ_JBAQLP010000042.1, read as the reverse complement.
TTGCTCAGCGCTTGGTCCGCGCTCTTATCGGCTTGCTGCACCCGCGCCACCTGCTCGCGATAGCGCTCGGCGTAGGCGGCGTTCTGGTAGGCGGTCAGGCGCACCATACGGTCGGCGATGATCTCGTCCAGGGTCTGGCAATGCGGTGCTTCAGCCACCTCTGGCTTGGCCAGACGCTCCACGGCAAGCGCATCATGGGCGGCGCGACGGCCCCAGAGGAAGGCCTGCTGATTCAGTTGCACGGCCACGCCGTTCAGCTCGATGGCCTTGTTGATGGCTTCGGAAGAAACCGGCACCAGGCCCTTCTGATAGGCGAAACCGAGCATAAACAGGTTGGTGGCGATGCTGTCGCCGAGCAGGCGGGTGGCCAGGCGGCTGGCATCGACAAAGTGGGTCTTGCTCGCACCCACCGCTTCGAGCAGCGCCTCGCGCATGGCCGCGCCGGGCACCTGGGCATCCGGGTTGCGGGTGAATTCGGCGGTGGCCGCTTCATGGCTGTTGACCACCGCATGGGCGATCTTGTCATTCAGCTTGGCCAGGGCCTCTTCGCTGGCCGCGACCACCAGATCGCAACCGAGCAGCAGGTCGGTGTCCCCGGCGGCGATGCGCACGGCAAAGATATCGTCCTGCTTGGCGGCCACGCGGATATGGGTAATCACCGGGCCAAACTTCTGCGCCAGGCCAGCCTGATCGAGCACGCTGCAGCCTTTGCCTTCGATATGCGCAGCCATGCCAAGCAACGCGCCGACCGTGGTCACGCCGCTGCCGCCAACACCCGGCAGGAGGATATTCCAGGGACGATCCAGCGCCGGCTGCTTGGGTTCTGGGAGGGCGATAAAGAGCGCGCTCAGGCCTACAGCTTGCGGCTTGCGCAGGCTGCCGCCATGCACGGTGACGAAGCTTGGGCAGAAGCCCTCGACGCAGCTGAAATCCTTGTTACAGGAGTTCTGATCGATCTCGCGCTTACGCCCCAGTTCGGTTTCCAGCGGCAGCACCGACAGGCAGTTGGACTTGACGCTGCAATCGCCGCAGCCCTCGCACACGGCCGGATTGATAAAGGCACGCTTCTGCGGGTCGACCAGCTTGCCGCGCTTGCGCCGACGGCGTTTCTCGGTGGCGCAGGTCTGGTCATAGATGATCACCGAGCAGCCCTGGAACTCGCGCAACTCTCGCTGCACGGCATCCAGATCACGGCGATGGTGGAAGGTGACGATGGGCGCGAAGGTGGTGCGGGTCGGGTATTTTTCCGGCTCGTCGGTGACCAGGGCGATGCGCTTCACCCCTTCGGCATACACCTGCTGGCTCAGTTGATCGACCCGCAGTTCACCGTCGATCGGCTGGCCGCCGGTCATGGCCACGGCGTCGTTGTAGAGAATTTTGTAGGTGATATTTACCCCGGAGGCCACAGCAGCCCGCAACGCAAGTTGCCCTGAATGGAAGTAGGTGCCGTCACCGAGGTTCTGGAAGATATGCGGGGTGTCAGTAAAGGGCGCCTGGCCGATCCAGGTGGCGCCCTCGCCGCCCATCTGGGTAAAGGTGTCGGTGTTGCGGTCCATCCACTGGGTCATGTAGTGGCAACCGATACCGCCCTGGGCGCGGCTGCCTTCCGGCAGTTTGGTCGAGGTGTTGTGCGGGCAGCCGGAGCAGAAATGCGGTGTGCGCACGGTGGTGTGCTTGGGCGCGGCCAGGGAGGCTTCCTTGGCTGCCAGGAAGGCCAGGCGCTCTTCAATTTGCGGGCTGCTGTAGATCGGCGCGAGGCGCTTGGCGATGGCGCGGGCGATCATCGCCGGGGTCAGTTCGGAGAGGTTCGGCAGCAAGGAGACGCCGGCTTCGTCGAACTCGCCGACCACCACCGGGCGTTTGCCCACGGGCCAGTTGTACAGCTGACCGGTGAGCTGGTCTTCGATGATGCTGCGTTTTTCCTCGACCACCAGAATCTCGTCCAGCCCCTCGGCGAACTCATGCACCGACACTGGCTCCAGCGGCCAGCTCATGCCGACCTTGAGCACGCGCAGGCCCACTTGGGCGCACAGCGCCTCGTCCAGGCCGAGGTCATCCAGGGCCTGGCGCACGTCGAGGTAGGACTTGCCGGTGGTGATAATCCCCAGGCGCGGGTTGGGCGAATCGAGCTTGATCTGGTTGAGGTTGTTGGCCAGGGCAAAGGCGCGGGCGGCGTAGATCTTGTAGGTGTTGAGGCGCGCTTCCTGGGCCAGAGGCGGGTCCGGCCAGCGGATATACACGCCGTCTTCCGGCAGCTGGAAATCTTCGGGAATCTTTACCGGCATGCGCAACGGATCGACATCCACCACGGCCGAGGAATCGACATTTTCGGCGATGGTTTTCAGCGCCACCCAGCAGCCGCTGTAGCGCGACAGCTCCCAGCCGATGATGCCGTAGTCGAGAATTTCCTGAACGTTGGCCGGGTTAAGCACCGGGATCGAGGCGGCGATAAACGCATGCTCGCTCTGGTTGGCGATGCTCGAGGATTTGCAGCCATGGTCGTCACCGGCCAGCAGCAGCACGCCGCCATGCTCGGAAACGCCGGCCGAGTTGCCGTGTTTGAACACATCACCACAGCGGTCCACGCCCGGCCCCTTGCCGTACCACATGGCAAATACGCCGTCGTAGCGCGCGCCGGGGAACAGGCTGGTCTGCTGGCTGCCCCACACGGCGGTGGCGGCCAACTCTTCGTTGACGCCCGGCTGGAAGTGAATGTGATTGTCTTTGAGGTACTGCTTGGCGTCCCACAGGCTCTTGTCCAGGTTGCCCAGGGGCGAGCCCCGGTAGCCGGAAATAAAGCAGGCGGTATTCAGGCCATGGGCGGCGTCGCGTTGCTTCTGCAGCATGGGCAGGCGGGTCAGCGCCTGGGTGCCGGTCAGATAGAGGTGACCGGTAGCAAGGCGGTACTTGTCATCCAGGCGGATCTCGGCCAGAGACATGGTGGTGCTCCTGTTATTTTTATCGAGAGCTGGGTTGGCAACGGTAGGTGCCACCCTTGTTAAGCCTAGTGCGGGATCACCCCACAAGGCGCATGGCCAAGAATATGAACGGAGCGCGCGGCTTTTTTATTTCTTTTTGCTGGCCGATTTGCAGATACTGCGCATGATCAATCCAACAAGAGCAAAAAATCAGGAACAGTCATGCAAGAAAAACTCAGCCCCATCGACCGCAAGATTCTCCGCCTGCTGCAGCACAACGCCGACCTCTCCGCCACCGAGATCGCCGAGAAGGTGGAGTTGTCACAATCGCCCTGCTGGCGGCGGATTCACCGCATGCAGGAAGAAGGCATTATCGAGCGCAAGGTCGCCCTGCTCAGTCACAAGCAACTGGGCTTTAGCATCACCGTATTTGTCGATATCAAACTCTCGGCCCACGGGCGCAGCAATCTGGAAGAATTCGAGCGCGCGGTGGTCGGTTACCCCGAGGTGCTGGAGTGCTTCACCATGGCCGGCGGCTCGGACTATCTGCTCAAGGTGGTGGCCAAGGACATTGCCGGCTACGAACGCTTTCTGCGCGACCACCTGCTGCAACGCCCGCATGTGCAGGAGGCACACTCGCATATCGCCATGAGCGAGGTTAAGCGCACCACCGAGTTGCCGCTGGATTAGACGGCAACGCTCGGCCAGTAACACCCGTCTATTAATAGGTCAGGCACAGGCGCGACTGGCGCCGATCAGCGCCAGCAAGTTATCCACCGTGCGCTCAAAATGGCTGGAGTTATCCAGAACATGCAGCCCGTCTGCCTCGGCCGCAACACGACTATCAAACAGCGCATTGCGCGCCAGGCGCTGCTCGATCTGCTGCGGTGTTTCCCGAGCACGCCTCAGCAGGCGCTGACGCAGCACGTCGAGATCAACCCTAAGAAGGATGCCCATCAACTCGGGATAACGCTGCCGCGCCTGGAGCAGATGCCCGCGTGAGCCGTTGACCAGCACATCTTGGCCCGCTGCCAACCAGTCATCGATCTGTCGCGGGATGCCGTAGGCCAGACCGTTGGCACGCCAGCTCAGGGCAAAAGCGCCGGCGGCTTCCTGCTGATCGAACTCGGCAGGCATCAGGGCAATCGCCTCCTCGCCCAGCGCCTCAGCCGAGCGGGTAATCACCCGCCGGGCGATCACGCAGCCGCGCTCGGCCAGGCGCTCGCGCGCGGCATGCAACAGGCTGTCCTTGCCCGAGCCCGAAGGCCCCATCAGATAGATCAACCGGCCGCCCATCAGAACACCCTTTGCGCTTGTCACCAGACGTACTGAATCACCACCTGAGCATTATGCACCTGCGCCTAAACCCGATTGGCGGCGCGATTATTAACAGCCAGACCAGGGCTCAAGGCCGCCTTGGATATAAGGTCACAGTAGAAAAACCTCTATCAGGCCGATTAATCGCTCCGACATTCGCGCGTCCCTTGGGTTAGATTTTTTTCAACGCAGCACCGAATATTCTTGCTTTATGCCCAATACAGCGCATTTCTGATGACTGGTGCTGGCATAACGCCTTTATTCAACGCAAAATGCGACACGCGATTGGCGTCAATTTACCGACCCAGCGACTATTAAGTCACAAGATACTCAAGCGGCTTTCTGGCTGAACGGTTAGTGCTCTAGGCGGTCAAACCGGTGACAATCCTATAGCCCATTGCCAGTATCGCTTTCCTAAACTAACCGGTTTAATGTACGCGCCCTATGAAACCAGCACTCTACTCCAGCCGCACCGCTGACAAATTCGTAGTTCGCCTGCCCGACGGCATGCGCGAACGTATAGCGGATGTCGCACGCAACCACCACCGCAGCATGAACTCGGAGATTATTGCTCGCCTTGAGCAAAGCATGCTCCAAGAAAGTGCTCTGGGTGACGACCTCAATATGCGCCTGGACAGCCCCGACCTGTCCTTGCATGAGCGTGAGCTGTTACAACGCTTTCGCCAGCTGTCGCGCCGCCAGCAAAATGCCCTGGTGGCATTGATTGCTCACGACGCCGAGATGGCCGCAGAAGACGCCTGATTGCGCTGCAGCATGAAAAAAACCGGCTCTAGGCCGGCTTTTCTGCTACCGCTTTTTCTGCCAATAAAAACCGCCCTTCGGCGGTTTTTATTGGGCCTAGCAATCAGCCAACAAAGCTGAGCAGCACACCCGCCGCCACTGCCGAGCCAATCACCCCGGCCACGTTCGGGCCCATGGCGTGCATCAGCAGGAAATTCTGCGGGTTGGCCTCCAGGCCAACCTTGTTCGACACCCGCGCCGCCATCGGCACCGCAGACACCCCGGCCGAACCGATCAGCGGGTTGATCTTGTTGTTGCTGAACATATTCATCAGCTTGGCCATCAGCACCCCGGCCGCCGTACCGGCGCAGAACGCCAGCATGCCCAGGCTGAGGATGCCCAGGGTTTTCAGCTGCAGGAAGGAATCCGCCGAGAGCTTCGAGCCTACGGTCAGGCCGAGGAAGATGGTGACGATATTGATCAGCGCATTACGCGAGGTATCGGCCAGACGCTCGACCACACCGGCCTCGCGCAGCAGATTGCCGAGGGCGAACATACCGATCAGCGGCGCCGCATCGGGCAACAGCATGCCGATCAGCAGGCACAGCACGATCGGGAAGATGATCTTCTCGGCCTGCCCCACCGGACGCAGCTGCTGCATCACAATGGCGCGCTCTTCTTTGGTGGTCAGCGCACGCATGATAGGTGGCTGAATCAACGGCACCAATGCCATGTAGGCATAGGCCGCCACCGCGATGGGACCGAGCAGATGCGGCGCCAGCTTGGAGGTTACGAAGATCGAGGTCGGGCCATCGGCGCCGCCGATGATGGCGATGGATGCGGCTTCCTTGAGGGTGAACTCCAGCCCCGGAATACCCAGCGCCGTCAGCGCCAGTGCGCCCATCAGGGTGCCGAAAATCCCGAACTGCGCCGCAGCCCCCAGAAGCAGGGTCTTGGGGTTGGCCAGCATCGGCCCGAAGTCGGTCATGGCGCCGACACCAAGGAAGATCAGCAGCGGGAAGATACTGGTGGGCAGACCCACCTCGTAGATCATGTGCAGGAAGCCCGCACCCTCGGCCATATTGGCCACCGGGATATTGGCCAGCAGACCGCCAAAACCAATCGGCAACAGCAGCAAAGGCTCAAAGCCCTTCTTGATCGCCAGATAGATCAGCAGAATGCATACCGCCATCATAAACAGCTGACCCGGCTCGACGTGGTACAGGCCGGTGCTCTGCCACAGCTTGAGGAGCTTATCCATTACCGCGCTCCCTTAACCGATGGTCAGCAGGCTGTCGCCCACCGCCACCGCATCACCGACCTTGACGTTGACCGCACCGATGCTACCAGCCTTGAACGCACGGATTTCGGTTTCCATCTTCATGGCTTCAAGGATGATCACCAACTGCCCTTCTTCCACGGCCTGGCCTGGCTGCACCAGCACCTTGAAGATATTACCGGCCAGCGGAGCATTCTGCGGCTCGCCAGCGCCAACCGGTGCAGCCACTGCCGCAGCGCAGTTAGCTCCACCACCGACGGCCTTGAGCCCTTCAATATCGCCGCCTTCGCCCACCTGCACCACATAGGACTTGCCGCCCACCTCAACGGTGTAGACCTCGGGCTTGCCGGCTTGACGAACCAGGGTTTCCTTGCCCGTCGGCACCGGCTCGAAGGCTGCCGGATTGCCGCGGTTTTCCAGAAACTTCAGGCCGATCTGCGGGAACAGGGCGTAGGTCAGCACATCGTCGATTTCGTCGGCAGCCAGCTTGATACCTTTCTCTTTGGCTATGCCCTTGAGTTCGGCAGTCAGCTTGTCCATTTCGGCTTCAAGCAGATCGGCCGGACGGCAGGTAATGGCTTCAGCGCCATCCAGCACCCGCGCCTGCAGCTCTTTATTGAACGGCGCCGGCGCCGCACCGTATTCACCTTTCAAGATGCCGGCGGTTTCCTTGGTGATCGACTTGTAACGCTCACCGGTGAGCACGTTGATCACCGCCTGAGTGCCAACGATCTGCGAAGTCGGGGTGACCAGCGGGATAAAGCCGAGGTCTTCGCGTACGCGCGGGATCTCCGCCAGCACTTCGTCAAATTTGTCCTGGGCGCCCTGCTCTTTGAGCTGACCTTCCATATTGGTCAACATGCCGCCAGGCACCTGGGCGACCAGAATCCGCGAGTCGACGCCCTTGAGGTTGCCCTCGAATTTCGCGTACTTCTTGCGTACTTCACGGAAGTAGGCGGCGATCTCTTCCAGCAGCAACAGATCCAGGCCGGTATCGCGCTCAGTGCCCTGGAACATCGCCACTACGGACTCGGTTGGCGAATGGCCATAGGTCATCGACAGAGAGGAAATCGCCGTGTCGACGTTGTCGATACCCGCTTCTACCGCTTTGAGAATGGCCACAGACGACAGGCCGGCGGTGGCGTGACATTGCATATGAATCGGGATCGACAGGGTCGCCTTCAAGCGCGTGACCAGCTCGAACGCGGTGTAAGGCGTAAGAATACCGGCCATGTCCTTAATGGCCACCGAATCGGCGCCCATGTCTTCGATCTGCTTGGCCAGATCCACCCACATCTCCAGGGTATGCACCGGACTGGTGGTGTAGGAAATGGTGCCCTGGGCATGCTTGCCCAGTTGCTTGACCGCCTTGAGGGCGGTTTGCAGGTTGCGCGGATCGTTCATCGCGTCGAATACGCGGAACACATCGACGCCATTGCAGGCGGCACGCTCGACGAATTTTTCCACCACGTCATCGGCGTAATGGCGGTAGCCCAGCAGATTCTGCCCGCGCAGCAGCATTTGCTGGCGAGTATTGGGCATGGCCTTCTTCAGCTCGCGGATGCGCTGCCACGGGTCTTCACCCAGGTAACGGATGCACGCATCAAAGGTCGCGCCACCCCAGGATTCCACGGACCAGAAGCCGACCTGATCGAGCTTGGGCGCGATCGGCAGCATGTCTTCCAGGCGCACACGGGTGGCCAGGATCGACTGGTGGGCGTCACGCAGCACCACATCAGTAATTCCGAGGGCGTGTTTTACAGCAGTCATACAGATGCTCCCTGTCGAACCTGGCTCACCCGCGGCGGGCGCGGTGCTGGTGAATAGCGGATTGGATAGCGGCTAGCACATCAGCGCTCGGCTCGTCGGAGGCCGGCTTGACTGCCGATGGCACAGATACGGAAATGGGCGCTCTGGCGGCGAAACGCTCGATAAACCACGACATGACGCGGATCATCAACACCAATAGCATCAGAAAGAGAAATACGGTGCCCAAGCCGAACAGCATGAGCTCGACACCCTCGAGCAGGAGTTCACTAGGGGTCATCTTGGCTCCATAATCAGCTACATGTGAGCTGCGTTAATTATTAGATAGGAGCGCCTGGGAGCTGGTCCCGGGCAAAGCTGGCGAACCTTAGCGTGAAACGAGCGTTTGAAGCAAACTCAACGCAGCCCAATGAGACATTTTCTGTAGAGAAAGCGTCATCACCTAGTCGGGCCGCTAGAGCAGAAACAGGCTGGCCAGGCCCAGGAAGATAAAGAAACCACCGCTGTCGGTTACCGCAGTGATCATCACGCTGGCACCCAGAGCCGGATCACGCCCCATGCGCACCAATGTCATGGGGATCAGCACCCCCATCAGCGCCGCCAGCAGCAGGTTCAGTACCATCGCCGCGGTCATCACCACGCCCAGCGACCAGCTGTCGTAGAGCAGGTAGGCCACCACGCCGATTACCCCACCCCAGACGATACCGTTGACCAGACCGACCCCCAACTCCTTGCGAATCAGCCGCGCGGTATTGCCGGTGCTGACCTGATCCAGCGCCATGGCGCGCACGATCATGGTGATGGTCTGGTTACCCGAGTTACCACCGATGCCGGCCACAATCGGCATCAGCGCGGCCAGGGCCACCAGCTTTTCGATGGAATCCTCGAACAGGCCAATCACCCGCGACGCCATAAAGGCGGTGACCAGGTTGATCGCCAGCCAGGCCCAGCGATTGCGCAGGGATTTCCACACCGAGGCGAAGATGTCTTCTTCCTCACGCAGACCGGCCATATTGAGGACTTCGCTTTCGCTCTCCTCACGAATCAGATCGACCATCTCATCGATGGTCAGGCGCCCGATCAGCTTGCCGTTCTTGTCCACCACCGGCGTAGAAATCAGGTCGTAACGCTCGAACGCCTGGGCGGCGTCGTAGCCGTCCTCATCCGGGTGGAAACTCACCGGATCGGTGGCCATGACCTCACTGACCAGCTTTTCAGGGTCATTGACCAGCAGCCGTTTGACCGGCAGCACGCCCTTGAGTACGCCGTCGTAGTCGACCACAAACAGCTTGTCGGTATGCCCTGGCAGCTCCTTGAGGCGGCGCAGGTAGCGCAACACCACTTCCAGGCTGACGTCTTCGCGGATGGTGACCATCTCGAAGTCCATCAGCGCGCCGACCTGATCTTCCTCGTAGGACAACGCCGAGCGCACGCGCTCGCGCTGCTGCGCATCGAGGGTTTCCATCAGCTCGTGCACGACATCGCGCGGCAATTCGGAGGCCAGGTCGGCCAGCTCGTCGGCGTCCATGTCCCTGGCCGCGGCGAGAATTTCGTGGTCGTCCATGTCCGCGAGCAGGGTTTCGCGCACCGCGTCGGACACTTCGAGGAGGATGTCACCGTCGCGCTCAACCTTGACCAGCTGCCAGACCGTCAGGCGGTCACCAAGCGGCAGGGCTTCGAGGATGTGAGCAACGTCGGCGGAGTGCAGCTCATCGAGCTTGCGTTGCAACTCGGCAAGGTTCTGCCGATGCACCAGGTTTTCCACCCGGTCGTGGTGCTGGCCCTCCTGACGGTGAGTCAGATCTTCGACCAGCTTGTGCCGATGCAGCAGTTCGACTACCTGAGCCAGGCGGTCCTGCAGGCTTTCTTGCGGTTTTTTTGCTTCTACTTCAGTCATGGCGCGCTCCACCCCCAGCGGCAGCGCACGCCAAAGAGGGTCAATCAGTCAACACGTGATTGCACAATCGAGATTCAGAGTAACTACTGGGTAAGTCCATGGTGGTTTTCCACAAGCCCCGGCGGGGCTGACACGGCAAATGATACCACCGCCCAGGCGCTTTGCATGTGACAAAAACAATCCTAGAACAAGCGCTTGCACGACAAACTTAAGCACACTTGCAGCTCTGTAACTGCGACGTGCCAGCCACCGGCCAAGGCACGCCTGGCGCAGACAAAGGCATCGACTACCCTTGCACATGGACCGTCACGGAGGACGCACCATGCATGGACTGCACTGCGCAGCTTTCTGCGCCATTCTGCTTTGCCCATTGCCCACACTCGGCTCAACGGTATTTCGCTGTGAAGACGCCAAAGGCCACGTCACCTTCACCCGCCAGGGCTGCCCCGACGCGCACAACCAAAGCCTGCAACAGGCCTACAACCCCACACCCGGCAGCGGCAAACCGGTGCCATTGGCCAAACCGCGCAAAGTCAGCCGCGACAGCAAGAAGAAAGCTGAACATGAGCTGACCGTGATTGGCGTCAAGCAGGACGGCTGCGGCAACCACCTGAGCAGCAGCGAACGGCGTGCCGCCATCATCAAACAGCAGATACGCCTGGGCATGAGCCGCAGCGATGTCGAGAGCAGCCTCGGCAAGCCTGACAAGGTCAGCGAACAAAACGGCCAGACGCGCTACCTGTACCAGGGCAAAAAAGGCAACAAACGCAATGTCAGCTTCGATGAAGCCGGCTGCGTCAAAGGCAAGGCCAAACGCTGAAGCTGGCCAGCGACTGAGCCCATAAACGGCACATAAAAAAAGGGCCTGCATCGCTGCAGGCCCTTCTTGTTTGGTGCACTCAGGAGGATTCGAACCTCCGACCGCTCGGTTCGTAGCCGAGTACTCTATCCAGCTGAGCTATGAGTGCAAATAGCGCTTTTTAACCAGATCACCGCTGGCTGAAACAAAATGGCTTGCATCGCTGCAAGCCATTCCGATTTGGTGCACTCAGGAGGATTCGAACCTCCGACCGCTCGGTTCGTAGCCGAGTACTCTATCCAGCTGAGCTATGAGTGCATGTCACGCTTGCACTGCAGACTTCCAACATCAACGTCTACAGCACTCAATAATGGCGGAGAAGGGGGGATTCGAACCCCCGACACCCTTTTGAGATGTACTCCCTTAGCAGGGGAGCGCCTTCGGCCACTCGGCCACCTCTCCGCAACACGGGGCGCATGATAACCATGTTTTCCCCGTTTGCAAAGCCAAAATTTCGATAAAAATTAGTGGCTTGGTTCTT
>NZ_JBAQLP010000041.1:0-16803 GCF_049301935.1 Pseudomonas sp. | reverse complement strand
CGCCAACACCGCCCAGAAGAGAACCTACCGATGACCACCGCCCAGCTTTTCGCCCTGACCCCTGGTGAGCCTGCCGGTATCGGCCCGGATCTGTGCCTGTTGCTGGCACGCGCCGCCCAGCCTCACCCCCTGGTCGCCATCGCCAGCCGTGAACTGCTGAGCGAGCGGGCAGCCCTGCTGGGCCTGCAGACCAAACTGCTGAGCGCAGCACCTGGCAACTGGCCACACACACCCGCACCGGCCGGCAGCCTGTATGTCTGGGATACCCCACTGCAAGCCAGGGTCAGGCCCGGCCAGCTCGACGCCGCCAACGCCGCCTACGTGCTGCAGACCCTGACCCGCGCCGGCCAGGGCTGCCTGGATGGCGACTTCGCCGGGATGATCACCGCCCCCGTACACAAGGGCGTGATCAATGAAGCGGGCATCGCCTTCTCCGGGCATACCGAATTTCTCGCCGAACTGACCCAGACCGAGCAGGTGGTGATGATGCTTGCCACCCGCGGCCTGCGCGTGGCGCTGGTGACCACCCACCTGCCGCTCAAGGATGTCGCCGCCGCCATTACGCCTGAGCGCCTAAGCCGGGTCGCGCGCATTCTCGAGCACGACCTGCGTACGAAATTCGGCATCGCCCGGCCGCGCATTCTGGTCTGCGGCCTCAACCCGCATGCCGGTGAAGGCGGCCACCTGGGCATGGAAGAAATAGAGGTGATCGAGCCCACCCTGCGGCAGCTGCGCGCAGCAGGTATCAACCTGATCGGCCCGCTACCGGCCGACACCCTGTTCACCCCCAAATACCTGGACCACTGCGATGCGGTACTGGCCATGTACCACGATCAGGGCTTGCCGGTGCTCAAATACAAAGGTTTTGGCGCCGCGGTGAATATCACCCTGGGCCTGCCGATCATCCGCACCTCGGTCGACCACGGCACTGCACTGGACCTGGCCGGCAGCGGCCAGATCGACAGCGGCAGCCTGCAGGTGGCCCTACAAACCGCCTATGCAATGGCCGCCAGCCAGGTGAAAAGCCACTGACTGCCTTGCCCGGCACGGGGCGGACGCCGCCAATGCTGTTAAACTGCCGGGCTTTCTACCTGCGTTACATTCGCTTCAAGCCGATGCTTTGAAGCCTGGAGCTGTTGCATGTCCGACTACCAACACCGCGCGCGCAAGCGTTTCGGCCAGAACTTCCTGCATGACGCCGGGGTGATCCACCGCATTCTGCGCGCCATCCACGCCCGCGAAGGCGAGCACATGCTGGAAATCGGCCCAGGCCAGGGTGCGCTGACCGAAGGTCTGCTGAACAGCGGCGCGCAGCTCGACGTGATTGAACTGGACCGCGACCTGGTGCCGATCCTGCAACACCAGTTCGGCAGCAACCCGCGTTTTCGCCTGAATCAGGGTGATGCGCTGAAGTTCGACTTCAACCAGCTGCAAGCCGCGCCACACAGCCTGCGCGTGGTCGGCAACCTGCCGTACAACATCTCCACACCGCTGATTTTCCACCTGCTGAGCAATGCCGCGCTGATCCGCGACATGCACTTTATGCTGCAAAAGGAAGTGGTCGAGCGCCTGGCCGCCGAGCCCGGTGGTGGCGACTGGGGGCGGCTGTCGATCATGGTGCAGTACCACTGCCGCGTGGAACACCTGTTCAATGTCGGCCCCGGGGCGTTCAACCCGCCGCCAAAGGTCGACTCGGCGATCGTCCGCCTGGTGCCGCACGAGGTGCTGCCGCATCCGGCCAAGGACCATCACCTGCTTGAGCGCGTGGTGCGCGAAGCCTTCAACCAACGGCGCAAGACCCTGCGCAATACCTTGAAGAACTTACTGCCCGCAGCGGCCATCGAAGCCGCCGGCGTCGATGGCAGCCTGCGCCCTGAGCAACTGGACCTGGCGGCGTTTGTACGCCTGGCGGACAAACTGGCCGAACACCCCAACGCCGACTGACAGCGACTAGACTGGTTTTCTGCCTACCGAGTTAATACGCATGAGCGATTCGCGCTACAACATCGACGTCAGCGTCGTCACCCGCTACCTGCCGGAGCAATCGCAGCCGGAGCAGAACCGCTTTGCCTTCGCCTACACGGTCACGGTGAGCAACAAGGGCGAACTGCCGGCCAAACTGCTATCGCGCCACTGGGTGATTACCGACGGCGATGGCCGCGTGCAGGAAGTGCGCGGTGCCGGCGTGATCGGCCAACAACCACTGATCGAGGCCGGCGCCAGCCACACCTACAGCAGCGGCACGGTGATGGCCACCCGCGTCGGCATCATGCAAGGCAGCTATCAAATGCTCGCCAGCGACGGTAAACGTTTTGACGCCGTCATCGCGCCCTTCCGCCTGGCGGTGCCAGGCTCGTTACACTGATGAGTACCTACGCCGTCGGCGACCTGCAAGGTTGCCTGAAACCCCTGCAATGCCTGCTTGAGCGCGTGGCCTTTGATCCGGCGCGGGACCAGCTGTGGCTGGTCGGTGATCTGGTCAATCGCGGCCCCGAGTCCCTGGCGACGCTGCGCTATCTCTACAGCATCCGTGATGCACTGACCTGCGTGCTGGGCAATCACGACCTGCACCTGCTGGCCGTGGCGCACAATATCGAGCGCCTGAAAAAAGCCGATACCTTGCGCGAGATCATCGACGCACCGGACGCCGCCGACCTGCTCGACTGGCTGCGCCGGCAGAAACTCCTGCATTACGACGAAGCCCGCGATACCGCTCTGGTGCATGCCGGCATCCCGCCGCAGTGGAGCATGGACAAAGCCCTCAGGCGCGCCGCCGAAGTGGAAGAAGCCCTGCGTGATGACGCGCGCCTGCCGCTGTTTCTCGACGGCATGTATGGCAACGAGCCGGCCAAGTGGGACGGCGACCTGCACGGCGTCACCCGCCTGCGGGTGATCACCAACTACTTCACCCGCATGCGATTTTGCAAAGCCGACGGCACCCTCGACCTGAAAAGCAAGGAAGGCGTCGACAGTGCACCACCGGGCTACGCGCCCTGGTTCAGCTACAAGCAGCGCAAGACCCGCGGCCAGCGGATCATCTTCGGCCACTGGGCGGCGCTCGAAGGGCACTCCCCGGAGCCCGACGTGATCGCTCTGGATACCGGCTGCGTGTGGGGCGCGAGCATGACCCTGATAAATATCGATAGCGGCGAGAAATACAGCTGCGACTGTAAGGAGCAAGCATGAGCGAATTCAAACGCATCCCCCCCGAGCAGGCTCAGGCCTTACGCCAGCAAGGCGCGGCGGTGGTCGATATCCGTGATCCGCAGAGCTTCGCCGCCGGCCATATCAGCGGCTCGCAGCACCTCGACAACCACTCGCTGCACAGCTTTATCAGCCAGGCCGATCTCGACGCGCCGCTGATCGTCACCTGCTACCACGGCAATTCCAGCCAGAGCGCGGCGGCCTATCTGGCCGGCCAGGGCTTCAGTGAGGTCTACAGCCTCGACGGCGGTTTCGAGCTGTGGCGCGCCACCTTCCCCGGCGAAACAGCACACACGCCCGAAGAATAATTTTTTCAGCGCCCAGGCCGCACCAGCAGCGGCCTGCCGGCAACTCCCGACCAACGGTAATATCCTGTTATCGTTGCGCACCCCTTGACCTCGCCGATTCCGAACTATCCTCTAGCTCAGGCCATCCAAAACAAGGTAGAGCCGGCCAAACGGCATCGGGCCATCGGTAAGAACCTGTTCAAGGTCTCGCGACGCGCAGCAGACGTTGCACAGATTCTAAGATTTTTAGGTGTTCTGGGGGTTTTATCCCGGCTGCATCCGCACCGGAGCTGCCAAGCACCTGACCGATCCCGCACCGGCTCTGCGCATCGTGCGAGGTGAAGTCATGAGCATTTTCAGCCACTTCCAACAACGTTTCGAAGCGACTCGGCAGGAGGAACTCACCCTCCAGGAGTACCTCGAACTGTGCAAACAGGATCGTAGCGCCTATGCCTCGGCAGCCGAGCGCCTGCTGATGGCCATTGGCGAGCCCGAACTGCTCGACACCTCGAGTAACTCGCGGCTGTCGCGGATCTTCTCCAACAAGGTGATCCGCCGTTACCCGGCCTTTGCCGATTTCCATGGCATGGAAGAGTGCATCGACCAGATCGTCTCCTACTTCCGCCATGCGGCCCAGGGCCTGGAAGAGAAGAAACAGATCCTTTATCTGCTCGGCCCGGTGGGCGGCGGTAAATCCTCGCTGGCGGAAAAGCTCAAGCACCTGATCGAGAAAGTGCCGTTCTACGCGATCAAGGGCTCGCCGGTGTTCGAGTCGCCGCTGGGGCTGTTTAGCGATGCCGAGGACGGCGCCATTCTCGAAGAGGAGTACGGCATCTCGCGGCGCTACCTCAACAGCATCATGTCGCCCTGGGCGACCAAGCGCCTGCAGGAGTTCGGCGGCGATATCAGCCAGTTCCGCGTGGTCAAACTCTACCCCTCGATCCTGAATCAGATCGCCGTGGCCAAGACCGAGCCGGGCGATGAGAACAACCAGGACATCTCCGCCCTGGTCGGCAAGGTGGATATCCGCAAGCTTGAGGAATACCCGCAGAACGACGCCGACGCCTACAGCTATTCCGGCGCGCTGTGCCGTTCCAACCAGGGCCTGATGGAGTTCGTCGAGATGTTCAAGGCACCGATCAAGGTGCTGCATCCACTGCTGACCGCCACCCAGGAAGGCAACTACAACAGCACCGAAGGCCTCGGCGCGATCCCCTTCAGCGGCATCCTGCTGGCTCACTCCAACGAATCGGAATGGCACACCTTCCGCAACAACAAGAACAACGAGGCCTTTATCGATCGCATCTATATCGTCAAGGTGCCCTACTGCCTGCGCGTCACCGACGAGATCAAGATCTACGACAAGCTGCTGGCCAACAGCTCCCTGGCCAAGGCCCACTGCGCCCCGGACACCCTGAAGATGCTCGCGCAGTTCTCGGTGCTGAGCCGCTTGAAGGAGCCGGAAAACTCCAACGTCTACTCGAAGATGCGCGTGTATGACGGTGAAAACCTCAAGGACACCGACCCCAAGGCCAAGTCGATCCAGGAATACCGCGACAGCGCCGGCGTCGATGAAGGCATGAACGGCCTGTCGACCCGCTTCGCCTTCAAAATCCTCTCCAAGGTGTTCAACTTCGACCCCCACGAAATCGCCGCCAACCCAGTGCATCTGCTCTACGTGCTGGAACAGCAGATCGAGCAGGAACAGTTCCCCGCCGAAGTACGCGAGCGCTACCTGCGCTTTATCAAGGAGTACCTGGCACCGCGCTACATCGAGTTTATCGGCAAGGAAATCCAGACCGCCTACCTGGAGTCCTACAGCGAGTACGGGCAGAACATCTTCGACCGCTATGTGCTGTACGCCGACTTCTGGATTCAGGATCAGGAATACCGCGACCCGGAAACCGGCGAAATTCTCAATCGCGTGGCCCTCAACGAGGAGCTGGAGAAAATCGAAAAACCGGCCGGCATCAGCAACCCGAAGGATTTCCGCAACGAGATCGTCAACTTCGTGCTGCGCGCCCGGGCCAACAACAACGGCAAGAACCCGACCTGGCTCAGCTACGAGAAGCTGCGCGTGGTGATCGAGAAGAAGATGTTCTCCAACACCGAAGACCTACTGCCGGTCATCAGCTTCAACGCCAAGGCGAGCAAGGAGGATCAACAGAAACACAACGACTTCGTCACTCGCATGGTCGAACGCGGTTACACCGACAAGCAGGTACGCCTGCTGTCCGAGTGGTATCTGCGGGTTCGTAAATCGCAATAACGCGGCCTGACGCGACAGGCTGCAGCGGCTGCAGGGTGCGCGAAAAATGCCGCCCTGTGCTGGCTGCGCCTGATGTCTGCAGCGCACGGAGGGCAGTGATGAGCCATGTGATCGATCGACGCCTGAACGGCAAAAACAAGAGCACGGTAAACCGCCAACGCTTCCTGCGGCGTTACCGCGACCATATCAAGAAGGCCGTCGAAGAGGCGGTCAGCCGCCGCTCCATCACCGATATGGAGCACGGCGAACAGATCAGCATCCCCGGCCGTGATATCGACGAGCCGGTGCTGCACCACGGCCGCGGCGGCCGCCAGACCACCGTGCACCCCGGCAACCGTGAATTCACCACGGGCGAGAAGATTGCCCGCCCGCAAGGCGGTGGCAGCGGCCAGGGCGCCGGCAAGGCGAGCAACTCCGGCGAAGGCATGGATGAGTTCGTCTTCCAGATCACCCAGGAAGAATTCCTCGACTTTATGTTCGAGGACCTCGAGCTACCCAACCTGATCAAACGCCACCTAACCGGCAGCGACACCTTCAAGAGCGTGCGCGCCGGCATCAGCAATGAAGGCAACCCATCACGCATCAATATCGTGCGCACCCTGCGCTCGGCCCATGCTCGACGCATCGCCCTGTCCGGCAGCAGCCGCAATAAACTCAAGGTCATCCAGGCCGAACTGGAACGCTTGAAACTGGAACAGCCGGACAACCTCGGCGATATCCAGGCGCTGGAAGAAGAAGTCAGCAAACTGCGTGCGCGGATCAAGCGCATCCCCTTCCTCGACACCTTCGACCTCAAGTACAACCTGCTGGTCAAACAGCCCAACCCCAGCTCCAAGGCGGTGATGTTCTGCCTGATGGACGTCTCCGGCTCCATGACTCAGTCGACCAAGGACATCGCCAAGCGCTTCTTTATCCTTTTGTACCTGTTCCTCAAGCGCAACTACGACAAGATCGAGGTGGTGTTTATCCGCCACCACACCAGCGCCAAGGAAGTGGATGAAGAGGAGTTCTTCTATTCGCGCGAGACCGGCGGCACCATCGTCTCCAGCGCGCTCAAGCTGATGCAGGAGATCATGGCCGAGCGTTACCCGATCAATGAATGGAATATCTACGCCGCCCAGGCGTCGGATGGCGACAACTGGAATGATGACTCGCCGGTCTGCCGGGATATATTGATCAATCAGATCATGCCGTTCGTGCAGTACTTCACCTACGTCGAGATCACCCCGCGTGAGCACCAGGCGCTGTGGTTCGAGTACGAGCAGGTCAGCGAAGCCTTCGCCGACACCTTCGCCCAACAGCAGCTTGTTTCTGCAGGTGATATCTACCCGGTATTCCGCGACCTGTTCCAGCGGAGGCTAGCCACATGAGCAACAGCCAAGACAAGCGCCGCCAGCCGATTTCCACCGGTTCGGAATGGACCTTCGAACTGATCCGCCAGTACGACCGCGAAATCGGCCGCATCGCCGAGCGCTATGCGCTGGACACCTATCCCAACCAGATCGAGGTGATCACCGCCGAGCAGATGATGGACGCCTACGCCTCGGTCGGCATGCCGCTGGGCTATCACCACTGGTCCTACGGCAAACACTTCCTCAGCACCGAAAAGGGCTACAAGCGTGGACAGATGGGCCTGGCCTACGAAATCGTGATCAACTCCGACCCGTGCATCGCCTACCTGATGGAAGAAAACACCATCTGTATGCAGGCCCTGGTGATCGCCCATGCCTGCTACGGCCACAACAGCTTTTTCAAGGGCAACTACCTGTTCCGCACCTGGACCGACGCCAGCTCGATCATCGATTACCTGGTGTTTGCCAAGCAGTACATCATGCAGTGCGAAGAGCGCCACGGCATCGATGCGGTGGAAGACCTGCTCGACTCCTGTCATGCGCTGATGAACTACGGCGTCGACCGCTACAAACGCCCCTACCCGATCTCCGCCGAGGAAGAACGGCGGCGCATGAAGGACCGCGAAGAGCACCTGCAAAAGCAGATCAACGACCTCTGGCGCACCATCCCGAAAAGCGCCAGCAAGGGCGACGGCAAAGACAACAAACGCTTCCCCGCCGAGCCGCAGGAAAACATCCTGTATTTCCTGGAAAAACACGCCCCGCTGCTGGAGCCCTGGCAGCGCGAGATCATCCGCATCGTGCGCAAGATTGCCCAGTACTTCTACCCGCAGCGCCAGACCCAGGTGATGAACGAAGGCTGGGCCACCTTCTGGCACTACACCCTGATGAACGACCTGTACGACGAGGGCCTGGTTACCGAAGGCTTTATGCTGGAGTTCCTCCAGTCGCACACCAGCGTGGTCTACCAGCCGCCATTTGACAGCCCCTACTACAGCGGCATCAACCCCTACACCCTGGGCTTTGCCATGTACCGCGATATCCGCCGGATCTGCGAGGAGCCCACCGAAGAGGATCGCCGCTGGTTTCCGGAGATAGCCGGCAGCGACTGGCTCAGCACCCTGAAATTCGCCATGAACAGCTTCAAGGACGAGAGCTTTATCCTGCAGTACCTGTCGCCCAAGGTAATCCGCGACCTCAAGCTGTTCAGCATTCTCGATGACGACCAGAAAGACGAACTGGTTGTCCCGGCGATCCACGACGAGCCCGGCTACCAGCAGATTCGGGAAACCCTGGCCGCGCAATACAACCTGGGCAACCGCGAGCCCAACGTGCAGATCTGGAGCATCGACCGCCGCGGCGACCGCTCGCTGACCCTGCGTCACCAGCAGCATGACCGCAAACCGCTGGGCAATTCGACCGAGGAAGTGCTGAAACACCTGCATCGCCTGTGGGGCTTCAATATTCACCTGGAGATGTATCAGGGCGAACAGCTGATCGGTATCCAGCATGTTCCAGCGAAAAATGAATCCGAACATGACAGCGACTACCCGCGCCTCGACCTGATGATCCCGCCCATTTGATCGGTACGCCGCCCTAACCTTGCAGGCTAGCCCGTAGCGCGGATTGCCTCCGGGCTACCGCGCGTACCAGACAGCCGCGCCACCCAGCCGTTATGCTTTATGCAACGGAGGATTCGGCATGCAAATTTATAAAGTGGGCGGCGCAGTACGCGATCGTCTATTAGGCCGCGAGGTCAGCGAGATCGACTGGGTGGTGGTCGGCGCCAGCGCCGAGCAAATGCTCGAGCAGGGCTACCGCCCGGTGGGTGCGGACTTCCCGGTATTTCTGCACCCGCAGACCGGTGAGGAATACGCCCTGGCCCGCACCGAGCGCAAAAGTGGACGCGGCTACGGCGGCTTTACCTTCTTCGCCAGCCCGGATGTGACCCTGGAACAAGACCTGATCCGCCGCGACCTGACCGTCAACGCCATGGCCGAAGACGACCAGGGCAACCTGTTCGATCCCTATGGCGGCCAGCGCGACCTCGACGCCAGGCTGCTGCGCCACGTCTCCCCGGCCTTCGCCGAAGACCCGCTGCGCGTGCTGCGCGTCGCTCGCTTCGCCGCCCGTTACGCGTCGCTGGGCTTCAGCGTAGCCCCTGAAAGCATGGCGTTGATGCGCGAACTGAGCGAATCCGGCGAGCTCAGCGCGCTGACGCCTGAACGCAGCTGGAAGGAAATCTCCCGCGCGCTGATGGAGCCGCGCCCGGATGTATTTATCCAGGTGCTGCGCGACTGCGGCGCCTTGCGCGAGTTGCTGCCCGAAGTCGATGCGCTGTTCGGCGTGCCGCAGCCCGCCGCCCATCACCCGGAAATCGACAGCGGCGTGCATGTGCTCAGCGTGCTGCGCCAGTGCGCCGAGCACCAGCAGCCCCTGACCGTGCGCTGGGCCTGTCTGCTGCACGATGTCGGCAAGGGCCTGACGCCCGAGGCCGAGTGGCCCCGGCATATCGCCCACGAGCACACCGGACTGAAGCTGATCCGCGCGATCAACCAGCGCTGCAAGGTGCCCAAGGATTGCCAGGAGCTGGCCCTGCAGGTCGGCGAATTTCACACCCACGGCCATCGCGCCCTGGAGCTGAAAGCCTCGACCCTGCTCAAGCTGTTGCAAGGCTTCGACGTGTTCCGCCGCCCGCAGCGTTTTGAAGAGTTTATCGCCGCCTGTGAAATGGACGCTCGCGGCCGCCTCGGCCTGGAACAACGCGCCTACCCGCAAGCCGACTACCTGCGTGGCGCCATGCACGTAGCCCGCGCCGTGGCGGTGCAGCCGCTGCTCGCACAAGGCTTCAAGGGGGCGGAGCTGGGTGAGGCGCTAGATCGCGAACGACTGCTGGCGCTCACGGCATACAAAACAAACGCGGCCTCGCAGTCGGGCTAAGCGGCGGGATACGCCTGAATCAACTGCGCCGGCGTCAGCTGCTGATCACGCCAGCTGAATGCCACCGGCCACAGCTGCTGCTCGATCTGCGCCCCCTGCCACAGCTCGGCAAAACTGCGCTGTTGCACCGGATGCAGAGCATCCGGTGCCAGCAACGACAAAGGCCAGAGCACAAAGGCGTTCTTCAGGATTTCCGCACGCGGCAGGATCAGGCCGTCGAAGTTGCCGACCAGCTCGCCGTACAGCAGCACGTCGATATCCAGGGGCAGACCTTTACGATCCGGAGCATAGCGGCCGTTATCGGCCTCGATAAACTTCAGCCGGCGATCCAGCTCGCCCAGCGGCAGCGCGCTGTAGCCGGCCACCACCAGATTGAAGAACGGCCCGCTTTTGATGCCCACCGCCTGGCTTTCGAATACCGGCGAGCAGCGCATCTCACTGAGCAGGCCGGCGAGCGCATCGAGGCCGGCGCACAGGTGCGCCTCGCGCCCAGTATTGCTGCCCAGGCCGAGTAGAACGGGAGTTAGCGACATCCGCGCTCGATCTCCACGCCCACCCCACCGCTGGCCGCCGGCACCGCGCCGGGCTTGGTCAGCTTGAGCCGTACCCAGGGAACCTGAAACTCAGCCATGAGCAACTCGACCAGCCGCTCGGCGAAGGTTTCCACCAGGATAAACTGCGACTCGCTGGCAAACGCCTGAACCCGCTGCGCGACCTTGGCGTAATCCAGCGCCTTGTCCAGCTCATCACCGGCAGCCGCAGGACGGTTATCCCAGCCCAGGTAGAGATCCAAACGCAAACACTGGCGAATGCTGCGCTCCCAGTCGTAGGCACCGATCACCGTATCGACTTCCAGACCCTCGATAAAAACTGTGTCCAAGCACGCTCTCCGTGGCACGACAATACTGGCGCACCTAGTTAGAATCAGGGCTCCCTTGCCCCGGAATGGATACCATGTTTTGGCTGTTGGCGATCCTCGCCTACCTGCTCGGCTCGTTGTCCTTCGCCATTCTGCTCAGCCGCCTAAGCGGCGGACCGGACCCGCGCGCCAGTGGCTCGGGCAACCCCGGTGCCACCAACATGTTCCGGGTCGCCGGCAAACGCCTGGCCATCCTCACGCTGATCGGCGACCTGCTCAAGGGCCTGCTACCGGTACTGATCGCCGGCCTGCTCGACTTCAGCCTGCAGCAGCAAGCCTGGATCGGCCTGGCAGCCGTTGTCGGCCACCTGTATCCGCTGTACTTCAACTTCCGCGGCGGCAAAGGTGTCGCCACGGCCGCCGGCATGCTCTTGGGGCTGTATCCGCCTGCCGCCTTGCTCGCCGTTGCCGCCTGGCTACTGACCTTTGTCCTGACCCGCACCAGCTCACTGGCGGCGCTGATTGCCACGCCGCTGACCCTGCCCCTGCTCGCCTGGCAGCAACCCGACGCCCTGCTGCCCGTCTGCGCACTGACCGGGCTGATCGTCTGGCGCCATCGCGGCAATTTACGCGATCTGTTCGCCGGCCGTGAGCGGCATTTCTAAATCGGTCGAGTGAATCTGGCTCATCCCGCACGCGTTTACAGCGCCGGCAGTTGCTCCATCGGCCAACGCGCCTGCACCTTGATGCTCAAATCCTCATGCTGCCCCGCCAGCAAGCGCTGACAGCCGGCGTAGGCGATCATCGCGCCGTTATCGGTGCAGAACGCCGGGCGCGCGTAAAACACCTCACCTTTGAGCTCCGCCAGCATCTTCTCCAGGGACTGGCGCAGCGCCTGGTTGGCACTCACACCGCCGGCGATCACCAGGTTATTCAGCCCGGTTTGCTTGAGTGCACGCTTGCATTTGATGGTCAGGGTATCGACCACCGCCTGCTGGAACGCCAAAGCGATGTCGCAGCGGGTCTGCTCGGAGTTGTCGCCTGCCGCCTGGCACTGCTGCCAGGTGTTCAGGGTGAAGGTCTTCAGGCCGCTGAAGCTGAACTCCAGCCCAGGGCGATCGGTCATCGGCCGTGGGAACTTGAAGCGCCCAGGCGTGCCGCTCAGCGCCAGGCGGGCAATCTCCGGCCCGCCGGGGTATTGCAGGCCCATCAGCTTGGCGGTCTTGTCGAATGCCTCGCCCGCCGCATCATCCAGGGATTCGCCGAGCAGTTGGTATTGGCCGATGCCATCGACGCGAACCAGTTGGGTATGCCCGCCCGACACCAATAAAGCGACGAACGGAAAGGCCGGCGGCTGCTCTTCCAGCATCGGCGCCAGCAAGTGGCCTTCCATATGGTGCACACCCAGTGCTGGAATGTCCCAGGCAAAGGCCAGCGCCTGAGCACAGGATGCACCGACCAGCAGCGCGCCGACCAGGCCGGGGCCCGCGGTGTAGGCGATGGCATCGATATCGGACTTATCCTTGCCGGCCTCACTCAACACCTGGCGGATCAACGGCAACATGCGCTTGACGTGATCACGCGAGGCCAATTCGGGCACTACACCGCCATACACGCGGTGCAGGTCAATCTGGCTAAACAGCGCATCGGCCAGCAGGCCGCGCTCGCTGTCGTAGAGCGCGACACCGGTTTCGTCGCAGGAGGTTTCCAATCCCAGAACCAGCATGGGCAGTGCCTTGTAGTAGTGTGTGCAACTTCGAAGGCGCGCATGATAATGGTCGCTGGCGCGAGCCGGCCAGCGCTTTTCGATCAGAGGCTTTGCATTCCTCGCGATGAGGCGGTAACATCCGCAACCCTTAAAAACCTACGTTCTCCAGCGCCATTTGCCAGGAGCAACGTTACCCCCCGGTAATAAAGAAGGTACGCCCTGGATGCCAGCCGTCAAAGTTAAAGAGAACGAACCCTTCGACGTAGCTCTGCGTCGTTTCAAGCGCTCCTGCGAAAAAGCCGGTGTTCTGGCTGAAGTTCGCAGCCGTGAATTCTACGAAAAGCCGACTTCCGAGCGTAAGCGCAAAGCAGCAGCCGCTGTTAAGCGTCACGCCAAGAAAGTGCAGCGCGAGCAGCGCCGCAGCGTTCGCCTGTACTAATCGCAGCAGCCTCGTCTGCACGATTAGCTACAAGCAACGCCTGACACCCGGCTTCGGCCGGGTTTCGCTTTTAGACTCCGCGCCACCTTCGGGTGACGATCGGAGTCTTTTAGTTTTTGCCCGACCTGTTCTGCCCCTGCGCATAACAGTATTCTGAGTGCCTATGGCCGGCCTGATCCCACAGTCGTTTATCGATGATCTGCTCAACCGCACCGATATCGTCGACGTGGTCGCCTCGCGCATCCAGCTGAAAAAGGCCGGCAAGAATTACACCGCCTGCTGCCCCTTTCATAAAGAGAAAACCCCTTCGTTCAGCGTCAGCCCGGACAAACAGTTTTATTACTGCTTTGGCTGCGGTGCCGGCGGCAACGCCCTGGGTTTTGTCATGGACCACGACCAACTGGACTTCCCCCAGGCAATCGAGGACCTAGCCAAGCGCGCCGGCATGGAAGTGCCGCGCGAGGAAGGCGCACGCAACAACAAACCGCGCCAGCCCACCGACTCACCGCTGTACCCACTGCTGACTGCCGCCGCCGAGTTCTACAAACAGGCACTGAAAAGCCACCCGCAACGCAAAGCCGCGATTGATTACCTGAAAGGCCGCGGCCTGTCGGGCGAGATCGCCCGCGACTTCGGCATGGGCTTCGCCCCGCCCGGCTGGGACAACCTGCTCAAGCACCTGGCCAGCGACAGCCTGCAACAGAAAGCGATGATCGACGCCGGCCTGCTGGTGGAAAACGCCGAGAGCGGCAAACGCTACGACCGCTTCCGCGACCGCATCATGTTCCCCATCCGCGACAGCCGCGGCCGGGTGATCGCCTTCGGCGGCCGGGTGCTGGGTGACGAGAAGCCCAAGTATCTGAACTCCCCGGAAACCCCGGTATTCCACAAGGGCCAGGAACTGTACGGCCTGTTCGAGGCACGCAAGCACAACCGCGACCTCGACGAGATCATGGTGGTCGAAGGCTATATGGACGTGATCGCCCTGGCCCAGCAAGGCCTGCGCAACGCCGTCGCCACCCTCGGCACCGCCACCAGCGAAGAACACCTCAAACGCCTGTTCCGCGTGGTGCCCAGCGTACTGTTCTGTTTCGACGGCGACGCCGCCGGGCGTAACGCCGCCTGGCGCGCCCTGGAGGCCACCCTGCCGAGCCTGCAAGACGGCCGCCGCGCGCGCTTTCTATTCCTGCCTGACGGCGAAGACCCGGACACCCTGGTGCGCAGCGAAGGCACCGACGCCTTCCGCGCACGGATCAATCAGCACGCCCAGCCACTGGCCGACTATTTTTTCCAGCAACTGAGCGAAGAGGCCGATCCGCGCTCCCTGGAAGGCAAAGCGCACCTGATGACCCTGGCCGTGCCGCTGATCGACAAGATCCCCGGCAATAACCTGCGCGCCCTGATGCGACAGCGCCTGAGCGAAATCACCGGCCTGTCCGGCGAAGCCCTGCAGCAGATGGCGCCAACCGTGCGCAGCAGCCAGCCTAGCCAGCACAGCGCACCGCCCAGCGACCACCCGGATTACCACGAGATTCCCGACAGCGCCTATTACGATGTCGAACCGAGCCGCAATGAATACGAAAACCCCAGCCCCGCAGCGCAATTCGAGCGCAACAGCGGCAAGGGCAGCTGGAAGAAAGACGGCGGCAGATGGAACAAGAAGGGCCAGGGCGAGTTCGCCCCGCGCGCACCGCGCACCGCAGTCAGCGTCGAATCGCCACACCTGAGCGCGCTGCGCACCCTGCTGCACCACCCGCAATTGGCGCAGAAGGTCGAAGATGTCAGCCATTTCGCCGCCGAAGACGATACCTACGCCCAACTGCTGGTCGCCCTGCTTGGCGCCCTGCAGAAGAGCCCCAACCTGCGCTCGCTGCAGCTGATCGCGCGCTGGCATGGCACCGAACAGGGCCGTCTATTACGCGCCCTGGCAGAAAAGGAATGGCTGATTTCAGCTGACAACCTTGAACAACAGTTTTTCGACACTATAACTAGTCTAATAGCCCGCCAACGCGAGCGCAGCCTGGAACATTTGCTGCGCAGAGCCCGTCAAAGTGAGTTGAGCGCAGAAGAGAAAGATCAGCTGCGCAGCTTGCTGAGCCGTAATGCATCACCAGTAATCCCGAGTCCAACTGGCGCTTAGGGGTGTTACTCGGGTATAATCCGCGGCTTGTTTTTTGCCCGCCAAGACCTTCAGTGGATAGGGTGTTATGTCCGGAAAAGCGCAACAGCAGTCTCGTATCAAAGAGTTGATCACCCTGGGTCGTGAGCAGAAGTATCTGACTTACGCAGAGGTCAACGACCACCTACCGGAAGATATTTCTGATCCGGAGCAGGTGGAAGACATTATCCGCATGATCAACGACATGGGGATCCCCGTACACGAGAGTGCTCCGGATGCGGACGCCCTTATGTTGGCCGACGCCGATACCGACGAGGCAGCCGCTGAAGAAGCCGCTGCAGCGCTGGCAGCGGTGGAGACCGATATCGGCCGCACGACGGACCCAGTGCGCATGTATATGCGTGAAATGGGCACCGTGGAATTGCTGACCCGCGAAGGCGAGATCGAAATCGCCAAACGCATCGAGGAAGGCATACGTGAAGTGATGGGTGCTATCGCCCACTTCCCCGGCACTGTCGACAGTATTCTGGCCGAGTACACCCGTGTCACCACCGACGGTGGTCGCCTGGTTGAAGTCCTCAGCGGCTATATCGATCCGGATGACGGCATCGTTCCCGCCGAAGCGGCTGCGCCGGTCCCCGTCAAAGACGGCGACGCTGCCGAAGAAACTGACGACGACGACGCCGAGTCCAGCGATGACGAGGAAGAAGAAGGCGATGGCGGTCCGGACCCTGAAGAGGCCCTGCGCCGCTTCACCGCGATTGGCGACGCCTTGGAACTCGCCAAGAAAGCCCTGAAAAAGCACGGCCGTAACAGCAAGCAAGGCATTGCCGCGCTGAAAGAAATGGCCGAGCTGTTTATGCCGATCAAGCTCGTGCCCAAGCAGTACGACGCGCTGGTTGTACGTGTGCGCAGCTCCCTGGAGCGCCTGCGCGCCCAGGAACGCGCCATTATGCAACTGTGCGTACGTGATGCACGGATGCCGCGCGCCGACTTCCTGCGCCTGTTCCCCGGCAATGAAATCGACGTCGAGTGGTCTGCAGGCTTAGCCAAAGGCAAAGCCAAGTACGCTGAAGCCATCGGCAACCTGCAAGGCGACATCCAGCGCTGCCAGCAAAAGCTGTCTGCCCTGGAAGCCGAGTGCGAGCTGACCCTGGCTGAAATCAAGGACATCAACCGGCGCATGTCGATCGGCGAGGCCAAGGCCCGTCGCGCGAAGAAAGAGATGGTTGAGGCGAACTTGCGTCTGGTGATCTCGATCGCCAAGAAGTACACCAACCGCGGCCTGCAGTTCCTCGATCTGATCCAGGAAGGCAACATCGGCCTGATGAAGGCGGTGGACAAGTTCGAATACCGTCGCGGTTACAAGTTCTCGACCTACGCCACCTGGTGGATTCGCCAGGCGATCACCCGCTCGATTGCCGACCAGGCGCGCACCATCCGTATTCCGGTGCACATGATCGAGACGATCAACAAGCTCAACCGTATTTCCCGGCAGATGTTGCAGGAAATGGGTCGCGAACCGACCCCGGAAGAGCTGGGTGAGCGCATGGAGATGCCTGAGGACAAGATCCGCAAGGTCTTGAAGATCGCCAAAGAGCCGATCTCCATGGAAACCCCGATCGG
>NZ_JBAQLP010000040.1:0-40853 GCF_049301935.1 Pseudomonas sp. | reverse complement strand
GGCAGAACCTGATGTTCTGCGAAGACGCCGCCCGCCGCCTGCACAGCGCCCTGTTGCTACAGCCCGAACTCAGCGCCTTCCAGCTGCGCGTGGTGCATGCGGAAAGTCTGCACGCCCATGATGCGGTGGCCTCCAGTCGCTGGAACTGGAGCCCGGCATGATCCACTGCCACAACCTGCAATGGGGCCCTGCCGGCCACCCGCTGACCCCGCCATTGAATCTGCACCTGGCGCGCGCCAGCCTGACGGGCGTGATCGGCGCTAACGGCTGCGGCAAAAGCAGCCTGCTTAAGGTGATTGCCGGCATCCAGCAGCCGCTGCGTGGCGATATCGAACTCGCAGTGCCGCGCCTGGGCGGGGTGGCTTATCTGGTGCAACAGCAGGCGCTGGACCGGCAATTCCCGATTAAATTGCACGATTTGGTCAGCGCCGGCTTATGGCGCAGCCCGCTCAATCGCCAGCAGCGTCAGGCATGCCTGCAGCAAGCCCTGGCCGACTGGGGCCTGCTGGATTTGCAACAGCACAGCCTGCAAGCGCTGTCCGGCGGCGAATTGCAGCGCGCCCTGCTCGCCCGCCTGAGCCTGACCGATGCGCAGGTTCTCTTGCTCGATGAGCCGGAGGCTGCCCTGGATAAACAGGGCCTGAGCCTGCTTTGGCAGCACATCCAACGCTGGCAGGAACAGGGCCGCACGCAGATCGTGGTCAGCCACGCCATCAGCAACATGAGCCAGCACCTGGATAACGCCCTGCTGGTATCGCGCAGCGGCTGCATTTTTGCGCCGACCCACGAGCTGATGGGCCAGCGCTCGCCTCTGGAGCAGGTGGCGTGAGCCTGGAGCTGCTCTGGAACCCCTTTGTCGAGTTCGCCTTTATGCGCCGTGCGCTGATTGGCGGTGTGGCGCTGGCCGTGAGTGCCGCACCACTGGGGGTATTTCTGGTGTTGCGGCGTTTGAGCCTGATGGGTGATGCCATCGCCCACGGCATTTTGCCCGGCGCCGCCGTGGGTTTCTGGCTATTTGGCCTGAGCCTGCCGGCGCTGACCTTCGGCGGCTTGGTCGCGGGCCTGGGCATGGCGGGCCTAGCGGCATGGATAACCCGGCGCACCGGCCTGGGTGAAGACGCCAGCCTGGCCGCCATTTACCCGATTTCCCTGGCCAGCGGCGTATTGCTACTGGGCTTGGCCGGCAACAAACTCGATCTGCTGCACCTGCTGTTCGGCTCGGTGCTGGCCGTGGACCCGCCAACCCTGAATGGCATGCTGCTGGTCTCCATCGGCAGCCTAATGCTACTCGCCCTGATCTACCGCTGGTTGCTGCTGGACAGCCTCGATCCGCTGTTTCTCGCCGGCGTCAGCCGCTTCGGGCCGTTGGCCTACGGGCTGTTTCTCGGCCTGGTGGTGCTCAACCTGGTGGTCGGCTTTCAGGCCATCGGTGCGCTGATGGTGGTTGGCCTGATGATGCTGCCGGCCGCCGCCGCACGCTTCTGGAGCCGTCATCTGCCGCGCATGTTGCTGCTGGCCGCACTTATCGGCGCGCTCTGCGTCTGGCTCGGCCTGCTGCTGTCCTACTACGCCAACCTGCCCAGCGGCCCGTGCATCGTGCTGCTCGCCGGCCTGGCCTATATCTGCTCCGTACTGCTCGGGCCGCTGAATGGCCTGCTGCGCCGCCAAGCCGGTTTATCTGCCGCCCATTGAGGAACCACCATGCGCACCCTGATTGCCCTGCTGACCTTGAGTTTTGCCCTCCTCGCACACGCCGAGGACAAACTCAAGGTTGTTACCAGTTTTAGCATTTTGGCCGATATTACCCAGCAAATAGCCGGAGATAAGCTAGAAGTTCGCAACCTGGTCGGTGCCGATGCCGACGCGCACGTCTACCAGCCCAGCGCGGAAGACGCCAAAGCAGTGTTCGCGGCCGACCTGATTATCGCCAATGGCCTGGGCTTCGAGCCCTGGCTGGCGCGCCTGATGGCCAGCAGCGAGGCGCCCGGCACACGCATCGACGCCAGCGCCGGAGTGCTGCCGCTGATGCTCGATGAAGACGGCGAAAAGGTCCCCGACCCGCATGCCTGGCAGAACCTGGCCAATGCCGAAATCTATGTGCAGAACATCGCCAAAGCCCTGGGCCAGGCCGACCCGCAAAATGCCGCGCATTACAACGCCGGGCGCGATGCCTACCTGGCGCAGATCCGTAGCCTGCTGGTCGAAGCCCGCGCCGGCCTGGGCCTGCTGCCGCCTACGCAGCGCAATATCGTCACCAGCCATGACGCCTTCGCCTACCTGGGCCAGGCCTACGGCCTGAAATTTGTCGCGCCGCAGGGCTTGAGCACGGCGGACGAGCCATCGGCAGCGGAAGTGGCCGCACTGATCCGGCAGATCCGCGCCGAGGGCATCAAGGCGG
This sequence comes from Pseudomonas sp., assembly GCF_049301935.1. GTDB lineage: Bacteria > Pseudomonadota > Gammaproteobacteria > Pseudomonadales > Pseudomonadaceae > Aquipseudomonas. The sequence continues at coordinate 38,455 of NZ_JBAQLP010000040.1, read as the reverse complement.
TGTTTGTGGAAAACATCCGCGACCCACGGCTGATCCAGCAGATCGCCAACGAGGCCGGCGCCAAGGTCGGCGGCACCCTCTACTCCGATGCCCTGGCCAGCGAGGGGTCGGCCAGCACCTACCTGGGCATGTTCAAGCACAACCTCGACACCCTGCTGGCCGCGCTCAAGCCATAAACCTCTGGCTGCATGGGAACAGGCCAGGCTGGGCGACAGTCGTCCGCTAAACAACCCATTGAAGCGTTATCCTGCACGCCCACACCACCAAGGAAGCCCATGAGCCTTAGCAAACGCGAGCAAAGCCGGATCGAACGGACACTGGTCGCGACCCTCACCGACGCCTGCGAAGCCGCCAAGGCAGAAATTGTCGGCTTGCAATGGCTGACCCATGACGTCGATTACCAGCGCTTCCCCGACAGCCTGCGGGTGATCTGGGTCTTCGCCAGCCAGGCCGACCAGGACGCCGCCATCGCCAAGGGGCAGGATCGCCTGATGCAGGCACTCACCGCTGCCGCCTTGCAGGCAGCGGCGATTGCACTCGACACACCGGCGGCCCATGTGCATTTCGACAACGAACAACAGTGCCTGCGAATCGACGGCGGCAACTGGCAACAACGCCTGGCGCGCCAGCGTTCGAGCAAGCGCTAAAGCATGGCCAAGGAGATCGAGAACCCCTGCACGTCGCTCTGTCAGTTGAGCGGCGACCTGTGCCTGAGCTGTGGACGCAGCAAGACCGAGATCAAGCAGTGGAAGCGCATGAAGCGCCCGGAGAAGATGGCCGCCGTACAACGCGCCAGCCAACGCCTGAAAAGTCTGAATAAGAGAAACCCCTGACCTCGCGCGGTAATCCACAGCGACTCAATCACCTTGAGCAAGACATAGCCGCGACACGGTATGCGGCCGCAGAACCGAGCATAAAAGCCGCGGGGCAACGTTCATCTTTACCGAAGCCAGCCAGGTGGCCCAGGGGTTTTTTGCCAGCCAGGGATTTTCTGCGGAGCAGGCACAGACGGTGACGCGCGGCGCTGTTATTTTGCCGCTCATGCTGATGCACAAAACCCTGGAGCGGCGATGAATACCCTGACGATAATCGTACTGGCCGCCGTGGTGCTGGCCGCCTGCGCCCTGGCGCTGTGGAGCTGGTACAACCAGCGCAAGCTGGAGAAGCTGGATGAACGGATCAACCGGCAGAGCGAGCTCATCGAACAGCTCGACAGCGTGCTGGACAACCCACAGCTCAGCGAAGCCGAGCAGTTGGCGAAAAGCGAGGCCTTGCTGGCCAAGCTGCAGGAAACTCGCAAGCCTTAGGGCCGCAAATCTGTAGGCATGGCCGGCTCCTACAAACCGATGGCTAAGGGCGCTCCACGACAAATGATCTGTGACCCGACACCAGTGCCGAGGATTGGTCGCGAGCAGACGACGCGATTCCACCCTTGGGAGGAGCCAGCTTGCGGCGATCTGGCGACATTTGCAGATCAAAAGCAGCGCCAGCCCCACCCAGAATCCCGCCCCTTGCATAGCCACGCCTTGAACAGCAGGCCGTTAAAACGCGCTGTGTTGTTTACCGCCTGCGAACAGCACTAGCGGGCTTCCTACAGCCGTAGGAGCGGCCTTGGCCGCGATGTTTTTCTAGTGACCTGAATCGCGGGCAAGGCCGTTTCGACAAGGGCCGAGCATTACGCACTCAACATAGCCGTGGCGATCCAGCCATCGGGTCATCCTCGCAGCCGCTAAACCCTAGCCGGCACAGCCGGTAACGTCAGCAGGGCGGACAGCACCCGGCAATCGCCGTATCCTCTAGTGCCTGTTACTGCGAGGCCACCCATGCAGATCGAGTTACTGGAGATCCGCGACCACCTGCAGCGTTTTCCGCCCTTCGATGCGCTGCCCGACGACAGCCTCGACGCCATCGCCCGCCAGGTCGAGGTGGCCTACTTCAAGGCCGGCACAGACATCCTCCTGTACGGCGCGGCCATCCATGAACTGCACTACGTGCGCAGCGGCGCGGTGGAAATCTACCGGCGCAGCGGCGAGCTGTACAACCGCCTGAGCGAGGGCGATATCTTCGGCCAGGCCGGCCTGCTGCGCAGCAACAAGGTGCGCTTTCCGGCACGAGCGATTGAAGACAGCCTGATCTACTTTATCCCCGCCACCCTGTTCGCCCAGCTGTGCGAAGCGCACGACGGCTTTGCCGAGTTCGTCGAGGCCGAAGGCCAGTCGCGGCTCAAGTCGGCGGTGGAAAGCCAGGGCCAGGCCAGCGAACTGGTTCAGCTCAAGGTCAGCAAGCTGATCTCGCGCCAGCCGGTCTGCGTCAGTCTGGACACCCCGGTGCAACAGGCGGCCCAGCTGATGACCGAGCAAAGCGTGTCCTCCCTGGTGATTGTCGACGGCGACGCCGCCAGCGCCGCCATGGTCGGCATCCTCACCGACCGCGACCTGCGCACCCGCGTGCTCGCCGCGGGACTTGCGAGCAGTACGCCGGTGAGTCAGGTGATGTCGCCCAATCCCGTCACTATCCAGGCCGATGACAGCGTGTTCGCCGCCATGTTGTCCATGCTGCGCCACAACATCCACCACTTGCCGGTGGTACAGCGGCGCCGACCCATCGGCCTGATCAGCCTGAGCGATATCATTCGCCACGAGTCACAGAGCAGCCTGTACCTGGTCAACTCGATCTTCAACCAGCCCGATGTCGCCGGCCTGCAAAGCCTGCTGCCCGACCTGCGCGGCACCTTCGTGCGCATGGTCAACCAGCAGGCCACCGCGCATATGGTCGGCAGCGCCATGGCCGGCATCGGCCGCGCCTTTACCCAGCGCCTGCTGGAACTGGCCGAGCAAAAACTCGGCCCGCCGCCGGTGCCCTACTGCTTTATGGTCGCCGGCTCCATGGCCCGCGATGAACAGTTGCTGGTCAGCGATCAGGACAACGCCTTGGTGCTCGATGACCGCTTCGACCCGGCGCAGCACGACGCCTACTTCGCCGCCCTCGCGCAATTCGTCAGCGACGGCCTGGCCGCCTGCGGTTACAGCTACTGCAAGGGCGGCATCATGGCCAGCAACGCCCAGTGGCGGCAGCCGCTGAGCGTCTGGCGCGGCTACTTCAGCCAGTGGATCGACAACCCCAAGGCGCAAACCCTGCTGCACAGCTGCATCTTCTTCGACCTCGACGGCGTGTATGGCGAGATCGAACTGGTGGAAAACCTCAAAGACCTGCTCGCGCAGAAAGCCAGCAGCAACCCCGCCTTCCTCGCCGCCCTGGCGCGCAACGCGCTCAATCGCACGCCGCCGCTGGGCTTCTTCCGCACCTTTGTGATGGAAACCGACGGCCAGCAGAAGCACATCATCAACCTCAAAGGCCGTGGCACCGCGCCGCTCACCGACCTGATCCGCGTGCATGCCCTGGCCTGCGGCAGCAAGGCGCAGAACTCCCTGGAGCGCCTCGACGCCATCGGCAAAACCAAACTGCTGCAGCCCGAAGCCCTTAGCCAGCTGCGCTACGCCCTGGAATTTCTCAGCCTGGTACGTGCCCGCCACCAGGCCATGGCGGCGGCCGACGGCGCGCAGCCGAACAACTACATCGAGCCGAAAAAAGTCTCCGCCAGTGATCGGCACAACCTCAAGGAAGCCTTTGGCGTGCTCAGCAACGCGCAGAAATTCCTGCGCTTTCGCTACCCCGCGCAACCGAGCAAAAACCTGTGACGGCGCCCGCCACGCCACTGGACTGGGCCGCTCGTTTTAGCCAACTCGCCGCCAACGCCCGCGACCCGCGCCTGCACGCCTTCTACCAGGCCGGCTGCGTAAGCGCCGACACCCCGCTGGAGCAGGTGCCGCTGCTGGCCCTGGACGTGGAAACCACCGGCCTGGATGCCAACCAGCACGCCATCGTCAGCCTCGGCCTGCTGCCCTTTAGCCTGCAACGCATCCGCTGCGGCGCGGCGCGTTACTGGGTGGTCAAACCGGCCAGCGAGCTGAGCGGCGCATCGGTGACCTTCCACCACATCACCCACTCGGACATCCGCCACGCGCCGCGCCTGGGGCAGATCCTCGACGAGCTGCTGACCGCCATGGCCGGCAAGGTGATGGTGGTGCACTACCGCCACATCGAGCGCAGCTTTCTCGACCAGGCGCTGCGTCAGCAGCTGGGTGAGGGGTTACAGTTCCCGGTGATCGACACCATGCAGCTGGAGGCGCGCCTGTATCCCAAGCGCCAACCGGGCTGGCTGGGCCGCTTGTTGGGCCGCCAGCCGCTGTCGATCCGGTTGGCCGACAGCCGCCTGCGCTACAACCTGCCGCTGTACCAGGCGCACCATGCGTTGACCGATGCGCTGGCGACCGCCGAGCTGCTGCAGGCGCAGGTGGCGACGTGCTATGCGGCGGATACGCCGGTGGGGGAGTTGTGGAGTTGAGGGGCGCTATCCCTGCCGGTGTTCGGCATTGCATCGCGGGGCTGATATTTCTGGCACCGTAGGATGGGTTGAGCATCGCGATACCCATCATTACCCGGCTATTACATAGGTGCTCGGCACACCACCGTATGCGCTGATGTTTCGTGTTGCGCCCCCTCGGGCGCCTCACTTTTCTTTGCCCGTGCAAAGAAAAGTAAGCAAAAGAAACACGCCCCTGCATCCGGGTTTCGCTTCGCTCAACTTCCCTCCCTCCGGTGCCGCTCCGGGGGCCGGCTTACAAGGGCCATCCCTGGCCCTTTAAGCCTCTCGCCGCATCCCTGCGGCTCGTCCCCCTACACAACACCTCCGCTCGGCCTCCTGACGGGGATTTGGTGCGCGGCTGATGTTTCTGTACTGACTGGGAAAGGCAAAAGCGAGGCCTGATTGCGTAATGGACAGCCTCGGCTCGAATGAATTAGCTTCTGGCTCAGGCATGCCAGCATTTCGCCAGTAGCTGGGGCTTACCGTCCGCCATGTCGCGTTTACCTATACTGGTGCTTTCGCGTTGCTGCGAACACCTTTAAGGCAAGCGCAGACTTAACCGACGACCAAGAAGTTTATTCGACAGATCTCACGACATGCGTGTCGCAAAATTAATAGTTAGGTTTAAGGCATATCCATGGAATTAAAACAGAACCCATTTTCGTTTTATGACTTTCTAGGCTATTTCACGCCTGGAGCACTGTTTCTGTATTCCTGCCTTGCAGCCTATCAGCACGCACAATCGCAATCCGCATCTTTAGAAAGTATCGCAAACTCCATCGGTCTAGAAAAAGCGGAAGCCTACGTACCTTTTGTATTACTGGCTTACACTTTCGGCCACATATTAAGTTTCATATCATCTGTTACCATTGAGAGATACTCTTTATGGGCAATGGGTTATCCATCTAAATATCTATTAGGTGTCAAGGGCTCCGGTTATTTTTCATTCTCAAGCAATAAAAACCTTCGCCTAGCAATTCGACTGTTAGTTTTCGTAATAATACTGCCAGTGTCACTAATGGACTTCTTCATTGGAAAATTTCTTGGCCTCAGAGAACTATATGCCAAACCACTTGATGCAATGTTGGCAAATTTAATAAAGGACAAAATCTATGCCCTAATGAAATCAAAGGGCGGACTAAAGGCACCAGAAAAACATGGAAAGGCAAGTGATACCGACTTCTTTCATTACGCCTATCACTACGCAGTCGAGCATGCTCCGAATCATTTACCGAAAATGCAAAATTACGTCGCCCTGTATGGTTTCTTAAGAACATTGACCCTGCTTTCTATTTTGTTCTTCTGGGCAATGGTTTGGCACGCAATAGAGCAAAGAACTCCACCGCTAACAGCCAGCGCTACACTCTTGCTCTTGTCAATGCTCTGCTATCTACTGTTTATGGCTTTTGTTAAATTCTATCGCCGATTTTCATTAGAAGCCTTAATGGCAGCCTCAGTTGTATATCAAGAAAAAACCTAATTATTTGTTAAAACCGTTCGCTTTGCGAGAGGGAAAATATGACTGATTTCCACGAAAAATCTCTCGACCACGCTTGGCGCTATTTTGAATTACATGCAAATCAGCGCATGACTGTATTTAACTTCTTTCTTGTCGCCACAGGGTTAATATCTGCAGGAATAGCAGCATCATTGCAAAGCGATAAGAACTTAACTTTGCTTGGCGTTTTCCTTGGCATTCTATTAGCATTTATCTCGTTCATATTCTGGAAGCTTGACCAACGAGTTTGCTCGCTCATGAAAAGTGCAGAGTTAGCCATGGCGTCACTAGAGTCCGTATTTCCAATAGACACCGTACATCTGTTTAAGGGTGAGTCCGCACTAACTAATGAGGCGTGCTCAACTGGCAATTCGTGGATACGCCACTGGACTTATGGCCAATCATTCAGAGTAACCTTTTGGACAACCGGTATATTTGGCGCATCGTCTGCACTATTTTCAATATTTAGTTTGCTTGGCTTATTGCAGTGAAATTTTTCATTTAGCGTAAAGTTAACAAATTTATTTCACGATATCAAACAAACACACATGCTCTTTTCCGCTCGTTTTTAGTTATTTCCAGCTCAGATACATCGCACTTCCAGCCGCGCGCCAAATCCCCCGTCAGAAGGCCGAGCGCAGGCACTGCGTAGGGGGACGAGCCGCATGGATGCGGCGAGAGGCGTAATGGGCCAGGGATGGCCCATGTACGCCGGCCCCCGGAGCAGTGCCGGAGGGAGGGAAGTCGAGCGCAGCGAGACCCGGATGCCGGGGTGCCCTTCTTTTTGGTTACTTTTTCTTGGGCAAGCAAGAAAAAGTGACGCGCCCGAGGGGGCGCAACACAAGCCATCAGCGCACACGGTGCAATGCCGAACACCGATGGCAAAGCAAAGCATCGCGGCCATGGGCCGCTCCTACAGGCGCCAGCCCATACAAACCCCGGGCATAAAAAAGCGCGCCCGAAGGCGCGCTCTTGTACTACCCAAAAGCAATGGTCAGCGCGGTTCGCTTATCAAGCCTTTGACGATGGAAATACAGCCCAGCAACAGCACGATGGTAAACGGCAACCCCGTCGACACCGCCATGGCCTGCAGGGCCACCAGGCCGCCGCCGAGCAGCAGGGCGATGGCGATGATGCCTTCGATAATCACCCAGAACACCCGCTGCGGCACGGGCGCGTTGACCTTGCCGCCGGCGGTGATGGTGTCGATCACCAGGGAACCGGAGTCCGACGAGGTGACGAAGAACACGATCACCAGCACGATGCCGATAAACGAGCTGATCTCGGCCAACGGCAGTTCCGCCAGCATGGCGAACAGCTTCAGCTCCAGGGCGGCGTCCTGCACGCCGGTAAAGCCATCACCAACCAGCTGACTGATACCGGTGCCACCGAAAGCGGTCATCCACAGCACCGACACCAGCGACGGCACCAGCAGCACGGCGATCAAAAACTCGCGCACGGTACGGCCACGGCTGACGCGGGCGATAAACATGCCCACGAACGGCGACCAGCTGATCCACCAGGCCCAGTAGAAGGCCGTCCAGCCTTGGCTGAAGTTGGCGTCTTCACGGGCAATCGGGTTGGACAGCGCCGGCAGGTGCTGCAGGTACGCGCCGAGGTTGTCGAAGAAGCCGGTGAGGATGGCCAGCGTCGGCCCGGCGATGATCACGAACAGCAGCAGCAAGATGGCCAGGCCCATGTTCAGCTCGGACAGGCGTTTGACCCCTTTATCCAGGCCAGCCAGCACCGACAGCAGGGCGATGGCGGTAATGCCGATAATCAGCAGCACCTTGCTGGTGTCCGTGGCAGCGATGCCAAACAGTTTGTCCAGGCCGGCTGCTGCCTGTTCCGCACCCAGGCCCAGGGAGGTGGCCAGGCCAAACAGGGTAGCGAACACCGCGAGGATGTCGATCACATGCCCCGGCCAGCCCCACACGCGCTCACCGAGAATCGGGTAAAAAATCGAGCGGATCGACAGCGGCAGGCCCTTGTTGAAGGAGAACAGCGCCAGCGCCAGGGCGACGATGGCGTAGATCGCCCAGGGGTGCAGGCCCCAGTGGAAGATGGTCGCGGCCATGCCCAAACGCGCCGCGGCTTCGGCATCACCGGCAGCTGCGCCCAGTGGGGCCCAGTCGGTACGCACACCGTCCGCACCGACGCTGACCCCGCCCATGGCGGATGAGAAGTGCGACATCGGCTCGGCCACGCCGTAGAACATCAGGCCGATGCCCATACCGGCGGCGAACAACATGGAGAACCAGCCGACGTAACTGTAGTCCGCCGTGGCATCCATGCCGCCGAGGCGTACCTTGCCCAGCGGCGAGATGATCAGGCCGAGGCAGAGCAGCACGAAGATGTTTGCCGAACCGAGGAAGAACCAGGCCAGGTTGCTGGTAAGCCAGCCACGCATGGCGCTGAATAAGGGCTCGACCTGGTTTTGCAGGGCCAGGGTTAGCACCACAAACAGCACGATGGTCAGTGCCGAGATGCTGAAAACCTTGCCGTGGATGTCGAGGGGAAACAAAAACTGTCCCTTGATATTGTCCTGACCGATGACGTAGTCGGTGTCGATCAGATTGGCCTCGCCCGAAGGGGCGGGGATGCCGTCCAGAATTGCCGCTTCTGGTTGCGGGGTCGTGTCAGACGAAGGGTCTTTTCCCATATGGAATGCTCCTTTGGCGTGTGGCACGCATTACGCGCACGAGGACGGATTGCCCTACTCGTACAGCCGCCCGAACCGGCGACTGCGGGGCATAGGGTAACAGCCATAGCCCCTGCGTGCAGGCGCAAGGCCAGTATTGGCGGCCATTGCAGCCCGCGACGCGGTGGTTATTTGGTCTATTGGGTCAGATTTTCTCGGCACTTTGCCTCCCGCAAGGCGAGGCAATTAGCTATGGTTGGCCTACGGCCTGCTCGGGGTCGCTGTTCGAGATATCGCTGATGAGAGCATTGCTGACGCTGCTGGCCTGCCTGCCTTTTACCCTGGCCTCGCTGACACAGGCCGAGACCTTCAAGGTCGGGGTCGAGCTGCAGCCCTACTTGCCTTACTCCAACGTGCAGGATGGCCAATACCTGGGCTATGGCCGCGACCTGCTCGACGCCTTTGCGGCGCACCAGGGCCATGAATTTATCTACCAGCCGCTGCCGGTGCGGCGCCTGCTCAACGACTTCCTCAACGGCCGGGTGGATTTCAAATACCCGGACAACCCGCGCTGGAACGCCGACCTGAAACAAGGCCACAGCCTGAATTACAGCCAGGCAGCGGCGGCGGCCATCGACGGCGTACTGGTCAAGCCGCAGTTTCTCGGCAAGGGTAAAGAGCGCCTACGTCGCCTCGGTACGCAGCGCGGCTTTACCCCCTGGCCGTATCTGGATGAGATCAAGGCCGGCAAGATTCTGCTGATCCAGGCCAATCAGATCGACTCGCTGCTGGCCATGGCCATGAGCGACCGGGTCGACGGCGTTTACCTCAACCCGCAAGTGGTGCGTCACCAGCTGTACAACAACGCGGAAAACGGTCTGGTATTCGACCCCAGCCTGCCTTATCAGGATGACCACTACTTCCTCTCGAGCATCCAGCACCCCGAGGTGATCGCGCAGTTCGACGCCTTCCTCAGCAGCCAGGCCGCGCTGGTGCAAACGCTAAAAGAACGCCACGGCATCAGCGACCCGCTTAACGGCTATTAGGGCTGCGGCACTGCCCCCTGGCCGGCCAAACCACGGTGCTGGTTACGTCGCTCACTTAACACCCGTGAGCGGCGCTTCTTGGCCCAGATAACGATGCCGGTCAGCGACAGCATGGCCACTGCCAACCCCAGCAGCGAGACCAGAATGCGCCCCGGCATGCCGAGAATCCGCCCGGAATGCAGGGGGAACTGCGCCTGCATAAAAATATCCCCGGCACTGCCTGTGCCTGGAATCTGCGTGCCTGCCAGCGCGCCGCTCTGGCCGTCCAGGTACAACCAGGGATTGCCCAAGCCGCCGTCGCCGTGATCGTTTTCGGCGGTGTAGAAGCCCACGCCGTAGACATCGAATTCCGGCGAATAGAACACCCCGCCCGGCGGTTTATCCAATCCCAGCCGCGTCGCTTCGGCGGCTGCCAGGCTGACGGCCTCGGCGCGGCTGATGCCCGGTTGCTGCTGCTGATCGAGGCTGACCGGGGTACGGCTGGCGAACGGGCTGGGGGTCAGCGGCGAAAACAGCTCAACCAGCGGCCGGGTTACCTGCACGTTGAGGTTCATCGACACCGAGGTGACCGCCAGTATCAGCAGCAAGCCCCAGATCCACACCCCGCCGGAGCGGTGCAGGTCGAAATTGAGCTTGTAGCCGCCCTGCTGCCAGCGAAAGGCGAAGGACTTGCGCCAGGCGCGCCAGCTGGGAAACGACAGCCACAGGGCGATAAAGCAATCCAGGGTCCAGACGATGGCGACAATACCGAACAACAGAATGCCCAGCTCCATGCCGAAACCGTCGGGGATATGCAGGCTGTAGTGCAGCTTGTAGAGGAACGGCATGAGGTTTTCACGGCTCAGCGACACCGCGCCCCACATGCGCCGCCCCTGCTCCTCGCCAGTCACCGGGTCGAGCACAACCTGGTTGAAATCAAGCTCATAGGCCTTGCCAGTGACCGGATCGAGGCGCGGGTTGACGCTGACGCCGAAGGCGTGACCGGGCTCGGTATACAGCGGCATAAAGCCGACTTGCAGACGCGGATCACGCGCCTCCAGCTGCGCCGCCAGGGCTTGCGGCGTTTGCACCGACCCCTCGCTGCGGGCCTCGAACAGCTGTGGATTAAGCCATTCGTCGATCTCGTGATCCCAGGAAATTACCGCCCCGGTCAGCCCGGAGACAAACAGGAACACGGCAATAAACAGGCCGAACCAACGGTGCAGAACTACAAAAGCGGAACGCATGGCTTTTCTCGTCAAGGTACAGCCAGATGCCGGTAGCCTCGCGGCACCGGCACCGGCGCTTTTTAGTATTTCCAGCTGACTGTCATGCTGGCGTTACGCGGCGCACCGTAATACGCCTGAGTCCAGTAGAGGCTGCTCAGGTACTTCTCGTCGGTGAGGTTGTTGAGGTTGGCCGAAACGCTCCAGTTCGGATCGATGTCGTAACTGGCCATCAGGTTGACCAGGGCATAGGCGTCCTGCTCGGCGCTGCCGTTGTGGATATCGTCCTGCCAATTGAGGCTGGCACCGACCTTGACCCGCTCAAGCTGCGGAATACGGTAGGTGAGAGACGAGCGCAGCATATGCTTGGGCGCATAAGTGCGGCCGTGCTTGTGTTGTTCGTCCTGGATATCGACGAAGGTGTAACCGGCCATCGCCTGCAGGCCGGACAGCAGCTCGCCGGAGACTTCCACCTCATAGCCTTCGCTGAGGTAATTGGCGGCGTTGAACACCTGCTGGCCAGCGACGAAACCACCCGACTCCGGAACATTCGCCTGCTGGGTACGGAACGTTGCGACAGTCAGGTTGAGCTTGCCATCAAGCAATTCGCCCTTGATACCGGCTTCATAGCTCTTGCCTTGCAGGGGCTCCAGGCGGTCGCCATTACGGTCAAGCTTAGCCTGAGGGTCAAAGATTTCGGTGTAACTGACGTACAACGAGTATTGCTCGTTGAGGTCGTAAACCAGGCCGGCATAAGGCGTGATATCACGGTCTTCACGGGAGCGCGGGCGGTTATAGCTTTCCCCCTCGCTCTCATGATCGATCGCCCGAGCGCCGAGAATCAGCGTTAGAGGCTCGGCAAGGCTCAGACGCGCCGCCGAGTACAGGCTTTTCTGCGTGTCTGTAAAGGCGCTGCCGCCAATGGCGGCGTCGAACGCCGGCTCAGGATAGTCACCATTCCAATCTTGCAATGGGGGAAGCGCGGTACCGATGCCCTGGCCATAGTGGGATACATCCTGCAACTTGGATTTCGCCCAGGAGCCACCGAGCACCAGCTCATGTTCACGCCCGCCGAGTGCAAAAGGCCCACTGAGATTAAGGTCAACAATCGACTGAGTGTTCTTGTCCTCGTACAACGAGGGATAGGAAAACAAGCCCAGACCCGTGCTGCGATCCGGCGTGCCGTACACGTAGAACAGCTTGGCATCCCCCTCTTTCTCTACCCGGGTGAGCGTGCCCTTGGCCTGCCAGCCATTGGCGAAACGATGGCTTAATTCAGCGAAGGTGCGCTGCTCCTGGTTGTCCCAATAGGACCAGTCGCTGGCAGTGCTGGTGGAGCGGGAAAACTTAGTTGGCGAGCCGTCTGTGTAGGTCAACGGTAGCGCGCCCCACATCGGGCTATTGGCATCGCTCTCCTGCAGGGTATGACCGAGGCTGAACAGCGTGCTGTCACTGAGATCGAAATCGACCACAGCGTGGAAGATGTTCTTTTCCCGCGAATAGCGATCCAGATAGGAATTCTTATTCTCGTGGGCATAGACCGCACGGCCACGGATATTGCCCGCGTCGGTCAGCGCGCCAGACACATCGGCGTCGATACGCCGCTTATCCCAAGAGCCTCCCGTCAGGTCAACGCGCGCCTGGGGTGCCAGGGTCGGTCGTTTGCGCACGAAGTTGACGGTGGCGGACGGATTGCCGGTGCCGCTCATCAAGCCATTAGCGCCCCGTACCACCTCGATGCGTTCAAAAGGTGCAGTGTCGATGCTGCCATCGAGGTTCCCATAAACGAAGGGCATGCCGATGCCGTCGTACTGGAAATTAGTGATGTCAAAACCGCGGGCAGTGAAGTAGGTGCGGTCGGTCTCCACCTCTTCCACCGAGACCCCGGTGGTGTACTTCAGCGCGTCATTGACGCTGTCGAGCTTGAAATCTTCCAGCTGCGCGCCAGTGATGGTGGAAATCGATTGCGGCGTCTGCCGTGGGGTCAGTTCCAGCTTGGTGGCGGCGCTGCTCGGCTGCGCCTTATAGCTGTCGGGCTGGGCATCGTCGGTACTGCCGACGACGGTCTGGGCATCGAGTTGCACCGCCGTGTCTGTAGCGGCCAGGGCGTGATTGAAACTGCAGGCGGCGGCAATGGCCACGGCTAGACGGGTCTTTCTGGACAACACAAGGACTCTCCCCAATGCGAAAATCGAATGCCCTGCAGGGGCGTCCGTGCTTGCAGGAGGTGCTTAGCAGCATGCGCAGCGGTAATCGAAACACGCCGACGCAAATGCTAATAATTATCGATTGAATTTTCGCAGCAATTTGCCGCCCTCGTCAACGCTATTGAGGTTTATTATCGTTTGGTAGTCATTCACACTTCCCTGCTGCTTGCGCAGACTGGTATCTGCCTGCCACCAATCACTGCGGCCGCAGCCCGCCGCAATCGGCCGCCACCCAGCGCGCATGGCTCTGCATGCTGCTGTTCTGGCCATCGAAGGTGCCGTTGAGCGTTGAGGTGAATTCCTTGTCGCTGAGAAAACGCGTCTCCCCTTCGCCCATACCGTTGGGGCAGCTGAAGCGGAATTTCCACCGCTCGGCGCTGCGTTCGGTGACTTGATTGCTGCAGCCGGACTCGGGGTCTTGCAGGGGGATCTGCTGGGCCTTGATCTGCGCCGCGCTCATGCAGATGCGCACACCCTGATCGCCCAGTTGCACGCCCTGCTGGGCCAGCATCTGCTCCATCATCTGGCGTTGCTCGGGCGGCAGATTTTTCATCTGTTCGAGCATTTGCGCCATCCCCGGCACCGCCTGGCCGCCGACCTGCATAGAGTGCGAGCTGATTTCCCAGAGACCGGGCTGGATATCCAGCGCGCTTGCCAGGGCGGGCAGCAGGCAAAGGCTGAGTACCAGGGGTTTGCCAAGGACGCGGCGCATGGGCGGCTCCTGCAATAAGTCGGCGACCCTGCAAGCGTAGACCGCTGCATACAGCTGTGCGCCTGATGGGTTACGCCGCGCCGGAGCGTGCGGCAGAACCCCTGAATCTGCCGCGCGGCTAACCCATCCTACGGGGTGACTTCCTCCTGATAGATGCGCAGGCCGCGCGCCTGGTAGTTGGCCAATGCGCTGGGGTGATCCAGGCTACAGGTATGCACCCAGACCTTGGTGGTGCCCGGCCAGGCCCAGGCGCACTGCAGCGCGTGAGTGAGCAATGGGCCGCCAAAGCCCTGGCCGAAGAAGGCCTCGGCCAGGCCGAAATAGAGAATCTCCACCGCGCCGTCGGCATCGCGCAGCAGCTCGTAATACCCGGCGATGGCGCCCTGGTGATAGGCCACCCAGGTGCGGTGATTGGGCTGTTCGATCAGCGCGCGCCACTGCGCGTCCGTCCAGCTGAGTTTGTCGGTCCACTGCCAGGGCTCGCCGACCAGCTGGTAGAGAAAGCGGTTGAGCTGAAACTGCTTGTGCTGGCATTCCACCACGCTCAGCTCGGCCGGCAGTGGCTTGGCAAGAATCTGCTCGGGGTGCTGCATAGCCAGGTAATAGGTGATGGTGCGCATAACAGCCTGCCTGTCAGTCAATCTGCTGAAACTAACCGTTACGGCAAATGAACAAAACCCCCACCGGCTGCGCCAAATGGGGGTTCTCCTCTACAACAACCAGGGCTTGTGGCCCGGGAGCAGACGCAGCCTTAGCCGTCGTCCTGGCCTGCCGCCGCAGCGGCCGGGGAGCGTTGCTCACAGCTCCAGAGTTCCAACGCCGGCTGGCTCGCTTGTGGCGGGCCGAGCCATTCACTCATGGAGTGGCAACGCTGGTTGAAACACAGTTGATAATCCCCTGCCTCGGGGGTTCGCCCCAAACGCAGTGGCTGCAAGGGCGGTAGCTGACGCTGGTAATGCCAGCTGCCCTCGCGCAGTTCGGCGCCGTGTGGAATCTCCATACCGGCCCCGGAACCCTTGACCCGCGCCTCGCCGAGCAGCAACCCCGCAGGCGTGACGCGGTAATCCTCTTCCCAACGAATCTTCTCAATCGTGTGCGTCCAGGCCAGGGTAAAGCTGGCCGTGGGCACTTCTGCCCATACCGCGCCGGCCAAGCCCAGGCACAAGCCGATCACGCCGTGGCCACCTGAGCACGATGGGCACGCCAGACATGCTGGGCAATAAACAGCGCCGCCAGGGCGAAGCCGATTTCGTCGCTCATCGGTGTGGCCAGAATCAGGCTGGCGCCGGCAGCAAAGCCCAGCGCGCGCTCCCACCAGCTCAGCTTGGCCTGCAGGTAACCGGTAAACACCACGCCCCAGATGCCGATGGCCAACAGCGCCTTGAGTACCACATAGAGGGTGGCCAACAGGCTATCGCCCTGCAGCATCAGCGCCGGCTCATACACCGCCATAAAGGGCACAACAAAGCCGGCCACGGCGATGCGAATCGCCCACAGGCTGATCTTCAGGCCGCTCTCCTTGGCAATCGGTGCTGCGGCGAAACAGGCCAGCGCTACCGGCGGGGTGAGGTCGGCCATGATGCCGAAATAGAACACGAACATATGCGAGACGATCAGCGGCACGCCCAGCTCCAGCAGCGCCGGCGCGGCAATCGAGCTGGTGATGATGTAGTTGGGAATGGTCGGGATACCCATGCCCAGCACCAGGCAGGTGAGCATGGTGAGAATCAGCGAGAGGAACAGGTTGTCCTGGCCAATGGCGAGGATATAGCCGGCAAAGGTGGACGCCACCCCGGTCAGCGACACCACACCGATGATCACCCCCACCAGGGCGCAGGCGATGCCCACCGGCACCGCATGCCGTGCACCTTCCACCAGCGCGTGCAGGCAGATGGTCAGGGTGTCGCGGCCGCCTTTGATAAACCAGCACAGCGCCACCAACAGCGCGACCACGCCGAACACCACGCCGATGCCGAGCTGGAAGAAGCCGGCGCAGAGCACGCCCAGGGCAATCCAGAAGGCGAAGCGCATGACCTTGGATGACACCCGCAGGATGATCGCCGAGCCGAGAATCACAATCGCGGTCAGGGCCAGACCGACCATCCCGGAGAACAGCGGCGTGCGCCCGGAGAACAGCAGGTAGATCAGGATAAACAGCGGAATCAGCAGGTACCAGCGCTGCTTCACCGCGGCCCAGGGGTTCGGGCACTGGTCCTTCGGCAGGCCTTGCAGGTTGGCGCGCTTGGCTTCCAGGTGGACCATCCAGAACACCGAGCCGAAGTACAGCAGCGCCGGAATCAGCGCGGCCTTGGCCACCTCGAAGAACGGCACGTTGATCGTCTCGGCCATGATAAAGGCCACCGCGCCCATGATCGGCGGCATGATCTGGCTGCCCATCGACGAGGTCGCTTCCACGCCGCCAGCAAACGCCGGCTTGTAGCCGAAGCGCTTCATCAGCGGGATGGTGAACTGGCCGGTGGTGACCACATTGGCCACCCCCGAGCCGGTAATAGTGCCCATCAGCGCCGACGACACCACCGAGACCTTGGCCGGGCCACCGAGCTTGTGGCCGAACAGGCCCATGGCGAAATCGGTGAACAGCTTGATCATCCCGGCCTGTTCAAGGAAGGCGCCGAACAGGATAAACAGGAAGATATAGGTGGCCGATACATAGGTCGGCGTGCCGTACAGCCCCTCGGTGCCGAAGGCCAGCTGGTTGACCAGCTGATCGATGGCGTAGCCACGGTGCATCAGGTCGCCCGGCAGGTACTGACCGAACAGGCCGTAGGCGAGAAACAGCGCGCAGATAAAGGGCAGGGCGATGCCCATCACCCGCCGTGCGGCCTCGAATACCAGCACGATCAGCACCAGGCCGACGAGCATGTCGCTGCTGCTCAGGTCACCGGAACGCTGAATCAGATCGGCTTCGAAATACCACTGGTAGAGCGCCGTGGCCATGCCGGCCAGGCCCAGTAGCCAGGCCATTGGCTGCCAGGGCTGGCCCTTGCCACGGGCGGGAAAGCAGAGAAACACCACCAGCAGCAGAAAGCCCACATGCACGGCACGCAGAATCTGGCTGGAGACCGGGTGGAAGGCCGCGGTGATGATCTGGAACGTCGAGAACAGCAGCGCGACATAAAACAGCGCTTTCGGCCAATCGCTGGGACTGCCGGCGAGGCCCTGGTTTTGCTCACTCATAAAGGTCACACCCTGGTTACAACGTCGATAGCACAAGAGTCGCCAACAAAACCTGCCGTGTTCTGCACGCCGGTTTTATTCGCAGCTCTAAAAAATAGAGGGGTTGGGTAGGATGGGTTGAGCGCAGCGATACCCATGCTGTATGGGCACTCGCCTTCGGCATCGCTTGATGGGTTACGCCGCTACGCGGCCCATCCTACGACTTTCACCAGGCCCAAACCGTGCTGCATGGGTATCGCGATGCTCAACCCATCCTACGTGGCCAACCCTTCAGCAGCCTTACAGTGCGCCGGCTTCCTGGTAGAAGCGCTCGGCACCCGGATGCAGCGGGATCGGCAGGCCCTTGGCAGCGCCTTCCAGCTGGATGTCCTTGGCCGCCGAGTGGGCGTTGCCCAGGCGCTCGAGGTTGTCGAACATCAGTTTGGTCATCTGGTAGGCCACTTCCTCGGACACCCCGTCGTGGCTGACCAGGATATTGTTGATGGCCACGGTCGCTACATCGCTGTCCTGACCGTCGTAGGTGCCGGCTGGGATCGCGGCAGCCTGGTAGGCGGCGTTGTCGATCTTCGCGGTGATCTCCGCCGGGATGGCGACGAAGGTGATCGGCAGGGTCGCGGCCAGGTCGCGAATCGCCGCCATGCCCAGGCCCGAAGACTGCAGGGTGGCATCCAGCTGACGGTTCTTGATCAGCTCGACCGACTCGGCGTACGGCAGAAACTCCACCTTGCCCATGTCTTCATAGCTCAGGCCAGCGGCCTTGAAGATCGCGCGAGCGTTGAGTTCGGTGCCGGATTTCGGCGCACCGACGGAGATGCGCTTGCCCTTCAGGTCCGCCAGGGTGGTGATGCCGGATTCCTTGCTGGCGACGATCTGGATGTAGTTCGGGTAGGTGCCGGCAATCGCCCGCAGCTTTTTCAGCGGCGCCTTGAAGCCGGCGTCTTCCACGCCATTCCAGGCATCGGCCACGGAGTCGCCTAGGGCCAGGGCCAGCTCACCACGACCGGCTTGCAGCAGGTTGAGGTTTTCCACCGAGGCTTTGGTCGCTTGTACCGAGGTCTTCGAACCTTCGATGCCGTTGCTGTACAGCTGCGACAGGCCCACACCAATCGGGTAGTACACACCGCTGGTGCCGCCGGTAAGGATATTGATAAAGGTCGGTGCGGCGAGTACCGCAGTGCTCGCGGTAAAGGCTGCGGCAGCAGCAAACAGGCTGAAACGTTTGGTCATTCGCATGGAAGCATCTCCGTCGTTGTTATGGCTTTATGCAGAGGTTTTCACTGTAGACGCTGCGCGCCACCTGAATGGCAATGCAGCGCCGGGACTAACGCAATGGCGAAAAGGCGCAGAGGCTCGCGCGCGGCCTGAGCCGAGCGCACAAGAGATGGGTGGTTGATGCCGGACGCGGCAAGCGCGCAGATGCTGCTGGGCAGTGCATGGGGTTCACCTCTTGTCTTTCTTATAGAGGCCAAGGCAATCGAGTGCCTGGCTGACAAGAGCTATAGCAGATGCCGTGCCAGCGAGGGAAAAGCCCGGACTAGAGCCTTTACTCCAAGCAGCACTGCCAGCCTGGCGGCTGTAGTGAGCGGAAATCCGCCAGTGAAAAAACTCAGATAAGCGAAATTCCGCCGACTAACTCTCACTCGTCATCAGCACTGCCGGCCGGCCGATAGCTGCTGCGCTGCAAACCGTGGCGCTGCATCTTCTCGTTAAGGGTGCGGCGCGGCAGCTGCAGCAGCGCCATCACCTCGGCGATATTGCCCTGGCAGTGCTGCAGGGCACGGTGCAGGCATTGCGCCTCGAAGGCCTCCATCTGCTCGGCCAGCGATTGCACCGGCAACCCCTCGCCACGCTCCACTTCGCCACTCAAGCCCAGCGCATGGCGTTCGGCGGCGTTGATCAGCTCGCGCACGTTGCCCGGCCAATCGTGCGCGAGTAGCCGGGTCAGCTCGCTGGGCGCCAGGCTCGGCATCTCGCGGCCATGGCGTTGCGCGGCCTGGTTGGCGAAGTGCTCGAACAGCAGCGGTATGTCTTCACGGCGTTCGCGCAACGGCGGAATACGCAAGGTGGCGACATTCAGCCGGTAGTAGAGGTCTTCGCGGAAACGCCCGGCCTTGACCTCATCGAGCAGGTCCGGCTTGACCGCACTGATCACCCGCAGGTCGACCTGAATGCTGCGGTTGGAACCCAGGCGCTCCAGGGTTTTCTCCTGCAATACGCGCAGCAGTTTGACCTGCTGGGCCAGCGGCAGGCTTTCCACCTCGTCGAGAAACAGCGTGCCGCCGTCGGCATGTTCGATGCGACCGATGCGCTTGCCCTGGGCGCCGGTAAAGGCGCCACTTTCATGGCCGAACAGCTCGCTCTCGAACAGCTGCTCGGGAATCGCCGCACAGTTCAGCGCGACAAAGGGCTTGCCGGCGCGGTTGCTAAAATCATGCAGACAGCGGGCAACGCGCTCCTTGCCGCTGCCGGTGTCGCCGCGCAGGAGGATATTCACCGAGGTGCCGGCCAGTTCGAGGATCTGCCGGCGCAGGGTTTCCATCGGCTTTGATACGCCGAGCAGCTGCGCCTCGATATGGTCCTTGCGGGCGAACTGCTGACGCAGCTGGCGGTTCTCACAAACCAGGCGGCGCTTGTCCAGGGCGCGGCGCACGCTGTCGAGCAGGCGTTCGGGGGTAAAGGGCTTTTCGATAAAGTCATAGGCGCCCTGGCGCAGCGCCTGCACCGCCATCGGCACATCGCCATGCCCGGTGATGAGAATCACCGGCAGGTCGCGGTCACGCTCCAGCACGCTGTCGAGCAGCTGCAAGCCATCGGTGCCGGGCATGCGCACGTCGCTGATGATGATGCCGGGGTAATCACGCTCGACCAGCGCCAGCGCGGCCTGCGCCGTGGCGCAGCTGTGCACGCTGAAGCCGGACAGCTCCAGCCACTGCTGCACCGCCTCGCGGATCGCCGCCTCATCGTCGACGACTATTACCTGCCCGCTCATATCACCTCCTGATCAATCGGCGGCAGTGTAGCCCGGATAAAATCCGGGAAATAACCCGCACTACGCATTCGGCGCTGCCGGCAGGCGCAGGTTAAAGATCGCGCCCTGCTCGCCATTGGCCGCCTCCAGGCTGCCGCCCAGTTCGCGAACGATACCGTAAGACACCGCTAAGCCAAGTCCCAACCCAGCGCCCACCGGCTTGGTGGTAAAGAACGGCTCAAACACATGGCCCAACGCCTCGCTGGCAATGCCGCCGCCGCTGTCGGCGATGCTCAGCAGGCACTGCTCGGCCTGGCGTTCGATACGGATCTGCAGCTGCCGCACGGTGCTGTCCGCCATGGCATCCAGCGCGTTGTTCAGCAGATTGAGCAACACCTGCTCCAGGCGAATGGCATCGCCCAGCACCCGCGCCTCGGTGTCGATCTCGCTGTGCAGCTGCACCTGTTCGCTGCGCAGGCGTGGCGCCAGCAGTTGCAGGGCCTGCTCCAGCACATCGCTCAAACGCAGACGCTCGCTGAGGCCCGCCGGGCTTTTGCGGGCAAAGGTTTTCAGGTGGCCGGTGAGCCCGGCAATGCGTTGCAACAGGCTATCGATACGTTGCAGCCCTTCGCGCACATCGTCCTGGCGGCCGCTGTCGAGCAACAGGCGCAGGCTGCCCAGCTGCATCTGCATGGCGGTCAGCGGCTGGTTGATTTCATGGGCCATGGCCGCCGACATCTGCCCCAGCGCGGCCATTTTCGCCGCATGCACCAGGCCTTCCTGGGCCTCGCGCAGCTCGGCGGTACGCAGCGCCACTTCACGCTCCAGGCGCTCACGAATACCAGCCTGCAACCGCTGAGTCTTTTGCCGCTGGGCCAGGTAGAGCAGCAGAAACGCCAGGGTCATCCACACCCCGGCGGCGGCCAGGCGGTAGCTACGCACGCTGTCGACCAGGGTTTTCGGTTCGTGCAGCAGGTGCAGGGTCCAGCCTTCGTCGTCGAGGGGCTGGCGCTGCCAGAGGTAGTCACGCGAGCCATCCGGGCCCTCGACCCGGCGCCACTGGCTGGCGCTGTCGATCTGCCGGCGCAGCGTGCTGGGTAGCGGTTGCAGCGCCTGTTCGGCGTACTTGCGCACCTCCACCAGCTCGGCGCGGGCCTGTTCGCTCAGGCTGTCGAGGGCGAGAAAACGCCAGGCCGGGCGGTTGCTGAGGATCACCACCGAGTAGCTGTCCGCCACCAGCAGCACGCCGGGCTGGCTGGCCCATTCGCGCTGCAACTCTTCCAGCTCCAGCTTGACCACCAGCACGCCGAGCACCGTGCCGTCGTCATCGCGCACCGCATGGGAGAGGAAATAACCGGGGATGCCGGTGGTCACCCCCACGGCAAAATAACGCCCAGAGGACTGGCGCACGGCATCCTGAAAATACGGGCGGAAGGCGTAGTTGTTGCCGACAAAACTGCTCCAGTCACGCCAGTTACTGGCCACCAGGGTTTCGCCTTTATCATTGAGCAGGTACAGCACGTTGGAGCCAGCGGCGCTGTTGAGTTGTTCCAACCGTTCATTGAGTGTGCTGCGCAGCAGGCTGTCGGTCGGCGCGCGCAGCAGCGACTTGATATCACTGTCCAGCGCCAGCACTTCGGGCACCGAGCGGAAGCGCTCGACCAGGGTATGGATCGACTGCGCATACAGCTGCAGCTGACCCCGGGCTTCGATGCTGCGCTCCTGCCAGGCGCGCTGCTCGGCATAACGCCCGGCCAGCCAGATGCTCGCCAGCAGGCCGAGCAGAATCAGCAGGACGATCAGGGCAACGCGGTAACGCAGCAGAAAGGCAGACATGCGCGGCTCGCAACGGGGTGGAGCCGGCATGGTAAGACAAAGCACCGCGCCGTGCAGAGCGCAGCAGCCGACTGTTTGAACAAGCGTCCCCGGCCGCTATAGTCTCGGCTTGGCTACACGGCGATTACGCCAGGGACGCATGATGAGCACTGAGCAACAGGCCACCACCCCACGCTTCTGGCGCGACCCGGCGCTGCCCTTTGTGGAAACGCGCGAAGCCCTCGATGGCCGCCTGCTGTGCTACGCCAAGCATTCCCATGAGTGCTTTTCGATTGGCACCATCACCCGGGGCCGCAGCACCTACCTCAATGAAAAGGCGCGTGAGCAGGTCGCCGCCGGCACGCTGGTGCTGATGAACCCAGGTGACGTGCATGCCTGCAACCCCGTGGATGGGCAGCCCTGGTCGTATCGCATGTTCTACATCGACAGCGCCTGGCTGAGCGAGCTGCAACAGCAGCTGGGCTTCAGCCACAACCAGCCACTGCAGCCCTTCTCCGCCATCCTCAGCCGCGACTCTGCGTTGTTCAACGGCCTCAACCAGCTGTACGACCTGCTCAACGATGCATCGGTCGATCACCTGCGCAAAGAGTGCGCTCTGCTCGACTATTTCAGCACCCTGCAACAGCGCCTGGCCCCCGCGCCGGCTCCGATCCGCGAGGACAACCCGCGCATTCGTCTGGCGGCAGAATTTATCCGTGCGCACTGCACCCAGACGCTCAAGCTGGAAGACATCTGCAGCGCCGCCGAGCTATCGCCCTCGTACCTGATTCGCAGTTTCCGCCAGCACTACGGCATGACCCCGCATGCCTACCTACTCAACTGCCGCGTGCAAGTGGCCCAGGCCGGGCTGAAGCGTGGCGAGTCGATTGCCGAGGTGGCGCTGGACGCCGGCTTTGCCGATCAGGCGCACTTGCAGCGCACCTTCAAACAGCTGCTCGCCGCCACCCCCGGACAATACCGCCGCGCCTGATCAGACCAGCAGATAAACCGCCGACAGCACCAGCAGCAAGGCCAGGCCGCGATTGAACCGGCGCAGGTACAGCGGATTCTCCAGATACTGGCGCAGGTAAACCCCGGCCAGTGCCCAGCAACTGATCGACAAATAACAGATCACGAAATACAGCGCCGCGAACTGCGCAACCCGCCACAGATCGCCATCCGCCGCATAGGCGCCCATCCCCGCCATCGAGGCCAGCCAGGCCTTGGGGTTGAGCCACTGCATCAGCGCGCCCTTGAACAGCGACGGGCGCTGCTGGGCGTCATTGTCACTGAGCTGCCCGTCAGCCCGGGCCAGACCGTAGGCCATGTACAGCAGAAAGGCGACGCCAAACCAGGCCACCCCGTGCGTCAGCGCCGGCCACTGCTGCAACAGCTGCTGCAAGCCCAGGCCCATGGCCAGCAACAGCGCGGTAAAGCCGAACGTCGCCCCCGTGACATGGCGCATGCTGCTACGCAGCCCATGGCTCGCGCCAGCACTGAGGGCGAGCAGATTGACCGGGCCGGGAGAAATCGAGGCAGCGAGAGCAAAACCCGCCATGGAGTAAAACAGCGTATTCATCACACACCTGTCAGCACAACCAAAGGAGGTGCCAGGCTGACAGGCAAGCGGCGCAGGGTATTGAAGGAAACTGCCCTGTCATAGTCTTCCCGACAGGGCAGAACAATCAGCGCGAGAGGTGATCCACCCGCTGCAGCAGCCCGTCCGTCAGCCACTGGCGCAACCAGCTCACCGCCTGCACCGGTGCCTGCTCGCCCAAATTCGCCAGCTCGCCGCACAGCTCGGCGAAGCTCCAGCCGTGCGCGGTCATGCCCTGCAACGCAGCGGCTTCATCGGCCGCCAGGCTGCGGTAGCGGGTGATCAGCTGATCGCGCCAGACCACACAGGTCTCTGTCGCAACCAGGGGCTGGCTGCCGGGGAAATCACCCTGCTCCTTGCACGCGCGCCAGAGCGCCAGGCTGTTATGCCGGCACGCCAGCCACTGCACGCTCGGCAGCAGACGGACCTGCAGGGTCGGCCAGTCTTCGGCCGGCAGTTCGGCCATCTGCGTCAGGCTCAGGGGCTGGCCTTCCGCTGCATCGAAGGCCAGGGTAAAGGCCCACTCCAGTCGCGCCAGCTCACTGAGTGGTGCGGCCTGAGCGGGCACCAGATAGCCATCGACAAAGTCTGCCAACTGCGCGCCGAGCCAGCGCAGGCTGTAGTGCTGCGAGGGGTGCGCGGCGAGATAGGCCAGGGCCAGGGCATCGAATTCCTCGTCACCGAGCCAGCCGTGTAGCGCCGGGTAATCACCGCGCAAGGCTTCCAGCAGGCGTGCGCGGTAGGCGTTGTGGTAAATCGCCAGGCCCTGTTCGGCACTCAGCGCCGCGCTGCCCAACAGGCTGGCCTGCAGCGCCGGGTTGGCCTGGGCATCGGGGTTGAGCAGGTAGGCCTGGACCTGCGCCTGCCAGTCACTCAGGCGCATTGCGCTGTGCCTTGCAGCGCCTGGGCGGCAAACCGGCGGGCAGTGTTCAACTCGTCGAGCAGTACATCCAGATCGGGAAAATGATCGTCGCGCTCCAGCAGCGTGGACACCGGGCCGAGGTGCTGCAGGGTGCGTTGATAGAGCTGCCAGACCGGATCACTGACCGGCTGATCATGGGTGTCGATCAGGTAGCTGCCGTAATCGCTGTGGCCGGCCAGGTGCAGCTGACGGATGCGCTGCTTGGGCAGGCTGCTGATAAAGGTCCAGGCATCGAAGCCATGGTTGCGCGCACTGACGTAAACGTTGTTGACGTCCAGCAACAGCTCGCAGCCGCTCAACTCGCTGAGCGCGGCGAGGAACTGCCATTCGCTGAATTGATCATCGGCGCAGCGCAGGTAGCTGGAGACGTTTTCCAGCACCAGCGGTCGCTCGATCACGTCCTGCACCTGACGCACCCGCGCGGCCACATGCTGCAGGCTCTCCTCGGTATAAGGCAGCGGCAGCAGGTCGTGCAGCTGGTGGGCATTGCCACGGCTCCAGCACAGGTGATCGGAGATCCACGCCGGATTTACCCGCGCGGCCAGCTGTTTGAGGCTGTTTAGATAATCCAGATCCAACTGATGCGGGCCGCCAATCGACAGCGACACGCCATGCATCACCAGCGGGTAGTGCTCGCCGATGGCATCCAGGTAGTAGAGGGCCTTGCCGCCCTCCACCAGATAATTTTCCGAGACGATTTCGAACCAGTCGATCGCCGGCCGTTGTTCGAGAATGGCTTGGTAGTAGGTGCTGCGCAGGCCCAGGCCAAAGCCCAGATTGCCGCGTTGAGCATTCATTGCTGACTCCTTGCTCGGTGATGCGGGGCAACCGCACGGCGGCCGCCCCGGCTCACTTACTCGCCGACAGTGCCTTTGGCGGCATTGCACTCAGCCAGGGTCATCGACTTGAAGCCTTGACCTTTGCAAGCGCCCTGGCCTTTGCAGCTGTT
Organism: Pseudomonas sp.; assembly: GCF_049301935.1. Taxonomy (GTDB): domain Bacteria; phylum Pseudomonadota; class Gammaproteobacteria; order Pseudomonadales; family Pseudomonadaceae; genus Aquipseudomonas. The sequence goes on along the minus strand of NZ_JBAQLP010000040.1, from coordinate 13,271 downwards.
TTCGGCGGTCTTGCAGTCATTCTGGCCTTTGCAGGACGTGACGCCGTAGCAATGTACTTTGGCTTCTTCGGCCACGGCTACGGTGCTTGAGAGAGCGGCAAACAGGCTGGCAGCAGCGAAGGCGATAGCAGCACCAGTAGCAGCGGTGGATTTCATGGTCATGTGCGTATCCTCGGGTGATCTGGGTTGGCCGGGCAAAAGGATTTTCGCGTGCCGGCATTCAACTAGAGCCGCGAGACAAGCGCGCGTTACAGGCCGCATGAAAATATTTGCCGACGCTGCCTTAGCCCTGATCAATGCGCAGTTCAGGCACCGCGCGGCCGGCCACCAGACGCTCATCGACCAGACGGATCAGCTCGGCTTCATCGCGCACGCGGAACCACTCGCCGGCCGGGTAGAGGCTGGCCGTCGGCCCCAGATCGCAGGGGAACTGGCACTGCGTACGGGTGATATGCACCCCGCCTGCGCACTCCAGCTTGCCGGCGGCCTTGAGCCGTTGCCGCAGGGTTTTCCACAGTTCCAGCGCGCCACGCCGGGTGCAGCGCGGGCCGTTGCACAGCAGCAGGCGCTGGGCGTGCGGCGGAATCTGCGACCAGGCGTGATGCTCCGCTATCGGCCTCACACCGACGCAGGGCAGGTGCAATTCAGCGCGCTCGATCAACGCGCAGGCCGCTTCCACCGGCAAGCCTTCGGCCAGGCCAATCGCACTGGCGACAAACAGCTGCTCGGGGTTGGCCTGCTGGCACAGTTCGCTGCGCAGCCAATCGAGGTGCGGGCTGCTGCTCGCAGGCTCCAGGTCGATCACCAGCAGCGGCCGTTCAGCTTCGGCCACACGCTGCCAGAGCGGCGCATAGCCTGCGCTGGTGTCGACGATATCGGCCAGCGCCGCCGCACCACGCAGCTCGGCCAAACGCCGGCGAAACAGCTCGGCAAACGCGCCCTCGGTCAGGTCAGGGCCGACAAACAGAATGCGGGCGTAAGGCGAAACGGGCGTGGTCATGGCGGCCTCCAAAGCGGGGCGGCAGTCTAACAGGCGAGGTTTTCCGTTGGGCAACCCAGCCATCCCGTAGGGTGGGTTAGGCGCATAGAACAGATCGTAAACCAGCGGCATTGTCCGATGCGCCGTAACCCACCGTGGCAGGCTCAACCGCTATTCGATGGGTTGCGCGCTGCTCAGGACTCATTGGCTGTCCGCCTGACCGTCGATTGGCAGCACCTCGACCAGCGCTTCGAGGCTGACAAACTCACGCGCCACCGCCGGCAACTCGGGCCGGCGCAGCAACAGCACCGGCAATCCCAACTCCCGCGCCACCTGCAGTTTCGGCTCGGTGGACTGGCTGCCGCTGTTTTTGCTGATCAGCACATCGCTGCCCAGGCGGGCGAATAGAGCGCGTTCCTCGTCCAGCGCAAACGGCCCGCGGGCGCCGATAATCTCGGCACGCGGCACGCCTTGCTGGGCCGTCAGACAGCGCACGGTCCAATGCTGATGCGGGGGAATCTCGTGCAAATGCTCCAGTGGCTCGCGGCCGAGGGTAAACAGCGGGCGGCGGAAATTCTTCAGGGCTTCGACCAAACCAGCCCAGTTATCCACTTCGCGCCAGTCATCGCCCTCGCCGGCCTGCCAACCGGGGCGGCGCAGGGCCCAGCAGGCAACCCCGCTCAGCTCGGCGGCGCGGGCGGCATTGGTGCTGATCTGCGCGGCATAGGGGTGGGTCAGATCGAGCAGCAGTTCGATGCCCTGCTCGCGGATAAACCGCGCCAAACCCTCCGCTCCGCCAAAACCGCCGACGCGCACCTGACAGGCCAGGTCATCCGGCACCCGGCCCAGCCCGGCCAGGCTGTAGATCGCGTCTGGCCCCAGACGCCGTGCCAGACGTAACGCCTCGCGGGTGCCGCCCAATAGCAGAATGCGCGGGCTCACGGCTTGCGCACCGCCAGCATTGTGATCGGCAAGGCGCTGCGCCAGGTGTCGAAGCCGCCCAACGGCTGCGCCTGGGCCACGGCGATACGAGTCAGCTCGCCGCCCACCTGTTCGCGCCAGGCCACCAGCGCCGTTTCGCTTTGCAGGGTCACGGCATTGGCCAGCAAACGCCCGCCCGGCTTGAGGCTGGCCCAGCACTGCTCCAGCACGCCGGGGACGGTCACCCCGCCGCCGATAAAGATCGCATCCGGTGCGGCCAGTCCGCTCAGTGCTTCGGGCGCACGGCCGGCGACCAGTTGCAGGCCCGGTACGCCGAGGGCATCGCGGTTGTGCTGGATATGTGCCTGACGACCGGCATCGGCCTCAATGGCCAGCGCCCGGCAGCTGGGGTGCGCGCGCATCCATTCGATGCCGATGGAGCCGCAACCCGCGCCGACATCCCAGAGCAGCTCGCCCGGTTGCGGGGCCAGGCGCGCCAGGGTGATGGCGCGCACGTCGCGCTTGGTCAGCTGGCCGTCGTGCTGATAGGCGTCATCCGGCAAACCTGGCGTGAGCGGCAGCAAGCGCGCCTCGGCGCCCGCCACACAGTCAATTGCCAGCAGATTGAGGTCGACGACGCGTGGCAACGCCCAGTCACTGGCCAGGCCATCAATCCGCCGCTCCTGAACACCGCCCAGATGCTCCAGCAGGGTCAAACGGCTGGGGCCAAAACCGCGTTCACGTAGCAACTCGGCCACGGCCGCCGGGCTGTCGCCGTCATTGCTCAACAGCAGTAACCGCGCGCCAGGGAAAATCTGCGCCTGCAGCGCCGCCAACGGCCGCGCCACCAGCGACAGCACCGTCACCTCCTGCAACGGCCAACCCATACGAGCAGCGGCCAGGGACACCGAAGAAGGAGACGAAAACACCCGCAATTCCTCGGCTGGCAGCTGCCGCGCCAGGCTCGCACCCACGCCATAGAACAACGGGTCACCACTGGCCAGCACACACACCGGCATACCGCGCCGCGCCAGTAACGGCTCCAGGCTAAAGGGGCTCGGCCACAGCTCATGCTGCCCCGGTAGATCGCTGGGCAACAGCGCCAACTGCCGTGGGCTGCCAACAATCCACTGCGCCTCGCCCAGCGCCTGGCGCGCCGCCTCACCCAGGCCGGCATAGCCGTCTTCACCAATGCCCATCAGGGTTAACCAGGCCGTCATGCGCTTTCCTCAAACCGTCATCATCGCGCCGCCCGACCAGCTGGCTGTCGTGCCTGCGCGCAAAGCGGGCATAATAGCGCCTTCGTCGGTGCCCGCCGTCATTGTGCATAGGGCCTAAGAGGGAATCCGGAGCGATCCACTGATCGTGACCGAGCTGCCCCCGCAACTGTAAACAGCGAGTCTGCCGCATCTGCGCCACTGGGAAACCGGGAAGGCCGCAGCAGATGATGACCTGTTAGCCAGGAGACCTGCCGACGACGCTAGTCGCGAGTGCCAACATCGGGCGGGGTGTACCGATGCCATGAAATCCCCTGTGGGCGGATTTCGCTGGTTCGGTCGCCGCGTCTTTGTTGCTGGTGAAACCGTTGCGCGACCTTGCCACCACTGTCGAGATACCTGCCCCACGCCCCGAAAAACCGGGATCGGCGTGCCCCGGCCTGCTGCGTATCGTTCCGGCGCTGGACGGCGGCATCTGCCGGGTCAAGCTGGCCGGCGGCGTGCTTAGCAGCCAACAGGCACGGGCCATCGCCGAGGCCGCCAAGCGCTGCGCCAGCGGCGTGCTGGAGCTGACCAACCGCAGCAATCTGCAGATTCGCGGCGTATTGCCCGGCCAGCAGGCCGAGTTGATTGAACGCCTGCTGGCTGCCGACCTGGGCCCGAGCAACCCGGCCGCCGACGATGTGCGCAACCTGCTGCTCAGCCCCGCCGCCGGCCTCGATCCGCAGGCCCTGCTCGATACCCGCCCGCTGGCCGCCGCGCTGCTTGAGCTGCTGCAAACCACCCCGGGGCTGCATGGGCTGTCGGCCAAGTTCGCCATTCAGCTGGACGGCGGCGAAGCCCTGGCGATGCTCGAACACCCCCACGATATCTGGCTAAGCGCCCTGCCCGGATCGCCGGCACGATTAGCCTTTGGCCTGGCGGGTTGCCCGGGTGACCGGCCGCTGGGTGTGATCGACGCAAAGCAAGCCGTGCCGCTGGTGGAGCAACTGCTCAGGTTGTTCCTCGATCTGGCCGGCAGCGAGCACAGCCGGATGCGCCAACTGTTAAGCGCGATTCCCGCCAGCCAACTGCTGCAACAGCTGAAAACGCGCCTGCCCTTTGCCGTGCAAGCGCCGCCGACCGATTGGCAACGCAAACCAGTCAACCCACGCGCGCCGATGGGCATTTATCCACAGCAGCAAAGCGGCCTGTGCATGATTGCCGCCGCCGCGCGCCTGGGCCGAATCGACGCGTTGCAACTCAACGCCCTGGCGGCTCTGGCCGAGCAATATGGTGATGCCAGCCTGCGTCTGACGCCCTGGCAGGGTCTGTTGCTGCCGAATATCCCCGAACACTCGGCAGACAACCTGCTGCACGCGCTGGCCGAGCTGGGCTTGCTGATCGATGCCCATGAGCCGCTTAGCCAGCTGATCGCCTGTACCGGCTCCAGCGCCTGCGGCAAGGGCCTGAGCGACAGCAAGGCCGATGCCCTGCGCCTGGCCGAGCGCCTGCGCGTCAGCGGCGCGCGGCCACAGGTGCATCTGAGCGCCTGCCCACGCTCCTGCGCCGCCGCGCACACCGCGCCCTTTACCCTGCTGGCCAGCAGCGCCGGGCATTACCAGCTTTATCAACGCACGCCCGAGGCGGCCGGTTTCGGTCAACTGCTGGCCAGCGCCATGACTATCGACGAAGCCGGCGACTGGTTCGCCGCCCACTGCGCAACAGGAAACAGTGATGCTTGAGTACATCCGCGACGGCCAGGAAATCTACCGCCAATCCTTCGCCACCATCCGCGCCGAGGCTGACCTGTCGGCGATCCCCGCCGATCTGGAAAAACTCGCGGTGCGGGTTATCCACGCCTGCGGCATGGTCGATGTGGTGCAGGATTTGCGCTTCTCCCCCGGCGCCGGGGCTGCCGGCCGCGCTGCGCTGGCCAAGGGCGCGGCGATTCTCTGCGATGCGCGCATGGTCGCCGAAGGCATCACCCGCCCGCGCCTGGCCGCCAATAACCCGGTGATCTGCACCCTGCATAACGAGGGCGTGATTGAGCAGGCCCGCGCACTGGGCAATACCCGCTCGGCAGTCGCCTTGGAACATTGGCGCGAGCACCTGCAAGGCAGCGTGGTGGTGATCGGCAATGCGCCCACTGCGCTGTTTTACCTGCTGGAAATGCTCGACGCCGGCGCGCCGAAGCCGGCGCTGATTATCGGCATGCCGGTGGGCTTTATCGGCGCGGCGGAATCCAAGGACGCCCTGGCTGAAGGCAGCCACGGCGTGCCCTATGTGATAGTGCGCGGCCGCCGCGGCGGCAGCGCCATGGCGGTGGCGGCGGTCAACGCCCTGGCCACGGAGGTGGAGTGATGAGTGTGGAAAAAGGCCGCCTGCTCGGCATCGGCGTCGGCCCCGGCGACCCGGAGCTGATCACCCTCAAGGCCCTGCGCCTGCTGCAATCGGCCGATGTGGTCGGCTACTTCGTGGCCAAGGCCAAAGCCAACAAGGGCCAGGGCGGCAACGCCTTCGGCATTATCGAGCAGCACCTCAGCGACGCGCAGCAGCGCCTGCCGCTGGTGTACCCGGTGACCACGGAGAAACTCGCCGCGCCGCTCAGCTATGAAGATGTGATCAGCGACTTCTACGACACCTGCGCGGTGCAGATCGCCGCCCGGCTCGACGCCGGCCAGGATGTGGCGGTGATCTGCGAAGGCGACCCGTTCTTCTACGGCTCCTATATGTACCTGCACGACCGCCTGGCCGCGCAGTACCAGGTGGAAGTGGTGCCCGGCGTGTGCTCCATGCTCGGCTGCGCCTCGGTGCTCGGCACCCCGCTGGTGTACCGCAACCAGAGCTTGAGCGTGCTATCCGGCGTGCTGCCGGAAGCTGAACTTAAGCAGCGTCTAAAAGATGCAGAGGCCGCCGTGGTGATGAAGCTGGGGCGCAACTTCGAGAAAGTCCGCCGCGTGCTGCAGGAGCTGGGCATCGACGGCCGCGCCCATTACGTCGAGCGCGCGACCATGGGCAACCAACGCATCGTGCCGCTGGATGAAGTAGAGCCGATGTCCTCGCCCTACTTCTCGATGATCGTGATCCCCGGCGAGAAATGGCGCGGTTAACCGGCAGCTCGAACCCACTGTAGGAGCGGGCTTGCCCGCGATACGCAAGCGGCCACGGCGCTAATCGCCACGCTTAAACGATTGATCGCGGCCAAGGCCGCTTCTACGCCAACCACGGAACAGCTTATGACCGCCGCCCCCGCCATCCTTATTCTCGGCCCCTCTGCCCTGCCCTGCGCGCGGCGTATCCAGGCGCTCTATCCCCAGGCCGAGATTCATGGCCTGAGTGGCCGGGTCGATGGCGTTGAGCGGGGTTATGACGACTTCGGCGACACCCTGCGCGCGCTCTACCGCGCCGGTACGCCGCTGATCGTGCTGTGCGCCGCCGGCATAGTGATTCGCAGCCTGGCCAGCGTGCTCGGCGAGAAAGACCGCGAGCCGCCGGTGCTGGCCGTGGCCGAGGATGGCAGCGCGGTGGTGCCGCTGCTCGGCGGCCTCGGCGGGGTCAACCGTATGGCGCGGGAGCTTGCCGCGCACTTGCAGGTCGCCGCGGCGATCACCACCAGCGGTGAACTGCGTTTCGGCACCTGTCTGCTGGAGCCGCCGGCCGGCTATGTGCTGGCCGATCTGGAACAGGGCAAGGGCTTTGTCAGCGACCTGCTCGGCGGCCAGGCCGTGCGCATCGAAGGCGACGCGCCCTGGCTGGCCCAGGCCAAGCTGCCGGTGGATAACAGCGCCGCGCGGGTGATCCATATCAGTCCGCATAGCCGCGCGGCCAATGCCGACGAACTGCTGATCCATCCGCAACAAGTGGCCGTCTGGGTTGAACGCGCCAGCGCCGAGTTGCTTCGCGAGCTGCAGCAGGCGCTGCACACCAGCAATCTGGCACCGCAAAGCCTGGCCTGCCTGCTGGCCGCGCCGCAGCTGATGGCCAATGCCGAACTGCACAGCGCCGCCACGCAACTCAAAGTGCCGCTGCGCTTTATCGACGACGCCAGCCAACTGCCGCCGCTGCACAGCCAGCACGCCAGCCTGCGCCTGCTGCTGGCCGCAGTACCCATCGACGCCAACCAACTCGGCCGTCCCCGTGGCCGCCTGAGCGTGATCGGCCTCGGCCCCGGTGCCGCCGAATTTATGCTGCCCGCCGCGCGCCAGGCGCTGGACGAAGCGCAGGACCTGCTCGGCTACGAAACCTATATCAAGATGGCCGGCCCGCTGCGCCCGGAGCAGGTGCGCCACTGCACCGATAACCGCGAGGAAATGCAGCGCGCCCGCCATGCCTTCGAACTGGCCGCCAGCGGCCGGCGCGTGGTGGTGGTGTCGTCCGGCGACCCCGGCGTCTTCGCCATGGCCGCCGCCGTGCTGGAAGCCCTGCACGAATCGAGCGACGCCGAATGGCAGCGGGTCGACTTGCAGGTGTTCCCCGGTGTTTCCGCCGCCCTGGCCACCGCCGCCAAGGCCGGCGCACCGCTGGGCCATGACTTCTGCCTGATCTCCCTGTCGGACAACCTCAAGCCCTGGGCCATTATCGAAAAGCGCCTGGCCCACGCCGCCGCCGCCGACCTGGTAATGGCCTTCTACAACCCGATCTCCAAAGCCCGCCCCTGGCAGCTCGGCGCTGCCCTGGAAATCATCCGCCAACAACGCACGCCAGACACCCTGGTGGTGCTCGGCCGCAATATCGGCCGCCCCGGCGAAACCCTGCGCACCCTCAGCCTCGGCGAACTCACGCCAGAGATGGTCGATATGCGCACCCTGGTGATTATCGGCTCCAGCCAAACCTGCCGCTTCCCCCGCGCCGATGGGGGCGAGTGGGTCTATACGCCGCGCAGTTATCCACAGCTGTAACGAACGTAGGATGGGTTGAGCCTGCGATACCCATCAGGGATTTAACGGTTCACAGATGATGAGCTGGGCACAGCATGGGTATCGCTACGCTTAACCCATCCTACGACCTCGCAGGCAGACGTCAGCACAAAAGATGATGGCTATCTGACATAATCGCGCCGCGATGGCCTATAAGCCTCGTTCTAGAAAGCTATTCACACTTACCCTGAAAAGGATTTCCCATGCAAAACCGCTTCAAGCTGTTTATCGCCGCACTCGGCATCGCTGTTCTTTCCGGTTGCGCTTCCGTGCCGATGGATACCCCGTCGGCAGACGCCGCCCTAAAGTCCTTCCCCACACCGCCTGCTGATCAAGCCGGTCTGTACATTTATCGCGACAGCTTCGCTGGTCAAGGGCTGAAGAAGACCGTTAAGGTCGATGGAGAAATAATCGGCGAAACAGCCAACCGCACTTACTTCTACCGCCTCATCAGCCCGGGTAACCGGGTTATCGCCACCGAATCCGAATTCAGCGATAACGCCATCAATCTGCTGGCCGTCGCTGGGCAGAACTACTACGTGCGTCAGTCGATCAAGATGGGTGTGTTCGTGGGGGGTGCCAAGCTGGAAGTCGTCCCGGAAGCAACCGCTCAAGCACATCTGCAGAAGTGCGAACTGGCGAAGTAATCGATACCCTCAGTACCTGGTGGCCTGCGGGTTAGCTCATTGAAGCGACCTTGCAGGCTGCTCGTCTGAACACCCTCAGTGCTCGTTCTTGCGCAATAAATAGCTATCCATAATCCAGCCATGCTGCTCACGCAGCTCGGCACGGCGGCTACGGATGGTGTCGGCGACCTCACTTAGCGGCCCAGCGATCAGCACTTCATCCGGGGTGCCGATATAGGCACCCCAGTAGATGTGCATAGCCTGGTCGACAAAGCGCTGGTAAGTGTCCTGGGCGTCGAGCATCACCAGCACGCTGTCCAAGCCCTCGGGGAAACCGCCTTCGGCCAGGCGGCGCGCCGGGGTGATCTGGAAGGCCTGGCCGATGCTGTTAAAGCAGACCTTATGCTTGGCCGCCAGGGCTTGTAGGCTGGTGATGCCGGGGATCACTTCGTACGCAATCTGTTCGCTGCTGTTGGCCACTATCTGTTCGACGATGCGCAGGGTGCTGTCGTACAGCGCCGGGTCGCCCCAGACCAGAAAAGCCCCGGTTTCGCCGTCGCGCATCTGCTCGCGGAGCATGCCTTCGAACACCTGCTGTTTGTCCTGATTGAGATCCACCACGCTGCCGCGATAGTCCGGCACATCGCGCACCCGCTCCGGGCAGTCGGCGCTGGCGAAGCGGTAGTCGCGGCCCTGGATAAAGCGCTCGCAGATGGTCTTGCGCAGGCCGATCAGGCTGTCCTTGGCGCTGCCCTTGTCCATCAGGAAGAACACATCCGTGCGGTTCAGCGCGTTGATCGCCTGCACCGTCAGGTAGTCCGGATCGCCGGCGCCGATGCCGATAATCAACAGGGTTTTCATAAGGCTGTCTCCAGGCTGCCGGCCAGTGTCGGCAGCGAATCTATATGTCGGTAGTCGGCGCCCAGCTCATCCGCCAGCTGGCGCGCACGGCCGAGGCGGATCGGTGCGCTTTCGATATCCACCAGCAGCGCCGGGCAGGCGCTCGGGGTGAGCGCCGGCCAGTCGCGCAGGCGGCCATCGGTGATGATCAACACACGCTGGCGCTCGGCCGGGTGCAAGCGCTGCCGCCGCGCCTGCCACTCGGCGGCCTGTTGCAAAGCATCTAACAGCGGCGTACCGCCGCCTGCGCCCAACTCGCTGAGCCACTGTTGCAAGGCCTGGGAGGCTTTTTGCCCCTGCCACAACCATTGCGCCTGGTGGCCGGTAGCGTGCAGCAGGGCCAGGCGTGCACGCTGGCGGCGTGCCTGCTCGAACACTTCGCTGAGCAAACCCTTGGCCTTGCTCAGCGCGCCATGGCGGCGAGTCGAGGCCGAGGCATCGACTATCAGCAGCCAGAGTTCAGCGGGTTTGCTGCTGCGCGGGCGCAGCACGAGATCCTGTCGAGTACGTGGACGGCCTTTCAGCAGGCTCGCCGGCCAGTCGATACGCCCCGTCGCGCCACTGCGACTGGCGCCATTACGACCACCGCCTAATTTGCCGGGAGCGGCCCGGGCATCCGCGCCTGGGGCTGTGCGCGGGCGGATGCCTAGGGCTTTTTTGCGAAGCCTGGCGGTTCACGCCGCACGCCTGGGCTTTGCGCCTGGGCGGGTAATTCACCCCACTGGCCTTCGCCTTGCGGCGCTTGTGGCTGTTCGCTGGGCGCGCTGTTGCTGGGCTGAGATTGAGGCTGCGGCGGTTGCGCGGCAGGCGGAGGGTTATGCCGGCGACGATGGCGCAGGACGAAATCGGCCACCGCATCGATATCCAGCGCCTCGATATGTTCGGCACCGCGCCAGGCGGCATGCGCACGGGCGGCACGTAGCCAGACCAGATCGGCGCGCAGGCCATCGACGGCGGCGGCGAAGCAGCGCTGGCTGATCTGTTCCAGGGCGGCGTCATCCAGCGGAATCGCCGCCAACCGCGCACGGGCGCTCTGGCAGCGTTCACGCAGTTCATCCTGCTGCGCCTGCCAGCGCTGCAGAAACGCCTGCGGGTCGGCATCAAAGGCCAGACGACGACGGACGATCTCAGCGCGCTGCGCCGGTTGCGGCTGGGCGTCCAGGGCCAGGTTAAGGCCGAAGCGGTCGAGCAACTGCGGCCGCAGTTCGCCCTCCTCACCATTCATGGTGCCGATCAGCACAAAACGCGCGGCATGCCGATGGGAGATGCCGTCGCGCTCGATATGGTTGACCCCGCTGGCGGCGGCATCCAGCAGCAGATCGACCAGATGATCGGGCAGCAGATTGACCTCATCGACATACAGCACGCCGCCATTGGCCTTGGCCAGCAAGCCGGGGGAAAACTGCGCGCGGCCCTCGCCCAGGGCGGCGTCGAGGTCGAGGGTGCCGACGATGCGCTCCTCGCTCGCGCCCAGCGGCAGGGTGACAAAGGTGCCACTGGCCAGCAGATCGGCCAGGCCACGGGCCAGGGTCGACTTGGCCATACCGCGCGGCCCTTCGATCAGCACACCGCCAATCGCCGGGTCGATGGCCGCCAAGCACAGCGCCAGTTTCAGGTCATCGGCGGCGACCACGGCGGCGAGGGGGAAGTGCTGTTCGGTCATGGGCGTGATCCGTTCGGGCAAACGTAGGGTGGGTTAGCGGCGCAGAACGCCTGACTTGCAACCACGCAGGAAGATAGCGCGCCGCGTAACCCACCAAGCGGTGGATAGAGTTGCGCCGATGGTGGGTTACGCCGCACCGGCTTCAGCGGTTTGACCAATCCATGCGACAAGCGGCTAACCCACCCTACGGGAACGCGTCGATTCATGCTTCCTCGCTATCGATAAGCAGGTTTTCCAGGGCTTCGCGGTACTCGCCGGGGTGCTGCCAGAGGCCGCGTTGCTGGGCTTCGAGCAGGCGTTCGAGGATGTCCTGCAAGGCACCGGGGTTGTGCTGCTGGATAAAGTCGCGGGTGCTTTTGTCGAGCAGATAGGCATCGGTGAGCAGCGCGTACTGATGGTCATCAACCAGCTCGCTAGTCGCGTCGAAGGCGAACAGGTAGTCGATAGTCGCCGCCAGTTCGAACGCGCCCTTGTAGCCGTGGCGCTTCATGCCGTCGATCCACTTGGGATTGGCCGCGCGGGCGCGCACCACGCGATTGAGCTCTTCCTTCAGGGTGCGGATGCGCGGCGTATCGGGCTGGCTGTTGTCGCCGTGGTAGCTGGCCACCTTGGCGCCACGCAGGGTTTCCACCGCCGCGAGCATGCCGCCCTGAAACTGGTAGTAGTCGTTGGAATCGAGAATGTCGTGCTCGCGGTTGTCTTGGTTGTGCAGCACCGCCTGCATCTGCTCCAGGCGCTCGGCGAACTGCGCGCGCGCCGGGGTGCCTTCGCTCTGGCTACCGTAGGCGTAGCCGCCCCAATTCAGGTAGACCTCGGCCAGGTCCTCGCGGGTTTGCCACAGCCGTTCTTCGATGGCGTTCTGCACGCCCGCGCCATAGGCACCGGGCTTGGAACCAAAGACCCGCCAGCCGGCTTGCTTGCGCGCCTCAAACTCATCCAGGCCGCTGTCCTGCAGGGTCAGGGATTCGCGCCAGACCCGCGCCGACAGCGGGTTCATCTCTTCCGGCTCATCGAGATCGACCACCGCCTGCACGGCGTCATCGAACAGGCGGATCAGGTTGCTAAAGGCATCGCGGAAGAAGCCGGACACGCGCAGGGTCACATCCACCCGCGGGCGGCCGAGTTGCGCCAGCGGCAGCACCTCGAAACGCTCGACGCGCTGGCTGCCGGCCTGCCATACGGGGCGCACGCCCATCAGCGCCAGGGCCTGGGCCATATCGTCGCCGCCGGTGCGCATGGTCGCCGTGCCCCACATCGACAGGCCAAGCTGACGCAGGTGGTCGCCGTGGTCCTGCAGATGCCGTTCCAGCAAACGGTCCGCCGCCTGCACGCCGATACGCCAGGCGGTCGGCGTGGGCAGGTTGCGTACATCGACGCTGTAGAAATTGCGCCCGGTGGGTAGTACATCGAGTCGGCCGCGACTCGGCGCGCCACTCGGCCCGGCCGGAACGAAGCGCCCGCTTAGCGCCGCCAGCAGGCCGTGCATTTCTGCATCGCCGCAGGCATCCAGCAGCGGCGCGATCTGCTCACGCAGGCGCTGTAGTACCTGAGCGCTTGCCGCACCAACGGATGCAACATCCGCCGCGCCAATCAGCTGCAAGGCCAGCAGCTCCAACCGTTCACGGGTATCACCGGCACTGCGCCAAGACTCATCGGTGACGCTCTGCAGCACGGCCGGTCGCGGACCTAACCAGGGCGCAGCCATCTCGCAGTCGAGCGGATCAAAGTCCAGCTCCAGGTCGCGGGCCAGGGCGCGCAGCAGGCTGGCGTTGCCACCCTGGCCATCACCACGGGGAATACGCAGCAGCGCCAGCAAGGTGTCGCGGCGCAGGCTGCCGGCCGGCGATTCGCCAAATACATGCAGGCCATCGCGGATCTGCGATTCCTTTAAATCGCACAAATAGGCATCCAGCTGCGGCAGCCAGCTATTGGGGTCGGCATTGAGTTGCAGGCCCAGCTCGCGGTCGAGGCTGGCCTCGCGCACCTTGAGCAGAATCTCGCCGCGCAGTTCGGCGGCGCGGCGCAGGTCGAGCTGGCTGGCTTCGTAGTATTCATCGGCCAGGCGCT
>NZ_JBAQLP010000039.1:0-1798 GCF_049301935.1 Pseudomonas sp. | reverse complement strand
AGGACGCCTCGTTGATCATCACCGGCAACGGCGACGTGGTTGAGCCCGAGCACGGCCTGATCGCCATGGGCTCCGGCGGCGGCTTCGCCCAGGCCGCGGCCATGGCCCTGCTGCAGAAAACCGACTTGAGCGCCCGTGAAATCACCGAAACCGCGCTGAACATTGCCGGCTCCATCTGTGTCTTCACTAATCAGAATCTAACTATCGAAGAGGAAGACTGCGCCGAATAAGCGCGACTTCCGCTGGAGCAAGCCCGCATGCCCATGACGCCCCGCGAGATCGTTCACGAACTCAACCGCCATATCATCGGCCAGGACGACGCCAAGCGCGCCGTGGCCATCGCCCTGCGCAACCGCTGGCGGCGCATGCAGCTGCCGGCCGAATTACGCGCCGAGGTAACGCCGAAGAACATCCTGATGATCGGCCCGACCGGTGTCGGCAAAACCGAGATCGCCCGGCGCCTGGCCAAGCTGGCCAATGCACCCTTTATCAAGGTGGAAGCGACCAAATTCACCGAGGTCGGCTATGTCGGCCGCGATGTCGAGTCGATCATCCGTGACCTCGCCGATGCGGCGATCAAGCTGCTGCGCGAGCAGGAGATGGTCAAGGTCCGTCACCGCGCCGAGGATGCCGCCGAAGAGCGCATCCTCGATGCCCTGCTGCCACCGCCGCGCACCGGCTTCAACGAAGACCCGGCGCCGAGCCACGACTCCAACACCCGCCAGCTGTTCCGCAAGCGTCTGCGCGAAGGCCAGCTGGACGACACGGACATCGAGATCGAAGTGGCCGACGCCCCGGCCGGCATCGAAATCATGACCCCACCGGGTATGGAAGAGATGACCAACCAGCTGCAGAGCCTGTTTTCCAACATGGGCAAGGGCAAGAAGAAGAGCCGCAAGCTCAAGGTCAAGGAAGCCCTCAAGCTGGTACGCGACGAGGAAGCCGCGCGCCTGGTCAACGAGGACGAACTCAAGGCCCAGGCCCTGGAAGCTGTTGAGCAAAACGGTATCGTGTTTATCGACGAGATCGACAAGGTCGCCAAGCGCGGCAACACCGGCGGCGCCGACGTGTCCCGCGAAGGCGTGCAACGCGACCTGCTGCCGCTGATCGAAGGCTGCACGGTGAACACCAAGCTGGGCATGGTGAAAACCGACCACATCCTGTTTATCGCCTCCGGCGCCTTCCACCTGAGCAAGCCCAGTGATCTGGTGCCGGAGCTACAAGGCCGTCTGCCGATTCGCGTGGAGCTGAAAGCCCTGACCCCGCAGGACTTCGAGCGCATCCTGACCGAGCCGCACGCCTCGCTCACCGAGCAATACGCCGCGCTGCTGAACACCGAAGGCCTGGGCATCCAGTTCGTTGCCGACGGCATCAAGCGCATCGCCGAGATTGCCTACCAGGTCAACGAGAAGACCGAGAACATCGGCGCGCGCCGTCTGCACACCCTGCTCGAACGCCTGCTGGAGGAAGTTTCCTTCAGCGCCGGCGACCTGGCCGGCCAGCAGAACGGCACGCCGATCCGCATCGACGCCGCCTACGTCAACGGCCACCTCGGCGAACTGGCGCAGAACGAAGACCTGTCGCGCTATATCCTCTGAAGGTTGTGGGTGGATAATGCCCAGCGTTATCCACCCGCCACTCGGAAGCCCCGCCATGCGCATGCCCACTGCGATCAAACTGCACAAGGCCTCGAAGACCCTCGAGCTGCAGTACGACGCGCAGAGCTATACCCTCAGCGCCGAATTCCTCCGCGTGCACTCGCCCTCGGCCGAAGTGCAGGGCCACGGCAAACCCATCC
>NZ_JBAQLP010000038.1:0-21392 GCF_049301935.1 Pseudomonas sp. | reverse complement strand
AAAACGGCCGCTACGTAGCGAAGCGGAGTAACAGCCGCAGGCTGGCCCGCAGGGCGAACGCAGTGAGTCAAAAGCGGAGTTTACGTGCTGTAAATGAGCATTTGATTCGCTTCGCTCCCCCCTATGGGGCCGCGCTGAAGCGCGTTCAGCCTTACGGCTGTGAGGCCGTTTTTAACGCAGTATTGCCAACGCAGGTAGTTTTTCAACGGCCTGTTCGCCGATGGTAGGCAGCTGATTGCGCCGCCGACAAGCCGGTCGAGCGATTGGGTCAATCCAGGCTGAGCGCATGGGTCATTGAGGCGGCGGGGGCGTGGGGCCTAACCTGCTGCACGACTTCAGCTCAGGGAGCACCGCCGCATGCAGCGTCTTATTTTCGACACCGAACACAACATGTTCCGCGACGCCTTCGCCGCCTTTCTGAAAAAGGAAGTGGTGCCGCATCAGGATGCATGGGAAGCCGCCGGCGTGGTCAGCCGCGAGGTGTGGAAGAAGGCCGGCGACATGGGTTTCTTGCTGCCGTGGGCGGATGAGGAGTACGGCGGCGCCGGACTCAAGGACTTCCGCTACGAGCAGATCATGTGCGAGGAGCTGGCGAAGATTAACGAGCCGGGCTTTATGCTGCCGCTGCATTCCGCGCTGTGCGGGCCCTATATCGCCGAGTACGGTAACGCCGAACAGAAAGCGCGCTTTATGCCGGGCATCATCAGTGGCGAGCTGATTCTGGCGGTGGCGATGACCGAGCCGAGCGCCGGCTCGGATCTCGCCGGTATGCGCACCAGCGCGGTGGATCAAGGTGATCACTACGTGCTCAACGGCTCCAAGGTGTTTATCTCCAACGGTCTGCTGGCCGATGTGGTGATTGTTGCGGCCAAGACCGACCCGGCCAACAAGCACGCCATGGGCCTGTTCCTGGTCGAGCGCGGTATGCAAGGTTTCGAGCGCGGCAAGAACCTGGAAAAGCTCGGCATGAAGAGCCAGGACACCGCCGAACTGTTCTTCAATAACGTCAAGGTGCCCAAGGCCAACCTGCTGGGCGACGCCAAGGGCGGCTTCTTCTACCTGATGAACATGCTCGCCCAGGAGCGCCTGACCAACGCCTGCGGCGCGGTGGCGGCGGCCGAGGCGGCATTGCAGACCACCATCGATTATGTGCGCGAGCGCAAGGCCTTCGATCGGCCGATCTCGCACTTCCAGAACACCCGTTTCAAGCTGGCCGAGATGCGCACGCAGATTGACGTGGCGCAGGTGTTTGTCGATCGCTGCGTGATGGATCACAACCAGAAGAAACTCACCCCGGAAGTGGCCGCCGAGGCCAAGTTGTTCACCACCGAGCTGCTGTGCAAGGTGGTCGATGAGGGTGTGCAACTGCACGGCGGCTGGGGTTATATGTGGGAATACCCGATCTGCAAGATGTACGCGAACGCGCGCATCCAGCGCATCTTCGCCGGCACCTCGGAGATCATGAAGGAAATTATCAGCCGTGGGATGAAACTCTAGGGTGGCTGCAACCTGCCAGGCGATGCATTCTCGGTAATCGGATCGCCAGCCAGCTGGCTCCTACAGCGCTAACGTTTATCTCGGCAAAACAATAAGAACGAGGGAGTGCGATGACCGATCAACTGCCCCTGGAGCGCCTGGCGCTCTGGGTTGAAAAACGCCCGGATGCGGTCTGGCTCAGCCAGCCGGTTAACGGCCAGTGGCATGACTTTACCTGGGGCCAGGTGGATGAGCAGGCGCGGCGCATGGCCACGGCCTTGCACGCGCTGGGTTGCGCACCGGGGGATCGGGTGGCGCTGCTGGCGAAGAACTGCGCGGAGTGGATCATTGCCGACCTGGCGATCATGCTCGCCGGGCTGGTCAGCGTGCCGCTGTATCCGTTGCAGTCGGCGGAAAGCATCGACTACGTGCTGCGTCATGCGCAGTGCAAGGCGATCTTTCTCGGCAAGCTGGACGAACCGGCCAAGCTCGCGCCGGGTATTCCGGCCGAGGTTATGCGTATCGCCATGCCGTACCCGACCCTCTCGGCCAACCATGGTTGGCATGATTTGCTGGCGGCGCATCAGCCGTTGCGCGATGGCCACACACAGGCACCGGATGAGTTGCTGAGCATCCTCTATACCTCCGGCACCACCGGTCAGCCCAAGGGCGTGATGCTCTCGGCCAAGGCTTTTGCCATTGCCGGCGGGCGCTCGGTGCAGGAGCTGCAGATCAGCGAGCAGGATCAGTATTTCTCCTACCTGCCGCTGTCGCATGCCGCCGAGCGTTTTCTGGTGGAAATGAACGCGCTGTACAGCGGCGGCCGGGTGGCTTTTGTCGAGTCGCTGGAGACCTTTGCCAGCGATTTGCGCCATGTGCGGCCGACTGTGTTCTTCTCCGTGCCGCGGCTATGGACGCGTTTTCAACAAGGCGTGCTGGAAAAACTGCCGCAGCCCAAGCTGGCGCGCTTGCTGCGTATTCCGCTGATCGGCGGTCTGCTGGCACGTAAGATTCGCCAGGGCCTGGGGCTGGATCGCGCGCGCATTCTGGTGAGCGGCGCGGCGGCGATTCCGCGCGCCTTGCTCGATTGGTATCAGAGCATCGGCATCACCATCTGCGAGGGCTATGGCATGACCGAGCACCTGGCCTATGGCTGCTTCAACCGGCCGGGGCAAGTGCGCTTTGGCACCGTCGGCCGGCCGATGCCGGGTAATGAATTGCGCATCGCCGACAATGGCGAAATTCTCCTGCGCTGCCCGAGCCTGATGCTGGGCTACTACCTGGACCCGGAGAAAACCGCCGAAACCATCAGTGACGGCTGGCTGCACACCGGCGACAAGGGCGAGGTGGATGCGGCCGGTTACCTGAAAATCACCGGGCGGGTGAAGGACATCTTCAAGACCAGCAAGGGCAAGTACATCGCCCCTGCACCCATTGAAGGGGAGATCGCCAAGAACCTCTGGGTCGAGCAGGTGTGCCTGATGGGCAGCAACCTGGATCAGCCGTTGGCATTGATCGAGCTGTCGCCCGCCGCCCGTGAACAGGCGCGCGAGCAGGTGGCGGCCGACCTGGCGCAGACCCTGCAGCAGCTTAATGCCCAGCTTGAGGCCCATGAGCGGCTTAGCCACTTTGTCCTGGTGCGCGAGGCCTGGACCGTGGACAACGGCTGCATGACCCCGACCATGAAAATCCGCCGCAACGTACTGGAAGCGCGCTTTGCCGATCAGCTCAATGAGCTGGATGCCAGGCAGCCGCTGCATTGGCAATAACTGCACGGCGTAGGATGGGTTGAGCGCAGCGATACCCATCGGCGTTAACGATTACCCCCAAGGAGCTGTTATGTCAGGCCCGTTGTCGTCACTGAAAGTGCTGGATTTCTCCACCCTGTTGCCGGGGCCGTTTGCCTCGCTGCTGCTGGCCGATATGGGCGCCGAGGTGCTGCGGGTCGAGTCGCCCAGTCGCATGGATTTGGTGCGCGTGCTGCCGCCGCATGATGGCGGGGTATCGGCCAGCCATGCCTACCTCAACCGCAACAAGCGCTGCATCGCCCTGGACCTGAAAAAGCCTGAGGCGGTGGAGATGGTCAAGCAGCTGGTGGCCGAGTACGACATCGTGCTGGAGCAGTTTCGCCCCGGAGTGATGGACAAGCTCGGCGTGGGTTACGAGGCGCTGAAAGCGATCAACCCGAAGCTGGTCTACGTGTCGATCACCGGTTACGGCCAGACCGGCCCGTACAAGGACCGTGCCGGCCACGACATCAACTACCTGGCCCTGGCCGGTATCGCCAGTTACACCGGCCGGCGCGACAGTGGGCCGCTGCCCTTGGGGATTCAAGCGGCGGATATTGCCGGCGGCTCGCTGCACGGGGTGATCGGCCTGCTCGCAGCGGTGATCCAGCGCCAGGCCACGGGGCAGGGCCAGCAGGTGGATATCAGCATGACCGACTGCGCCTTTAGCCTGCACGGCATGGCCGGCGCGGGTTATCTGGCCGCCGGGGTGGAGCCGGCGATGGAAAGCCAGGCGCTGAATGGCGGCAGCTTCTACGACTATTACCGCAGCCGCGACGGCCGCTGGTTCTCGGTGGGCAGCCTGGAACCGCAGTTTATGCAGCAGTTCTGCGCCGCCATCGGCCGCCCGGAGCTGGCGGCGCGCGGTCTGTCGCCCAAGCCCGAGGATCAGCGCGCACTCAAGCGCGAGATCGAAATCGAGTTCGAGAAGCGTGACTTCGCCGAATGGAGTCAGGTATTCGCCGGGCTGGACGCCTGCGTGGAACCCATGCTCAACCTTAGCGAGGCGGTCGAACACCCGCAGATCAAGGCCCGTGGCCTGGTCACCGAGGTACCGCGTGCGGGCAATGGCCCGCAGGCGCAGATCGCCTGCCCAATCAAATTCTCCAGCGGCCTGCCCGCACCACGCCATATCGGCGCAACCCTGGGTGCGCACACCGCAGAAGTGCTGAGTGAGCTGGGTTATAGCGCCGAGCAGATCGCCGAACTGAAAGCCGCCAAGGTGGTTGCCTGACTGAGCGTTGCCGTGTCATCCCATGATCGTCTGGTTAGTCAGTCGCTTTGCTGGGTAGAACGGGCGCTCGTCAAACGCTGATTTTTCCGGCATAAGCCTGGGGCATTCATGTCAGTGGGCGGTTCGGGAACGGAAAATATGTATCACGGGGAACGCTTTAACGCCTGGACCCATCTGGTCGGGGCGCTGCTGGCCTGCGCCGGCGCGGTGTGGCTGCTGGTGCTGGCCAGCCTGGAGGGCGAGCTGCGCAAGATTATCAGCGTGGCCATTTACGGCCTGACGCTGGTGTTGCTCTACAGCATCTCCACGCTTTACCACAGTGTGCAGGGGCGGGCGAAGGTAGTGATGCGCAAGCTCGATCACCTATCGATCTACCTGCTGATCGCCGGCAGCTATACGCCGTTCTGCCTGGTTACCCTCTACGGGCCTTGGGGCTGGTCGCTATTCGGCGTGGTCTGGGGGCTGGCGCTGGTCGGTATGCTGCAGGAGATCAAGCCGCGCTCCGAGGCGCGGGTGTTGTCGATTGTGATCTACGCGGTGATGGGCTGGATTGTGCTGATTGCGGTTCAGCCGCTGATCGCCGCATTGGGCATGGCGGGCTTTATCTGGCTGGCTGGCGGCGGGGTGCTCTACACGGTAGGCATTATCTTCTTCGCCTATGACAGCCGTTTCCGCCATTGGCATGGCATCTGGCACTTGTTCGTCATGGGCGGCAGCTTGATGCACTTTGTTGCGGTGCTGTGTTACGTGCTGTAGCCCCTCAGCGGCTATTCGACGCGCTGTTCACCGGTATAGCTCAAGGTCACCTTGCAGCGCCGGCAGAAGTAACGCCGACCCTTGCTGACCAAGGCGTGGCGTTGAGCAGAGAAGGGGAACTCGCCCTGCGGGCAGCTGCAGCGGTAGATATAGCGGCTAGCCGTGCGCCGCTGCACCGCATAGCTGTGGCAGCGGTTGGGCGGTAGCTCATACACGCCGCGCATGATCAGCTGCCATTCCTCGCCATGGGGCTGAATCTTCAGGCCAAACAGCTGATGGGCGATCAGGTGCGCCACTTCGTGGGGGACGGTCTGCTTGAGAAAGTCCTCGCGGTTGTCCCGGTACAACTGCGGGTTGAAGCGCAGCTTGTTTTCCGTCAGATGCGCCACACCGGCTTTTTGTCCACGCAGCTTGAAGCTCACCTCGGCGCGGGCAAAGGGGCGTTTGAAAAAGGCTTCAGCCTGCTGGTAGCACTGTTCTACGCGGCTTAGAAGGTGTTCGGGCATGGCGGCGGCGATCAAGACTGGGGTGGCGATTATGCCCAAGGCAGGCAGTGCCTGCAGCCCTGAAACGACGAAACCACCCGCAGGTGGTTTCGTGTTATGTCATCAGGCGTTGCCTTAGCTGGTGTACACCGGGCCGACCCCAAAGCCCCAGAGAATCACCGAAGTGGCGATCATCGCCACCAGCACCACCAGGCCTACGGCGAGCACCGAGCTGGAGAACATAAAGCCTTCATCCTCGGGGATGCCCATAAAGGTCGGTATGCCGACGTAGAGCAGGTACACCGTGTAACAGATGGCCGCCGTGCCCACCACCATGGCCAGCCAGAGATGTGGATAAAGCGCCGCCAGCCCGCCGATAAACAGCGGTGTAGCGGTGTAGGCCGCAAATACCACGCATTGCGTAAGGTTTGGGCTGGCATCGTAGGTGCGTGCCATCCAGTGGATAAACGCGCCCATCACTGCTATCCCGGCAAGCATTGCCAGGTAGGTCATGACGGTCATTTGCAGCGCACTGGCTTCGGTCAGCATCACCGGCGCTCGATCGCCGATTGCCCAGCCGACCTGGGTGGTGCCGATATAGGCCGAGACTACGGGGATTGCCGCGAGAATCAGTACGTGGGTGAGATACATGTGGCTGATGGTTTCTTCTTCGCCACGGATTTCCTGCCATTCCTGGTCGGGATGGGTGAATAGCCCCCAAACGTGATGGATCATGCCAGACCTCCTATTGTTATAGCGGTCGCCCCCCAGCGCAGCGCCTGATTAGCATGTGCAGCGGCATCAGGTACAAGGCCGAACCTATGCGACCGTATGTCGCAGTATAGGCAGCCATTAAAGAGGGCAAAGGTGCGCCGTTAGAGCAAATCGGACTCTCAAACGCGGCCGTAATAGCGTTCTAGGATTTCCATGGCCTTGTTGATCGATTGCAGGCGCGCCGTGTTACCGCCGCGATCGGGGTGATGCTGGCTCACCAGCTGCCGGTAGCGGTGCTTGATAGTGGCAAGATTGAGCGTTTGCTCGCGGCCTTCGAGCTCGAACAGCTCCAGCGCCGCTTGTTTCTCTTCGCTGCCGTGCATACGCGTCCAGAAGCTCAGCAGCAGCTTGGCCACAGCCTGCTCGTCGGTGTCATTGAGCTGGCTGAGGTCGAGGTAGTAGTCGCGCAGCGGGTCGTGCTCGCTCAGTTCGCTGCTGCCGGGCTGGTAGGGCAGCAATTGGATATGCAGCGCACTGATCTGCAGATAGCCGCTCTGCGTCGCCCACAGCCGTTCACGCAGGCGGTAGAGGGCGTTGAACAGCAGAAAATGCGTGCGAAACAGCACCAGTTTGTCGGTCAGCGGCAGACTGGGGAGATGCGCACACTGGCGGGCTTTCAGTAGCTGGATCAGCTGATATTCGCCAAGGCCATCAGGGGCGGCGCGCAGCAACTGGTGCAGTTGTTCGGGCAGGTCGAGGCCCGGGTCGAAATCGTCGTTCATCGGCCGAGCCTAGCATTTCAGCAACGGCGGGGTAGGGCGCGTGATGCTTTCTGGGTAAAATGCCGCACTCTCGTAAGCATCCGGATTCCAGCGCACCATGGGCACCCTCTCGGTCAATCAGAACAAACTGCAAAAACGCCTGCGTCGCCAGGCCGGCGAAGCCGTTGCCGACTTCAACATGATCGAGGATGGCGACAAGGTCATGGTCTGCCTGTCCGGCGGCAAGGACAGCTACACCATGCTCGACGTGCTGCTGCACCTGCAGAAGGTCGCGCCGATCAAGTTCGAGATCGTCGCGGTAAATATGGACCAGAAGCAGCCGGGTTTTCCGGAACATGTATTGCCGGCCTATTTGGAGTCCATCGGCGTGCCGTACCACATCGTCGAGAAAGACACCTACTCGGTGGTCAAGGAGAAGATCCCGGAAGGTAAGACCACCTGCTCGCTGTGCTCGCGCCTGCGCCGCGGCACGCTGTACACCTTTGCCGATGAGATCGGCGCGACCAAGATGGCCCTGGGGCACCACCGCGATGACATCCTGGAAACCTTCTTCCTCAATATGTTCTACGGCGGCACGCTCAAGGCCATGCCGCCCAAGCTGCGTGCCGACGATGGGCGCAACGTGGTGATTCGCCCGCTGGCCTACTGCAACGAGGCGGATATCGAGGCTTACAGCCAGCTCAAGGCATTCCCGATCATCCCGTGCAACCTCTGTGGCTCCCAGGAAAACCTGCAGCGCCAGGTGGTCAAGGAGATGCTGCAGGACTGGGAGCGCAAGTCGCCGGGGCGCACCGAGATCATGTTCCGCGCATTGCAGAACGTGGTGCCGTCGCAGCTGGCTGACCGCAACCTGTTTGACTTCGCGAGCCTGAAGATCGATGACAGCGCTACGCCGCGCTTCCTCGATGTGATGAATCTCTGAACCTGAACCTGCTGTGTAGGATGGGTTGAGCGCAGCGATACCCATCAACTTTCGGTGTAAGGACTGCCCGATGCGCGATTACAAATGGCTTAACGAGTATTGCCTGAACCGCTTCGGCTCGGCCGCTGCGCTGGAGGCGATCCTGCCGCAGCCGCGCAGCGCCGCCGAGCTGCGCACGATCACTGATGATCGCTACCTGTCGGTGCTTAGCCTGCGAATCTTCCGCGCTGGCCTCAAACACAGCCTGGTGGACGCCAAGTGGCCGGCCTTCGAGCAGGTGTTTTTCGGTTTCGATCCGGAAAAAGTCGTGCTGATGGGCGCCGAGCGCCTGGAAAACCTGATGCAGGATGCGCGCATCATCCGTCACCTGGGCAAGCTCAAAAGCGTGCCGCGCAACGCCCAGTTCATCCTCGATGTACGCCAGGAGAAGGGCAGCTTCGGCGCGCTGATCGCCGACTGGCCGGTGAGCGATATCGTCGGCCTGTGGAAGTACCTGGCCAAGCACGGCAGCCAGCTCGGCGGCCTGTCCGCGCCGCGCTTTCTGCGTATGGTCGGCAAGGATACCTTTGTGCCCAGCGATGACATGGTCGCTGCGCTGAAGGCGCAGAAGATCATCGACAAGGCGCCGACCAGCCTGAAAGAACGGGCTGCCGTGCAGGCCGCATTCAATCAATGGCAGGAGCAGAGCGGACGGCCGCTGTGTCAGCTGTCGGTGATGCTGGCGCATACGGTCAACCATTGAGGGCTTGACGATGCAGCGGGCAATCCAGCAGGTCGCACAGCAGCTCAGGCAGGCTGAACGCATCTTGCTGATTACCGGTGCCGGGCTGTCCGCCGATTCCGGCTTGCCCACCTATCGCGGCCTCGGTGGCCTGTATAACGGCTATACCGCCGAAGGCTTGCCGATTGAGCAAGCGTTGTCCGGCTCGATGCTGCAGCGTGATCCGGCGCTGTGCTGGAAATACCTGGCGGAGCTGGGCCGGGCTTGCCTAGGCGCCCAGGCCAATGCCGGACACCATGCGATTGCCGAGCTGCAGCGCAGAAAGCCGCAGTGCTGGTTGCTGACTCAGAATATCGACGGCTACCACCGCGCGGCAGGTAGCCCGATGGAGCGGGTGATCGAGATTCACGGCGAGCTGGCGCCGCTGTATTGCCAATCCTGTGGCGCGCTCGACGCCGAGCTGGCGGAGCACCTTGAGCGGCCGCTGCCGCCCAAGTGTCGGCAGTGCGCCGGGGTGCTGCGTCCGCCTGTGGTGTTGTTCGAGGAAATGCTCCCCGAACAGGCTATCGATACGCTGTATGACGAGGTGCACAAAGGCTTTGAGCTGGTGATCAGTATCGGCACCAGCGCCAGCTTCCCGTATATCGTCGAACCGCTGCTGCGCGCGCGGCAGAATGGCGGTTTTACTGTCGAGATCAACCCGCAGCGCACCGACTTGAGCGCTCGGGTGGATGTGCATCTGCAAGGGCGGGCGTTAGATGTGTTGCCGAAACTACTGAGTCACATTTAGAGCCATAGAATTTGCAAATGCATGTCATAGAGGGCATAGTCGCGCTCTTGTGAAATTTACCGACACGGTCGTGCCCATGCTCAAACGCCTCGCACCCCTCGTGCCTCTCGCACTTTCTGTGGTTCTGGCCGCCTGCGCCAACCACGTCTCACAGCCGCAGCTGACAACCCAGCCCGCGGTGTTCTCCTCGACAGAACTTGCCGAGTTTGATGAGCAAGCCAAAGAAGCGGCTCTGGGTGACTTCACCGAAGAAAAATCCTACAAACTGCCGCAACTGGCGGACAGCATCCTGACTCATGGTCTGTCGCTGGTGGGTACCCGTTATCGTTACGGCGGCAGCTCGGTCAAATCCGGCTTCGATTGCAGCGGCTTTATCGGTTACCTGTTTAAGGAAGAGCTGGGCATGAAACTGCCACGCTCGTCCCGCGACATGATCAATATCGATGCACCGCTGGTAGCGCGTGACGAGCTGGAACCGGGTGATCTGCTGTTCTTCAGCACCAATGGTCGTAATCGCGTCAGCCATGCCGGCATCTATATGGGCGATAACCAGTTTATCCACTCCAGCAGCAGCCGCAGCGGCGGCGTACGGGTCGATAGCCTGGATGATCGCTACTGGTCGCGTACCTTTATCGAGGCCAAACGTGCCCTGGCGCTGGCTCCAAGCGAGTCGGTTGTACGTCATCCCTGAACCCTGTGAGTGGCGACTGAATCTGTTCGGCCGCTGCGATTAGTCGATACTCCAAGCCCATCTCGATAGTTTTCAACAACCTGCCAAGCAAAGCTAAAGCTTGCACTAGGATGTGCAAGCCGGCAGAGTAGGGCGCATCCCGGCTCAGGATCGCTCGTCCATGACCGCTATCGCCCGTCTCAGCCTGCTGGTACTCGTTGCGCTGCTTAGCGCCTGTTCCAGCCGCGCCCCCGTTCCAACCCCACAAACCGTTGTGCATGCGCCTATTGGCAGCTTTAACGGCAATGCCGATGATGTGCTGTTTCGCGCCCTGGGCCTGGTCGGCACACCCTATCGCTACGGCGGCAATACCCCGGATGGCGGCTTCGATTGCAGTGGCCTGATTGGCTATGTCTACCGCGATGCGGCGGGCATCCGTCTGCCGCGCTCGACCCGCGAGCTGATCAGCATGCGCGCCCCGGCTGTCGGTCGCGACCGCCTGCAAAGTGGCGATCTGCTGTTTTTCGCCACCAATGGCGGCAGCCAGGTCAGCCATGCCGGCATCTATGTCGGTGACGGGCGTTTTGTGCATGCGCCGTCCAGCGGCGGCACCGTGCGCCTGGACAGCCTGAGCAACAGCTACTGGCAGCGCACCTACCTGAATGCCAAGCGCGTATTCTCCCCGGAACTGGCGAGCAACCCCTGATAACGGTTATTTGCAGAGGGAGTTGGCATGACCAACCGAACGCTCAACCTCGACTGCGCCCTGTATGACTACCTGCTGCATGTCTCGCTGCGTGAAACCCCGCTGCTCAAGCGTTTGCGCGAGGAAACCGCGCAGCTAAGCATGGCGCGTTGGCAGATTGCCCCCGAGCAAGGCCAGTTTATGGCCTTGCTGGTGCAGCTGATTGGCGCGCGGCGGATTATCGAGGTCGGTACCTTTACCGGCTACAGCGCTATTTGCATGGCCCAGGCCATGCCCGAGGATGGTCGGCTGATCTGCTGCGACATCCCCGGCGAGTACAACGCTACTGCCGAGCGTTACTGGCGCGAAGCAGGGCTGAGTGCGCGTATCGAGCTGCGTCTGGCCCCGGCGCTACAGACCCTGGCGGCGCTGGAGGCTGAAGGTTTGGCCGGTAGTATCGATCTGCTGTTTATCGACGCCGACAAGGCCAATTACCCGGCCTATCTGGAACATGCCCTGCGCCTGGTGCGCCAGGGCGGGCTGATCCTGTTCGATAACACCCTGTGGAACGGGCGGGTGCTGGAGGACAACCCCGAAAGCGCCGACACCCGGGCGATTCAGGCGCTGAATCTGGCCCTGCGGGATGATCCGCGCATCGACCTGTCCCTGTTGCCGTTGGGCGATGGCCTGAGTCTGTGCCGTAAACGCTGAGCCCCTATGCCCGAACCCATTCGTCTGCCCGAACAACCCGCTGCCTGTGAGCTGTGTGCCCGTGCGGCCGCTCTGACGCGTCATCATCTGATCCCCAAGGCGCTGCACAACAAGGTCTATGTGCAGAAGCGCTTTGGCAAAAGCGAGCGCATCAGCGCCACGCTCTGGGTTTGCCGCGCCTGTCACAACCAGATCCACCGGCTGTTTAGCGAAAAGGAACTGGCGCTGACCTACAACAACCGCGACAGCCTGCTCAGTGATGAACGCCTGCGCAGCTTTGTCGAATGGCTGGCCAGCAAGCCGGCGGGCTTTATGCCCAGGCATTGATTCACGGGTGCAAGCGGCGCATTCGTTTGACGCTTAATCACGAACTCTCTACCCTTCGCGCCTTGTAACAGGTGCCCCCGACGCTGTGCGTGTGCGGGGTGAAACTGGGAAGTCGGTGCGTTGCGTGTTTACGCCAACCATTCCGACGCTGCCCCCGCAACGGTAAGTGAGTTAAACCAGCGCTTTTCACCACTGTGCTCAGGCATGGGAAGGTGCGTTTGGTGGCGGTCTGAATTTTCAGGCCAACGCTCATAAGCCCGGAGACCGGCCTGTTACAGTCCACGGCATCGCGGAGGGCGATGGCTGGCGTGTGGCTTGCGCTGTGCGTGGGCCCGCGCTTTGTCTATCTCCGCATGCTTATCCAGCTAAATCGCAAGCGGGCATAGGTGATGACTGAATCGATTGAACGTGACGCCCGGCACAAGGCGCGCATGGCCCGCAAGAAAGCCCTGATTGACGAGAAGATTGCCCAGGCCCAGGACCAATACGGCCTGCTGCTGGTGCACAGCGGCAATGGCAAGGGCAAGAGCAGCAGCGCCTTCGGCATGGTCGCGCGCGCCTTGGGCCATGGCCTCAAGGTTGGCGTGGTGCAATTTATCAAGGGCGCGGCCAGCACCGGCGAAGAAAACTTCTTCCGCCGTTTTCCCGATGAAGTCAGCTACCACGTGATGGGCGAGGGCTTTACCTGGGAAACCCAGGATCGCCAGCGTGATATCGACAAGGCCCGTGAAGCCTGGGTGGTGGCGGCGCAGCTGCTGAACGACCCGGGCATCGGCCTGGTGGTGCTGGATGAGCTGAATATCGCGCTGAAATACGGCTACCTGGAACTCGACGCGGTGCTCGCCGATATCGAGTCGCGGCCGCTGCTGCAGCATGTGGTGGTGACCGGTCGCGGCGCATTGGCGGGGATGATCGAGGCGGCGGATACCGTCACCGAGATGAGCCTGGTCAAGCATGCGTTCAAGGCCGGCGTTAAGGCGCAAAAGGGAGTCGAATTTTGATCAGTGCCCGCCAGTGCCCCGCACTGTTGATCGCCGCGCCGGCTTCCGGTCAGGGCAAGACCACCGTCACCGCCGCCTTGGCGCGTTTGCATGCGCGCCAAGGCAAGCGCGTGCGGGTGTTCAAGTGCGGCCCGGACTTTCTCGACCCGATGATCCTCGCCCGCGCCAGCGGCGCGCAGGTGTATCAGCTCGATCTGTGGATGGTTGGCGAGGCCGAGAGCCGCAAGTTGCTGTGGGAAGCCGCAGGTGCGGCCGACCTGATTCTGATCGAAGGGGTGATGGGCCTGTTCGATGGCACGCCATCGGCGGCCGACCTGGCGCGGCACTTCGACGTGCCGGTGCTGGCGGTGATCGACGGCTCGGCCATGGCGCAGACCTTCGGTGCCATGGCCCATGGCCTGGCGACCTTTCAACCTGATCTGCCGTTCTCCGGGGTGCTCGGTAACCGGGTGGGTAGCACGCGGCACGGCGAGATTTTGCGTGATGCGCTGCCGGCCTCGATTCGCTGGTACGGCGCGTTACCGCGTAGCGCCGAGGTCGGTTTGCCGAGCCGCCATCTGGGGCTGGTGCAGGCGGGCGAGTTGGCCGACCTGGATGCGCGCCTGGATGCCGCCGCCGATGCCCTGGCCGCCAGCGCCGATACCGATTTGCCGCCGCCCGTCAGCTTCGCCGCCCCTGACCAGGCCAGGCCCGCGCCGTTACTTAAGGGCGTGCGGATTGGCGTGGCGCGCGACAGCGCCTTTGCCTTTCTCTATCAGGCCAACCTCGACCTGCTGCATGAGCTGGGCGCCGAATTAACGTTCTTCTCGCCCTTGAGTGACAGTCAGTTGCCAGAGGTGGATAGCCTCTATCTGCCCGGCGGCTACCCGGAGCTGCACCTGGCCCGGCTTGAGGCCAACCAGTCCATGGCCGCATCGATTCGTGCGCACTATGCAGCCGGCAAGCCGATCCACGCCGAGTGCGGCGGCATGCTCTATCTACTCGATAAATTGACTGACAAGCAGGGCGCGAACGGGCAGATGCTTGGTTTGTTGAGTGGCGAGGCAACTCTGCAACCACGTATGACCGCCATGGCGCTGCAACAGGCGGAGCTGCCGGAAGGGCTGCTGCGCGGTCATAGTTTCCACTACTCGGCGCTAACCAGTGAGCTGCAACCGCTGACCCGCGGCGAGTGTCCGAACTACAAGCGCACCAGTGAGGCGGTCTATCGCCAGGGGCGGATGACCGCCTCCTATATCCACTTCTACCTGCCGTCCGATCCGGCTGCCGCCGCCGCACTGTTTCTGCCCGGAGCGCTGGCATGAGTGAGCAGGCCTTCAGCCCCGAGGAGCGCGCGGCGGTCTATCGCGCGATCGCCGAGCGCCGCGATATGCGCCATTTCAGCGGCGGCCAGGTGGCTCCCGAGCTGCTCGCGCGCTTGCTCGAAGCCGCGCATCAGGCCCCCAGCGTCGGCCTGATGCAGCCCTGGCGGTTTATCCGCATTACTCGCCCGGCCTTGCGCGAGGCGATCCACGGCCTGGTCGAAGAAGAGCGCGTGCGCACCGCCGAGGCGCTGGGTGAGCGCAGCGACGAGTTTATGCGGCTGAAGGTCGAGGGCATCCGCGACTGCGCAGAATTGCTGGTGGTGGCCCTGATGGACGGCCGCGAGGCCCATGTGTTTGGCCGCCGCACCCTGCCGGAGATGGATCTGGCATCCTTGGCCTGCGCGATTCAGAACCTCTGGCTGGCCGCCCGCGCCGAAGGGTTGGGCATGGGTTGGGTGTCGCTGTTCGAACCCCAGGCCCTGGCCGATCTGCTCACTATGCCGGCTGGCAGCAAGCCGCTGGCGGTGCTGTGCCTGGGGCCGGTAACGGCGTTCTATGACGCGCCGATGCTGGTGCAGCAGGGCTGGGCCGAGCCACGGCCACTGAGTGAATTGTTGTTCGAGAACCAGTGGGGCACGCCATGAGCCTGGTGCTCAGCACCTGCGCCGGGGTCGCTCTGGATGCGATTTTTGGCGAGTCCAAGGGCTGGCATCCACTGGTGGCGTTTGGGCAGTTGGCTACCCGTATCGAGCAACGTTTTAACCCGGCCGGCGCTGGCTGGCGCAGCCATGGCGTCAGCGCCTGGTGCCTGGCGGTAGTGCCGCTGACCCTGCTGACCTGGCTCTTAACCCAGATCAGCGGCTTGGGCTGGGCGCTGGAAATTCTTGCGCTGTACGCCGCCCTTGGCCTGAAAAGCCTGGGCGAGCATGCCATGCCGGTGGCCCAGGCCCTGCGTCTGGGTGACTTGCGCCTGGCGCGTGAGCGGGTCAGTTATATGGTCAGCCGCAATACCGCGCAGCTGGACGCCGCCGGGGTGGCGCGGGCGGGCAGCGAATCGGTGCTGGAAAACGGCAGCGACGCGGTATTTGCCGCGCTGTTCTGGTTTGTACTGGCCGGTGCGCCGGGCGTGGTGCTGTACCGCCTGAGCAATACCCTGGACGCCATGTGGGGCTATCGCAACGAACGTTTCGAGCGCTTCGGTTGGGCCGCGGCGAAGATCGACGATGCACTCAATTACCTGCCTGCCCGGCTGGTCGCCTTGACCTATGCGCTGCTCGGTAAAACCATGCTGGCGCTGCGTTGCTGGCACACCCAGGCGCCGCTGTGGGACAGCCCCAATGCCGGCCCGGTAATGGCCGCCGGAGCGGGGGCGTTGGCCATCAGCCTGGGCGGCGCAGCGGAATATCACGGCGAGCTGCATCTGCGACCCGAACTGGGCGCGGGGCCGCCGCCCAAGGCGCGCGATATCGAGCGGGCACTCAATCTGGTCAACGCTGGCGTGCTGCTGTGGCTGGCGCTGCTGCTGTTGTGGGGAGCTTTTTATGCTTGAACACGGCGGCCGTCTGCGCGCCGCGGCGCTGCGTTATGGCATTGCCCTGGCGGATTGGCTGGACCTGTCCACCGGCATCGCGCCTTACGGTTGGCCGCTGCCGGCGATTCCCGCCAGTGCCTGGGCGCGCTTGCCCGAGCAGGATGACGGCCTGGAAATCGCCGCGCGCGATTACTACGGGGTAAGCAATCTGCTGCCGGTAGCCGGCTCCCAGGCCGCGATCCAGGCCCTGCCGCGTCTGGTACGTGATGCACGGGTCGGCATCGTCTCGCCAGCCTATGCCGAGCACGCCGCGGCCTGGCAGCGCGAGGGGCATAAGCTGCTGGAGATCAGCGAGGGTGCTATCGAGCGGGCGCTGGAGCGTTTGGATGTGCTGCTGCTGGTCAATCCGAATAACCCTACCGGGCGACGTATTGAGCCCAAGCGCCTGCTGGACTGGCACGCCCGCCTGGCCGAGCGCGGCGGCTGGTTGGTGGTGGATGAGGCTTTTATCGATTGCACCCCAGAATACAGCCTGGCGGCCTTTAGCGAGCGACCGGGGCTGATCGTTTTGCGCTCGTTTGGCAAGTTTTTCGCTATGGCCGGTATTCGTCTGGGCTTTGTCCTGGCCCAGCCGGCTGTGCTGGAGCCGCTGGCCGAGCTGCTCGGACCCTGGGCAATCAGCGGGCCGAGCCGGGTGGTGGCCAGCGCGTTGCTGCAGGATCACGCCGGCCAGCGCCAGCAGCGTCAACGCCTATTGGCCGACGGTGAGCGCCTGGCCACGCTGCTCGGCGCGCAAGGCTTCGCACCCACCGGTGGCTGCGCGCTATTTCAGTTCTGCTGCACGCCGCAGGCTAAGGAGTTGCACGAGTTTCTTGCCAGCAAGGGCATTCTCACTCGGCTTTTCAACAGTCCCAGCAGCCTACGTTTCGGCCTGCCGGCAGACGAACCGGGTTGGCAACGGTTGCAGCACGCGTTAACTGCCTTTGCTGGAGAGTTTGCATGAGTACGCTGATGGTGCAGGGCACCACCTCGGATGCCGGCAAAAGCACCCTGGTAACCGCGCTATGCCGCTGGCTCAAGCGCCAGGGCGTTAGCGTGGTGCCGTTTAAACCGCAGAATATGGCGCTCAACTCGGCCGTCACCGCCGATGGCGGCGAAATCGGTCGCGCCCAGGCGGTGCAGGCCCAGGCCGCCGGGCTGGCGCCGCACACCGATATGAACCCGGTGCTGCTCAAGCCCAATAGCGACACCGGCGCCCAGGTGATCATCCACGGTCGCGCGCTCAGCAGCATGGATGCCGTGGCTTATCACGACTACAAAAAGGTGGCGCTGCAGGCGGTGCTGCAGTCGCATCAGCGCCTGAGTGCGGCCTACCCAGTGGTGATGGTGGAGGGCGCCGGTTCGCCGGCGGAGATCAACCTGCGTGCCGGCGATATCGCCAATATGGGCTTTGCCGAGGCGGTGGATTGCCCGGTGCTGCTGATTGCCGATATCGACAAGGGCGGCGTGTTCGCCCATCTGGTCGGCACCCTGGCCTTGCTCTCCGAAAGCGAGCAGGCGCGGGTGCAGGGCTTTGTGATCAACCGTTTTCGTGGCGATATCGCCCTGTTGCAGCCTGGGTTGGACTGGCTGGAGCAGCGCACCGGCAAGCCGGTACTGGGCGTATTGCCCTACCTGATGGATTTCCATCTGGAGGCCGAGGACGCCATCGATATTCGCCAGAGCACCAAGGCGGCCGAGCGGATCAAGGTGGTGGTGCCGGTGCTGCCGCGCATCAGCAACCACACCGATTTCGACCCGCTGCGCCTGCATCCGCAGGTCGAGCTGACGTTTGTTGGCCCCGGTCAGGCGATTCCGGCGGCCGACCTGATCATCCTGCCCGGCTCGAAGAGCGTACGCAGCGATCTGGATTTTCTGCGTCAGCAGGGCTGGCCGGCAGCCATCTCTAGACACCTGCGTTATGGCGGCAAGCTGCTGGGTATCTGTGGCGGCTTGCAGATGCTCGGCACGCAGATCGACGACCCCCATGGCTTGGAAGGTGCGGCGGGTTCCAGCCCAGGGCTGGGGTTGCTGGATTTCTGCACGGTGCTGGAAGCCGAGAAGCAGCTGCGCAATGTGCGCGGCCGGCTGTGCCTGGAAAATGTCCCGGTCAGCGGTTACGAGATTCATGCCGGGGTCAGCACGGGCGCGGCCCTGCAAGCGGCGGCGGTGCAACTGGACGATGGCCGCAGCGACGGCGGCATAAGCGCCGATGGCCAGGTGCTCGGCACCTATCTGCATGGCCTGTTTGAAACCCCGGAGGCGTGCAGCGCACTGCTGCGCTGGGCCGGCCTGCGCGAGGTGCAGGCAGTGGATTACCACGCCCTGCGCGAACGCGATATCGAGCGCCTGGCCGATCTGGTTGAGGCGCATCTGGATACGGCCCGGCTGCGTGAACTATGCGGGCTACGGATGGCGGGCGGTCAATTGAACGAAGGTGAGTCATGCATGAACTGATTCTCGGCGGTGCCCGTTCCGGCAAGAGTCGCCTGGCCGAGCGGCTGGCGGCCGAGTCCGGCCTGGCGGTGACCTATATCGCCACCAGCCAGCCATTGGATGGCGAGATGAATACGCGCATCCAGCAGCACCGCGAGCGTCGTCCGGCGCACTGGGGCCTGGTGGAGGAACCCCTGGCCCTGGCCCGGGTGTTGCATGAGCAGGCGGGCGCGGACAAGTGCCTGTTGGTCGATTGCCTGACCCTATGGCTGACCAATCTGTTAATGCTGGATGATCCGGCGCGCCTGAGCGCCGAGCGCGATGCGCTGCTGGACTGTCTGAGTGGCTTGCCGGGGCGGATTGTGCTGGTCAGCAATGAAACCGGCCTGGGCGTGGTGCCGCTGGGCGAGCTGACCCGCCGCTATGTCGACGAGGCCGGTTGGCTGCATCAGGCCCTGGCCGAGCGCTGTGAACGTGTGCTGTTTAGCGTGGCGGGTTTGCCGATGGTTCTCAAAGGAGAGGCGTTATGAGTGAGCAATGGTGGCAACAGGGCTGTCAGGCGCTGGATATACCGGCGCGCAACAAGGCCCAGGCGCGGCAGCAACAGCTGACCAAACCGGCCGGCTCGCTTGGCCACTTGGAGCGGCTGGCGATTGCGCTGGCGGCCATGCAGGGTACTCAGCGGCCGCAGATCGAGCAGCTGTGGATCAGCATTTTTGCCGGCGACCATGGCGTGGTCGCCGAAGGCGTATCGGCATTCCCCCAGGCGGTCACCGGGCAGATGCTGCGCAACTTCGTCAATGGTGGCGCGGCGATCAGTGTATTGGCCAAACAGCTGGGCGCGACGCTTGAGGTCATCGACCTGGGCACCGCGTTGCCTTTGGAGCCGCTGCGCGGCGTGCGTCATCTGCATATCGGTGCGGGCACGGCTAACATCGCCCAGGGCCCGGCGATGACTGCCGCGCAGTTACTCATGGCCCTGGATGCTGGCCAGGCCAGCGTACTGCGCGCCCATGCAGCCGGCAGCCAGCTGTTTATCGGTGGCGAGATGGGTATCGGCAATACCACCGCGGCCACGGCCATGGCCTGCCTGCTGCTGCAGTGTCCGGCGCAGGAACTGGTTGGCCCTGGTACCGGCCTGGACAGTGCGGGCGTGGCGCACAAGGCTGCGGTGATTGAGGCCGCGCTGGAGTTGCATCGCCCGGCCATCAGCGCACCCATCGACATCCTGCAGCGCCTCGGCGGCTTCGAGATTGCCGCGCTCAGCGGTGCCTATCTGGCCTGCGCGCAGCAGGGCATTACTGCCCTGGTGGACGGCTATATCTGCAGCGTTGCCGCGCTATTGGCGGTGCAGCTGAATGCGGAGTGTCGCCACTGGCTGCTGTTTGCCCACAGTGGTGCCGAGCCGGGGCACCAACGGGTGCTCAAGGCGCTGCAGGCCGAGCCCTTGCTCGATCTGGGGCTGCGCCTGGGCGAGGGCAGTGGTGCGGCTCTAGCGGTGCCGCTGCTGCAACTGGCCTGCAGCCTGCACAACGAGATGGCCACCTTTGCCGAGGCGGCGGTGGCCGAGCGCCCGGCATGACGGTCTATCTGGAACTGCTGCGCCACGGTGAAACCGAGCTGGGCGGCGGCCTGCGCGGCAGTCTCGACGATGCCCTGACCGCAACCGGCTGGGCGCAGCTGCGCGCGGCGGTGGCCGAGGCCGGCCCCTGGGATCGGCTGATCAGCTCGCCTTTGCAGCGCTGTGCGCGTTTTGCCGAAGAACTGGCGACGCAGCACGGCCTGCCACTGAGCCTGGAGCCGGATCTGCAGGAGCTGCATTTCGGTGCCTGGGAAGGTCGTAGCAGCGCCGAACTGATGCAGACCAGCGCAGAAGATCTCGGCCGTTTCTGGCGCGAGCCCTATGCCTTTACCCCGCCCGAGGGCGAGCCGCTGCTGGCCTTCGAGGCGCGGATATTAGGCGCCTTGCAGCGCTTGCAGGCGAGTTATAGCGGCGAGCGTCTGCTGCTGGTGACCCATGGTGGGGTGATCCGCCTGCTGCTGGCCCGCGCCCGTGGTCTGCCGCGCAACGGCCTGCTGCAGGTGGTGGTGGGCCATGCCGAGCGCTTTCAGCTGTGCCTGGATCAGCAGGGGCAGTTGTGGGAACGCGCATGACACCCTGGTGGATTGCCCTGCAATTTCTTACCCGCCTGCCGGTGACCCTGGCTGGCATGCCGACGCCTGAGCAGATCGGCCGTTCGCTGCTGTGCTATCCGCTGGTGGGGCTGTTGATCGGTGGGTTGCTGCTCGCCGCGCAGCAACTGCTGGGTGATAGCGCCGTGCTGTTGCAGGCGGCGTTGTTGCTGACCTTGTGGGTGGGCATCAGTGGCGGCCTGCATCTGGATGGTCTGGCCGACAGCGCCGATGCCTGGGTCGGTGGCTTTGGTGATAAGCAACGCACCCTGGCCATTATGAAAGACCCGCGCAGCGGGCCGATTGCCGTGGTGGTGCTGGTACTGCTGCTGTTGCTCAAGTTTGCCGCCCTGGTGGCCTTGCTGGAGAGCGGTGCCGGGCTACTGTTGGTCCTGGTGCCCTGGCTGGCGCGTTGTCTGTTGCCGCTGCTGTTTCTGACCACGCCCTATGTGCGGGCCGGTGGCCTCGGTCAGGCCCTGGCCGAGCATCTGCCGCGCCGGCAACTGCCCTGGGTGCTGGCCGCCAATGCCGCGGCCATGTTGCTCTTCGGCTGGCCGGCGCTGCTCGCCTGGCTGGTAGCCGGAGGCGTATTTATCTGGCTGCGCAGCTTGATGCTGAAACGCCTGGACGGTACCACCGGTGATACCGCCGGAGCACTGCTGGAAATAGCCGAGTGCGCGGTGCTGGTGGCCCTGGCCTGTAGCGGGCCTTGATTAGCAGGCTGTTGAAAAACTACCTGCGTTGGCAATACTGCGTTAAAAACGGCCTCACAGCCGTAAGGCTGAACGCGCTTCAGCGCGGCCCCATAGGGGGGAGCGAAGCGAATCAAATGCTCATTTACAGCACGTA